>NZ_DATDMY010000093.1:0-71146 GCF_036518555.1 Dokdonella sp. | reverse complement strand
CCGGGCATGACCCGGCTGACCTTGCCCTTGTAGATGTTGCCGACATAGCCGCGGCGGCTCGCCCGCTCGACGTGGACCTCCTGCAGCATGCCGTTCTCGACCAGGGCGACGCGCGTTTCCCGCGGGGTCACGTTGATCAGGATTTCTTCGGACATGTAAGCACTTGGAGAATAAAATTGAAGCGACTTATAGCTGCGCGGCGCCCCGCTTGTCGAATACGGGTCGTCACGCGGCGGGGCATGGTTGCAGAGCTACCTTTCGGCCCGCCGTCAGCAGCGCGCGCGTCCCCGGGCGGGATCCGGTCCGCCCGGCGGCGGGGCCCGGCCATGTAGACTTGCGCGGATCGCCCCTCATGCTCGCGGTTGCACGTTTGCGTTACCGTACCGGCAACACCCTGATCGACCTCGATGCACGGGAAATCCGCCGCGACGGAGTGCCAGTGGAAGTCGAGGCGAAGGTGTTCGACCTCATCGCCCTGCTCCTGCGCGAACGCGGACGCGCACTCGACAAGCGCGAACTCAACGCGGAGCTCTGGGGCGACCGTCCGGTCACGGATGCGGCACTCTCCCAGCAGCTGCGCAAGGCGCGGCGCGCCCTCGGCGACGACGGCGACGCGCAACGCGTGATCCGCACGGTGCACGGCCGCGGCTTGCGCTGGGTCGGCGACGTGGTCGAACTCCCCGACGATCCGCCTGCCGCGTCGCCTCCCCCGGAGGCACCGGCCGCTGCGTTGCCGCATCGCGTGCACCGCCTGCACCGGCGCCTCGTCGCCGCGGCCGCGCTGTTCGCGCTGGCCGTCGCACTCGCCGGCACCCTCGCTTACCGCAGCGCGTTGCGTCCCGGCGGCGACGAAGGGCCCGCGGGAACGCGCATCGCGATCCTGCCGCTCGAGGACGACAGCGGCGACGACGGCCTTGGATGGACGCGCGCGGGACTCATGGGTCTCATGGCCAGCCTTTTCGCCGAGGACGGCCGCGTCGACGTGGTCGCGGCGAAGGACGTGCTCGCCAGCGATGTCTCCACCCGCGCATCCGATGCGGGCGGCGCGGCGGCGGTGCGCGCCGCATTCGGTGCGACGCACCTGGTCGCCACCCGCCTGCGCAGGGTAGGCCCCCTGTACGAGCTCGAGGTGCGCCTCGTCGCCGCGGGCTCCGCCGACCGCAGCGAGACGCTGCACGGCAGCGCACCCGCTCCGCTCGCGGTCGACGCGGTGACCCAGGTGCGCCGATGGCTCGACCTTGCGCCGCTGCCCGACGTGCGCAGCAAGGGGATCGCCAGCGCGTTTCTCGCCGAGGCGTATGCGCGTGGCCTCGACGCGCAATTGCACGGCGACACCGCCGGCGCGCGCAAATACTTCGAGATCTGCCTCGATCAGGACCCCGGCCTCGCCTGGCCGCGTCTTGGCCTCGCGATCGCACAAGGCGCCGCCGGCGACGCGCAGGCGAGCGAAGCGAACGCCGCGAAAGTCGCCGCCGCAGCGCGCGAAGCCGGCGACGAGGAACTGCTCGTCGCGGCGGAACGCCAGCTCGGTTCGCTCGCATTCCGCCGCGGCGATCTCGACGGCGCCGCGCGTCATCTGCAGGCGGCACTCGCCGACGTGGCGGAGAATCGGCCGTTCGTGCTCACCGACCTGCTCGTCGCGCAGGCGTCGGTCGAGGACGAGCGCGGGCATTTCGACCTGGCACGCACGCTGTTCGAGCGTGCACTTGCGCTCGCGCGCACGACCGGCAGCCGGCGTGGCGAGGCGCTCGTGCTGGTCAACTTCGCGGCCATCGACAACGGTGCCGGCGACGCGGCCGCGGCGGCGGCGAAACTGCGCCAGGGCCTCGACGCCGCGCGCGCGGCCGGCGACGCCACGCTCGAGGGCAATACGCTCGCGAACCTCGGCGCCGCCGAGGCGAACCAGGGCCGCCTGCTCGACGCGGCGACGTTGCTCCAGCAGGCACGCGCACTCGCGCGCCGTCGCGGCGACGTTCAGCTCGGAGTGCTCGCGAGCCTGCAGCTGCTCGGCGTACTCGCGCCCTTCGACCGCGGCGCCGACGTCGATCGCCTCGCGCGCCAGATCGGCGACGCGGCGGAACGCCAGCGCAATCCGTACTGGCGCGCCGAGCTCGCCTGGGCGCTCGGGCTGCGCGCCGCGCGCCGCGGCGACTACGCCGATGCGCTGCGGCACTACGAGGAGGCGCGCGCGGTCTACGCCGAGGCAGGCATCGCGCGCAGTCTCGCGCCGATCCTCGCCGACATCGTCGATGCCGCCGCCGCGGGCGGCGATGCGCCGGCGGCCCACGCGGCGGCCGACGCGTTCCGGGCGATCGCGCGCGCGGACGCACGCGCCTGGGCCGCCTGGCTGCCGCTCCTCGACGCGCAATTGCGCCACGTCGACGGCGACGCGGCCGGCGCCCTGGACGATCTCGCCGACCGGCTCGACCGCGCTCCGGGCGCGATCGGACCGGCGGCGCAGGCGAGCCTGTTCCAGCTTGGTCGCTGGCAGCTCGCGAGCGGCCGGTCCGACGACATCCTGCTTCGCGAAGCCTGGAAACCGTGGCTCGAGCAGCACCCGCAAGCCATCGCATTGCGCATCGCGGCGCTGCGCGCCGCCCATCGCACGGCGGAAGCGGACGTCGAGCAGGCGCGCCTCGAGCGCCTCCGGCACGCACCACAACTCGACGTCGACGACCTCGTCTCGCTGGCCCCCTGACGTTCGTACGCGGCGAGGCTGGCGCCGCGATGCACGCCGACGCTACGCTAGCGACGTGCCGAAAGGCGCCCGCCGGCCCGGCGGCGACCGCCACGACCAGTCACCCTCTCGATGCGATGATGGGCGCAGCAATCCCGCAGGACGCCTCCTACCGCTACCGCTTCGCCGATGTCGTGATCGAGCCGGAAGGCCGCCGCGTCTTCGTCGCCGCACGCGAACGCGCGGCATCGCGACGCGCGTTCGACCTGCTGCTGACGCTGTGCGAATCGCCGGGCCGGGTGCTCTCGCGCGACGAACTGACTACGCGGCTCTGGCCCGGTGGCCAGATCGTCTCCGACGAGGCGCTCACGCAGGCGATCTTCCGCGCCCGCGCCGTGCTCGGCGCGCAAGGCGAACGCATCGTGACCGTGCGCGGTGTCGGCATCCGCTTCGACGCGGACGTGCAACGCGAGGCAGCCGCGGTCGCCGCATCCTCCCCTGTTGTCGCGTCCTCTGCCGCCGACACGTCACGCGAGGGCGAGCGACTCGCCGCTACGGTGCCTTCGCCGATTACGGCAGGCGACGTCCCGGCGGATCCGGCGCGTGCGGCGCGACGCGTACGCGTGATTGCGTCCGTCGGCACCGCCTTGGTCCTCGCGCTGATCCTGCTCGCGCTTGCCGTCCACGCGTGGCCGCGCGGCGCAGCGTGGATCGATGCGGGCTATGGCATCCGTGGCGGCGACGTGCACGCCGCGCGCGCCGACACGGTGCGCCTGCTCGCGGACGCGATGCGGCACGACAACGGCGGCGACCGGGCGCGGGCGCGCGCCCTGCTCGAAGCGCTCGACGACAGCGATGCGCGAACGCCGTGGCCGCCGCTGCTGATCGGCCTGTGGGCGGTCGGCGCCGGCGACGCGGCCGACGCGCAGCGCTGGCTGGCCCGTGCGAGGGATCGTGCAGCGCCGCTGCATGACGCCTATGTCAATGCCGTGCTCCGCTACGCCGAGGCCGAACGCGACGGCGCTCCGGCCGACATCATCCGCTACGCGGGCGCCGTGCTCGACCTGCGCCCGCAGGCGTGGCGAATGCATCTGGCGCGCGCGCACCTCAAGTACTACCAGGGCCTGCGCGAGGCCGCACTCGCCGAGATCCGGCAGATCGACGTCGACGCGCTCGGCAACCGCAAGCTCGAGGCCGCGCTCGCCGACCGGGCCTCGTTCGGGGACGTCGCCGGCGCGCAAGCCGTGCTCGATCGCCTTCCGCGCACGACCGATGCAGCGGCCTGGGACTACCTCGCGGGCCGCATCGCGTGGAGCCGGGGCGATCGCCAGGCGGCACGCGCCGCGTGGGAACGCGCCGCGGACGAAGCACAGAAGAACGGTCGCAGCGACATCGGCAACCGCGCACGCGCGAACGCCGGCCTTGCCGCGATGCTCGATGCCGACCCGGCAGGCGCGATCGACCACTTCGAGCGGGCGCGCATCGGCATGACCGAGGCCGGCTGGGTCGTCGACGAAGTCGACCTCTCGCTGTTGCTCGCCCAGCTGCAGATGGTGCGGGGCAATGCCGCGGCGGCGCGCAAGGAGTTCGAGCGTGCGCTCGACGTCGGCCAGCGCAACGGCGACGGCACGGTCGCGAGCCTCTGCGCGCTCATCGGACTGCGCCTGTTCCCGGACATCACGCCGAACCTGTCCTCGACCCCACCGACCGTGCGGTCGCTCGCGACCGCGCGCAGCGCCCTGCGGGCCGGCGACCGAACCACCGCGCGCGAGGAACTCGCCGCCGCGCGCCGCCAGGGCGTGCTCGACCTGCCGTTCGCCGACGAGGCGCGGCTGCTCGCCGCCGAACTCGGCGAGCCGGTCGAACAGGAAAAGGCGCTCGACCCACCCTATCCGCCGCTCGCCGTCGCCGGCGCCCGGGTCGCGCTGGCGTCGATCGTAGCCGCCCGCGAAGCCGCACCGGGCGGCGCAACCAACGGATTGGAAAGGAAATAATGATCGCGTGATTGGGCCGTCGTGCGCCGGTCAGGCGACGCGGGGTGCGCATCGACATCCTGCGCCTCGCCGCCTACCCGGCGAATCGAGAGTCGTCCGTGATGTTTCGCATTCCCCTGTTGTTGCTGCGCGGCGCCACCGCCGTGTTGCTCGCCCTGCCCGCGTTCGGCCACGCGATGACGCGCTGCGTCGCGACACCGCAGGCCCTCGTCGCCGCCTTCAACGACGCCGTCGCCTCGACCGATCCGATCGTGCTGATCAAGTTGCGCGAGGGCGAGTACGATCTCGCCGATGCGACCGCGCTGCCGCTGCTCGGCCTCTCGCGCACGAACCAGATCGTCGAGGTTTCAGGCGGCTGGACGGACGGCGCTTGCACGAACCATCGACTGGGCCACGACACCACCGTGCTGGTCGCACGCTCGACGCAGAAGGCACTCTCGTACAACGTGCAGGCGAGCGGCGGGGCCCTGCTGTACATCCACGATCTCGCCATTTCGAGTCCGGACGGCACGGTGCCCGGCAACGGGTCGTGCCTGCTCGGCTGGACGGCCGCCGGCAACAGCACGACGATCGAGCGCGTGCGTCTGACCGCATGTCGCGGCGGCGTGCAGAGTTCGTCGGCATCCGGCGAACTCGACAACAAGGGCGAGCTCGTGCTGCGCGACCTCGTCGTCGACGGCGGCAACGCGGAGTTCAACGGCGGCCTTGGCATCTATACCACCGGCAGCGGCATCACCCGCCTCAACCACCTGACGGTCACCGGCAACCAGTCGCGCGACCCTGCATCCACGGTCAACGGGCTCGCGCTGCACAATTCGCCCGACGCGAGCACCGAACTCGCCAACAGCGTGACCTGGGGCAACGGCGCCGGACGCGCCGACCTCTACCTCGCGGGCGGCAACCACTGGCTCACGCGCGTGCATTCCGGAAGCCGCGACGGCAATGCGCCAGCGGGCGACAACACGCCGAGCACGGGCGATCCGGGCTTCATCGGGAGCGGCAACCCGCGCCTGCGCCCCGATTCCATCCTCGTCGACAGCGGTGTCGCGAATCCCGCCGGCGGCAGCGGCAGCTACGACGCGGATGGTCGTCCGCGCGTGCAAGGCGCGGCCGTCGACGTCGGCGCATTCGAGTTGTCCGACCTCCTCTTCAGGAACGGCTTCGATCAACCGTGACCACTCCGGGCTGCGCGGTCGGCATGGCGCGGCTCACCGATATCCCGAACCCTTCGAGAGTACCCGTCATGTCCACCCGCTCCACGCATCCTCGCGCGTCGCTCATGGCCGCCCTCGCGCTGTGCCTGCCGGCGTTCAGCCCCGTCCACGCCGCGGTCTTCTGCGTCGCCACCGGCGCGCAACTGGACGACGCGCTCGCCTCGGCGGCGACCAACGGCCATGACGACGACGTGCGCATCGTCGCGGGCACGCTGACCGGCAGCCACTGGCCGACCGGCGACGTCCGCTGGGAGTACTACGCACGCAGCTCGGACCTCGTCGCGGCGTTGGACGTGTCGGGCGGCTGGAACGACGCCTGTTCGAGCCAGGTGTCGACCGCCGAGAGCACCGTGCTCGATGCCCAATCCAAAGGGCCTGCGCTCGTGTTCCATGGCGACACGATCAACGGCGACGGCCTCGGCGGCCGCATCTCGCTGCGCAACCTCACGATCGCCGACGCGAGCGACACCCATCTCGACTACGACGGCGTCGCGCTCGACTACCAGGGCGACTTCCCCGGCGGCGGCTTGACGATGGAGCGCGTGGTGATCGTCGGCACCGACGTCCTCTACACCGGCGCGGGCGCCGGCGGACCCGGGCGCGTCGTTCGCGTGAACCAGTCCGCCACGGGCCAGGTGAAGATGATCGGCAACGTGATCGCGTCGAACATCGCTTACGTCGGCCACAGCTCGATCGTTCACGTGGCCTGCTCCGTCGATTCGTTGTGCTCGTTCAACAACAACTCGATCCACGACAACGTCGCGGGCGACGACCAGGTTCCGTACGCGCTGAGCCTCGGCGGCACGATCAGCGCGGCCAACAATGTCGTCGCCAGCAATTTCGCGACGACGATCTACGGCGGCGTGCAGGCCGGCCCGTACGGCAGCCGCGCGCTGACGCTGCGCAACAACCATTTCGAAACGGACTGGTTCGACGGCGAGTACCTGGAACAGGCCACGACGCACGGATCGGCGCAGTGGACGCAAGTCGGCGTATACCGCACGCCGAACGCCGTTTCACCGCTGCGCGACAGCGGCGTCGGCAATCCGTTCGGCGGCATCGGCAGCCTCGACGCCGCGGGCAATCCGCGCGTGCAGCACGGCATCGTCGACCGCGGCGCGATCGAGGCCGAGCCGGTGCAGAACTCGGGGCCGTCGCTGGACCTGCTACCACAGTACACGGTGCCGGCGAGTCTCGCGGTCGGATCGATCGTATTCGTGGCGAGCTTCAACGACGACGGACTTCCCGGCCCGCTCTCCTTCAGCTTCTCGCAGACGACCTGCCCCGGGCTGTTCGCGATCGACGATGCGGGCTCGGTAACATTGGCCGCTCCGGTGCCGGCCGGCCTGTCCGGCTGCGCACTCGAAGTGGAGGTCAGCGACGGCGAGTTCTCCGATCTCGCGCAGACTACCGTGCTGTTCGACGGCAATGACGTCATCTTCGCGAACGGTTTCGACGGCTGATTGCACGACCCAGGTCCGCGACGCCCACACCAGGTCCGACGCACGAGGCGAGAACCACGACATGCACGACGACGACATACAGCGGGTACGCGAGAGCTACGCCGCCCTCGGCGATCCCGACGAACTCGGTCGCCGCTTCTACGCGACGCTGTTCCGCCTGCGCCCCGACACGCGCCGTCTGTTCCCGGTCGACCTCGATGCGCAAGTGCGCAAGCTCGTCGACATGCTCGCGTCGATCGTGCGCGGGCTCGACGCGCCGGACCGTCTCGCGCAGGAGTTCGCCGGGCTCGGTCGGCGCCATGTCGGCTACGGCGTGCGCGAGGACGATTACGACGACGTCGGCGCTGCCCTGCTGATCGCGCTGCACGAGCAGTTCGGCGAAGCGTTCACGCCCGAGCTCGAGCATGCCTGGGCGGCCGTGTACGGCGACCTCGCGGAGGCGATGATCGCCGAAGGGTCGGTGCGTTCGCCCTGAACGTCGGCTCAGGCGCTTTCGAAGCGGCGCAGCAGCACCGAGGTCTCGTGCAGCGGCAGGCCCATGACGGCCGAATGGCTGCCGTCGAGGCGGCGGACGTATGCGGCGGCGTGGCCCTGGATCGCGTACGCACCGGCCTTGCCGAAGGCTTCGCCGGTCGCGACGTAGTCGGCGATGTCGGCTTCCGACATCGGCGCGAATTCGACCGTCGAAACGCTCAGCGCATGCTCTTCACGACCCGCGCTGACGCACCACACCGCGGACAGCACGCGATGGCTGCGGCCGGACAGGCGCCGCAGCATCGCCGCCGCGTCCGCGGCGTCGGCGGGCTTGCCGAACACCTCGTCGTCGAGCACGACTTCGGTGTCCGCGCCGATCACGACCGCCTCGTGCACGGCGGCCACCTGCAGCAGCCCCGCGCCGGCCTTCTCGCGCGCGACGCGGCTGACGTAGTCTTCGGGTGTTTCGTTCGGCTCGCGGCGCTCGGGCACGTCGACGTCGAGGACGTCGAATGCGCGGCCGATCTGGCGCAGCAGCTCGCGTCGGCGCGGCGACTGGGAGGCGAGAAAGAGATGGATCGGCATGCGGGTCCGTGCGCTCGAATGCCGTCGTCGACGGCGCGGGCGGACTATACCCGTTGCGGCGACGCGCATGCCGCAGTCGGCTCACGCGAACGCCGTCGCATCAGCCGACGATCGTCTCCGGCCGGTCGCCCGTCTCGCGGCGCTGCTCGTCCTTCTGCAGGGCCTGGAACGCCTCGCGCTGCATGCGCTCGAGTGTCTTGACGAAATCGGGCGAACTCGCGTCGAGGTGGTCGAGCCCGAGGCTCTTGAGGATGTCATAGCTCATGGAGTCCCCCTGAGACTCGCGGATCGTTCGCGATGGGCGCTGCAAGTTCCGTGCCCCTTCGGCCGCGCGCCGCTCCGCGCATTCCCGTTCGCACGCTGCGCCGTACCTGACAGGACGCGCGCGAATCTGACATTCGCCGAGGGCGCGGCTTCAGCGGATCGTGGCGCGACGTTCGGGTTTGCAGTACGTGCTCGTGCAGACGCCGAGCCCTGGGATCGCCTTCGCGATGCAGTCGCTCCCGCTGCGAACGGCGACGAGCGCGCCGAGCAGCGGAAACAGCGCATGCAGGCCTGCGAACGACACGTGGCAGAGATGGGCGATGCGACTCATGGCGGACTCGGACCAGGCGATGCACGAGCTGAAGCAAAGCCCGGGCCAACCGTCCGCGACGAAACTCCTGCGAAAGGCGCCCGCGCGATGCTGCGATCGTTCGGCGCCCCGAGGGCGCACGCGTCATCGTCGAGCGAATGATCAAGTCCTCCGAATTCCACCTTCGCGGCGGCCGCTCCGGCGTGTTGCTGATCCACGGCCTCACCGGCACGCCGACCGAAATGCGTTTCGTCGGCAACGGCCTGCACCGCGCCGGGTTCAGCGTACTCGGCATGCAGCTCGCCGGTCATTGCGGCGACGACGCCGATCTCCTCGCGACCGGCTGGCGCGACTGGTATGCGAGCGTCGTCGAGGCCGCCGGCCGCTTGCGCGAGGACGTGGACCACCTGTTCGTGGCCGGCCTCTCGATGGGCGCGATCCTCGCACTCAAGCTCGCGATCGACCGTCCGCACGCGGTCGACGGCCTCGCCCTGTACGGCACGACCTTCTTCCACGACGGCTGGGCGACGCCTCCGGTCGGTAGATTCGCGTTCCTGCTGCCGCTCGTGACCTCGCTCGGCTTCGGCCGCGGGATGGTGTCGGCGGAAGTCGAGCCGTACGGCATCAAGGACGAGCGAATCCGCCGCCGCGTCGTCGGCGCGATGCTGTCCGGGGACAGCCAGGCCGCCGGCCTCGCCGGCTTCCCGTGGCGCTCGCTCGCCGAGTTCCAGCGCCTCTCGCGCACGGTGCGCAGGCAGCTCGGCCGCGTGCGCGCGCCGTGCTTCGTCGCCCACTCGTCCCACGACGACGTCGCCTCGCTGCGTAACGTGCGCATCGTCGAACGCGGCGTGCGCGCCCCGGTCGAAACACTGCTTCTGGACGACAGCTACCACATGGTCACGGTCGACCAGGAACGCGCCAAGGTCATCGAACGCTCGGCGGCGTTCTTCCGGCGCGTCGCAGACGGACGCGCGCCCGAGCCGTTGCAGGGCGCGCGCCTCGCCGCCGCGATCGAGTGATGGCGACCGCGACGGTCGCCCCGGGCGCGGAATACCGCAACCTGCTCGAACCGCCCGGGTTGGTCGGACACTTCCTCGCCCATCCGCCCGATGGATTCTCGGCCGTCGTGATGCCGTCGGGCACGCCCGCATTCGTCGCACCCTTCGACCTGCTGACGACCGCGGACGCTGCGCTGCGCAAGCGCGTATCGGCGTTGCCGCTGTATCGCTGGTGGAGCCGCTGGCTGCGCCCGCGCACGTGTTTCGTCGGTACGACCGTTTCCGAATACGCCCTGTTCCCGCGTGATGCGGACGCGTGCGTCCTCGTCGAGGAGTGGCTCGCCGGGCACGCGGCGCGCCAGCCGTTCCTCATCGTCAAGGACATCCCGCAGGAGTCGCCGCTGCTCGACCAGGGGAGCAATGGCCAGGCGCGCGCGATCGCCGACGCCTGCGAGCGCGCCGGCTTCGTCCTGCTCGAAGGACAGGCGCTGGCCTGGGTGCCGATCGACTTCGAATCCGTCGACGAATACCTCGCGCGGCTGTCGCCTTCACGTCGCAAGGACATCCGCCGCAAGCTGCGCGCGCGCGGCGGCCTCTCGATCGAGGAAATCACGACCGGGCCCGCGTTCGCCGACGCGACCCTGCGCGAGGCGTGCTACGCGCTGTACCTCGAGGTGTATGCGCAGAGCGAGATCCAGTTCGACCGCCTCAGCCGCGCCTTCTTCGACGCACTGCTGCAGGACCGCGACTGCGGCGGGGTGGTGTTCGTCTATCGGCACGCGGGGCGCATGATCGGCTGGAACCTTTGCTTCGAGGTCGGCGAGGCGCTCGTCGACAAGTACGTCGGCTTCTCGTACCCCGCCGCACGCGAGCACAATCTCTATTTCGTGAGTTGGATGCACAACCTCGAATACGCGCGCCAGCGCGAACTGTGCTGCTACGTCGCCGGCTGGACCGATCCGCAGATCAAGGCCTACCTCGGCGCGCGCTTCACCTTCACGCGCCATGCGGTGCGCCCGCGCAGCCGCGTGCTGCGCGCGCTGCTGCGCCGGGTCGCGCCACATTTCGAGAGCGATCGCGCGTGGGCGGACACGAAGGCCGGGACCGGAGTCGAGCTTGGCCGCGCCGATCGTCCTTGATTTCGACCGCTCGGTCGGCGCCCTGCCCGGCGCGCTCGTGCTCGACCTCGCCGATCGGCAGGAGGCGATCCGCTTCGGTTGCTCGCTGCGCATGATGCGCGCGCTCGCCGCGGAGCTCGAGGCACGCGTGCCACGCGAACACGGCACGGTCTTCCTCGGCAGCGGCGACTACCACCACGTGAGCTGGCCGCTCATCGAGCGGCGCGCGGCGAGCGCCCCGTTCGACGTCGTCGTGTTCGACAACCACCCCGACAACATGCGCTTTCCGTTCGGCGTGCACTGCGGCTCCTGGGTGCGCCAGGTCGCGCTGCTGCCTTACGTCGCGCACGTGCACGTGCTCGGCATCGGCTCCGCCGACGTCTCGCGCGCGCATGCGTGGGAGAACTACCTGACGCCGCTGCGCCGGCGCAAGCTCACTTACTGGACGATCGGCGTCGACACGCGCTGGGCGGCGCGCTGGGGCCTCGCGCATGCGTTCCGCGCGTTCGACACGCGCGCGGCGCTGATCGACCGCTTCGTCGAGGAACAGCGCGGCGCGAAACACGCGATCTACCTCTCGATCGACAAGGACGTGCTCGATCCCGCGATCGCGCGCACCAACTGGGACCAGGGTCGCCTGCTCGACACCGACCTGTTCGCCGCGATCGACGCGTTGCACGGCCGCCTGGTCGGCAGCGACGTCACCGGCGACGTGTCCGCCTACCGCTACGCGAGCTGGTGGAAGCGCAAGCTCAGCGCGCTCGACGAGCAGCCCGGGATCGACCCCGCCCAGCTCGCGGCCTGGCAGGCGCAGCAGCATGCGCTGAACGTGCGACTCCTCGCGCACCTCGACGCGGCCGCACGCTGAGGCCGGCCCGGCAAGGCGGCCGCGCCAGCGGCCTGGCGAGGTGCCGTCGGGAGGCGAACCCACGAAAGAACGAGGCCTCCCGGAGGAGGCCTCGATGGTTTGCGACCACTATCAATTTCAATGCGCGATCGGCGCCTGCGTCGCGTCGATGGTGACGTCGTCGACGAACGTGTTGCCGTCGGTCGTGCCGCTGTCGTCGTACGCGTACTCGAAGCGGATCGCGTGCACGCCGCCGTCGGCGAAGCCGCCGATGTCGATCGACTGCAGCGTGTAGTCCGCGTCCAGCTGCGTGCTGAGGTCGGTGCTCTGCACCACGGTGCCGTCCACCGACACCACGAGGTTCGCCGGCACGTCGGGGGCGTCGGCGACGAAGCGCCAGTAGTTCAGGTACAACGGCCCGCCGTTCGGCAACGTCACGCTTTGCGAGAAATGTTGGGTCTCGGCATTGCCGTTCCAGCCGCCGAACCAGGCGGCGAAATCGCCGCCATGCGTCGGCACGCTGGCGCCGGAGGCGCTGTAGAACACCGAGCCACCACCGCTACCCGGATTCGTGTCGAGGCTGTCCCAATCCGGGTTCGCTCCCCCGTCCTGCGGGGTCGCCTCGAAGCCGGGATCCTGCACCGGCTGCGTGAACGGGCCGGTCGCCGGATCGAAACCGTCGCAGAAGACCGTGTCCGCCGCCGAGCACGGCAGCACCGGTGCGGGGGTGACCGTCAACGCGACCGGCACCGCGATCAAGGCATGCGCGGGATCGTTGGTCGCGACGCACAGCACCGCGGTGTAGTCGCCCGGCGCCAGGCCGTCGGCCGACGGATCCGCCGTGATCGTCACGTCGGTGTTCGCGCCGCCCGCGACCGTGCCGTTCGCCGGGCTTGCGCCGAGCCACGCGACCGCCGCGCCCGAACACGTGCCGCCGCCGCTGGCCGCCGTGCCGCGCACCATCCACACGCCCGCCAGCGTTCCGCCACTGAGGCCGTCGAGCGTGCCGATGTTGTCGTTGTTGCCGATCACGTCGACGTCCGCGTCGCCCGTGCTCATCGCGGCGACCCAGCCGACATTCGGATCGCCGCCGTCGTCGAGCGCCGCCGAATACAGCACCGGCGTCGTACCGCCCGCCGCGAACGTGTCGACGAAGCCGAGGTAGACGTCGCCCGCAGCCGGCACCGCGAAGGCCGTCGCGTAGTTCTCGAATGCGTCCGGTCCATTGACCGTCACGGGCGTATTGCCGCCCAGGCGCACCGCGTTGCTTGGGTCGCCGTCCGCGTCCGCGTCGAAATAGGCGACGATGTTGACCGTCTTGCCAGTCACGTCGCCGTTGGCCGACGTCGCATTCGGCCATTCGATCGACACCGTGCCGATCGTCAGCGCACCCGTCGCGGAATAGCGGTTCAGCCAAAGCGACGTGTTCTGCGTCGTGCCCGCAGCGTCGGTCCACGCGATGCCGTTCTCGTAGCTGCCGTCGTCGGCCTGGAACGTGATCGAACCGTCGGGCCCGACCGGCGCCCACGGCGCGACGCCCGAATGCACGCCCGTGCCCGCGCGGACGACGCGCATGCCCGTGCTGCGCAGCGCACCGTGTGCGTGGCGGACCTTGGAAACGTGCGGCAGCAGCCGCGCGATGCGCGAGGCCTGTCCCGTGATCGCGTACGTCAGCGCGTCGCTGCCTGCCGCATTCGCGATGTTCAGTGTCTGCGTACCGGTCTGGTCTTCGCGCACCGTGAAGCCCAGCGACGTCGGCGCCACCGTCGCCGCGGGAGGATCGTTGACGACGATGCCCGTACCGCTCAACGTGATCGTGCCGCTGCCCGGCGCGCTCGCGGTCACCGTCAGGACCTGGTTCGCCGCGCCCGCCACCGTCGGCGAGAACGTGAAGCTCAACGTGCAGCTTGCGCCGGCCGCGATCGTGATCGGGCCCGAACTCGCGCACGTGCCGCCGCTACGCGCGAACGGCGTGCTCGGCGGCGTCAGCGGCGCCACGTCGAGCGAGGCGCTGCCGTCGTTGCCGAGGGTGACCGTCTGCGCCGCGCTCGTGGTACCGACCGCCTGGTTGCCGAACAACACGCTCGTCGGTGTGATCGTGAGGTGGCCCTGCGGCGCGCCGGTGACCGTCGTCGTCGCGGTCGCGCTGTTGTTGGCCGGCACGGTATCGCCGAGGCTGCTCGTGATCGCCGCCGTATTGCTCAGCACGGTGCCGCCGGTGACGCCCGATGAAACCGCGACGGTCAGCGAGAACGTCGCATCGCCGATCGCGAACGACGCGATGCTGCAATCGACCGCGCCGGCCGCACCGACCGCCGGCGTCGTGCAGCTCCAGCCCGCGGACGAGGCCAGCGACACGAAGGTCGTGCCTGCCGGCAGCGTGTCGCTCCAGCTCGTCGACGGCGCGTCCGCCGGGCCATTGTTCGTCGCGGTGATCGTATAGGTGAGGTTGTTGCCGGCCGTGACCGGGTCCGGCGAATCGGCCAGCGCGATCGCGAGGTCGGTGCTGCCGAACAGGCCGACGACGACCGGATCATGGTCGGACGCGCGGTACGGCGAGGCCGGCTCGAACACCACGCGCGGCGGAGCGAGCGCGGAGCCGTCCGGCTTCTCTTCCTGCGCCGCTTCACCGGTGTCGCGGATCTCGTCGTTGTAGTCGAACGACGGCACTTCGTCGGAATTGATGTGCCAGGCGTCGGCGCCGGTCACCTGTGACTGCAGGCTCGCGTTCGCGAACGCATAGTCGAGGTGGCCGAGTTCGCCGTCGAACTGGTACGAATACGCGTTCGTGCCGTGCAGTACGGTCTCCATATCCGCGTAACCACCGGCCTCGAGTGCGGCGACCGGGTCCTCGCTCGCGTACGAATTGAAGTCTCCGAGCAGGAGCACGTCGGGGTCGCCCGCGGCCGGGATCACGGTACCCGCGATCCAGCTCATCGTGCGGTTCGCCTGCTGCGTGCGCTTGGGCGCCCAGCAGCCCTGGCCGTCGCCCTGGTCCGCGTCGGCGCCGCTGCCGGGGCAGCTGCCCTTCGACTTGAGGTGGTTGGCGACGACGGTGAAGCGCTGGCCGAACGCGGGATTGGTCGCGTCGGTCACGTCGAACGTCTGCGCGGTCGGCGGGCGGTCGTGGATCGGGTCGAGGTCGACGAGCGGCGACCCGACCGGCGAGACGACGCCGCTGCGATAGACGATCTGCACGCGGATCGCGTCGGTGCCGAGCGTTCCGCCCGTGCTCGCGGCCTGATACGGGTGCGCGCCGCCGCAGCGCGCGTTGACCGCGCCGAGCAGGTTGTCGATCGTGTCGCTCGGTGTCGTGTTCTCGAGCTCCATGAATGCCGCGATGTCGGGATCGAGCGTGCAGATCACGATCGAGGCGCGTTCGCGCTGGCGGCTGAGTTCGGCCGCGCTGTCGGCGCCGCGGCAGTCGAGCGTGCCGCCCGGACCGCAAGGTCCGCTGTTGTTGGACGAGGTCGTGTCGATCGTCGTGAAGTAGTTGAGCAGGTTCATGCCCACCACACGGATCGAACCGCCGACGTCCGGCGGCGTCGCCGGACGCGTGTTGACCGGCGTGAACGCGACCGGATGCGCCGCCGTCGGGCGGACGCGCCAGGCGTCGGTGCCGGTGAACCCGGCGAAGGACCAGTGCAGCACGCCGGTGAGGCCCGAAATCGTGTCGCCGCCGCGGAAGTAGTCGAGGCCCTGCGTGCCGGCGCCGAAACCACCGTTCTGGTGCGGCCAGTACATCGCCTGCTGGCCGTTCGGCTGCGCCAGCACGGAGTTCTGCACGTTGTTGTCGTCGTCGAGGATCACGCGGCGGCGCGCGAGATCCTCGAGGTGCGCGGCGAGGCCGGCGACGCTCGGCGCGTTGTCTTCGGTGAACGTGCGCGAACGACCGCCTTGCAACAACTCGATCTGGCCGTAACGCGGCAGCTCGAAGAATTCGGAGATCGTGAGCGTGTCGGAGAACGTGACGAGCATGCCCTCGCGCGCCTCGTAGTACGCATCGACGTCGCCGACGACCGGCAGCGTGATCGTCGCCGGGGTGACGTCCGCGAGATGGTTGCCCGCATCGGTGACGACGACCGACGCGGCCGACGGCGGGGTCAGTTCGGTCATGTTGAAGAATTCGCTGACCGTGCCGGTCACGCGCACGCGCTGGCCTTCGACCACCGAGCCCGCGACGCAGGATCCGCAGAACACGAAGATCGCCTCGGAGGTGTTCGGGTCGGCATCGGCATCGGCGTCCTCTTCCTGCAGGAAGAAGCCGCTCAGCTTCGACGAGCCGAGGAATTCGGCGGTGACGACGCCCTCGACCGTCACGGTCGCGCCGGCGATCGGCGTCGCGGCGCCGTTGCCTTGCACGTCGTGAATCCTGTTCAAGTCGTCGTTCGCGATCGAGCCGGTCGCCTGCGCGTCGTCGACGACGGCGTTGACGACGTTGCTCACGTTGACGTTGAACGCTTCGTCCGGCTCGCTCGTCGTGTCGCCGTTGACGACGACGGTGAACGCGTAGGTCGAACTGCCGGGCGGAATCGTCTGGCCCGCGAGCGACGTCGCTGCGTAGTCGGATGGCGCGGTCGCGCTGCCGTCGCTGGTCGCGATGTCGAACGTGACGCCGCCCGGGCCGGCCGGTTGCGTGAGCGACACGGTGAATACGTAGTTCGTCGTGCCGGCATTGCCTTCGCTCTGCGCGACGTCGGCGATCGAAAGGTGCGGCGCATCGTTGTCGACGATCGTGCCTTGGCCCTGTCCGTCCGTGACGGTCGCGCCGGTGGCGTTCGTCACATCGACGAAGAACGTCTCGTTCGCCTCCGGCAGCACGTCGCCGTCGACGGTCACGTCGAACGTGTAGCTGCTGCTGCCTGCCGGGATCGACTGCGAGACGAGCGCCTTGGCGACGTAGTCGCTGCCCGCGCTCGCGGTGCCGTCGGCGGTCGCGATGTCGAACGTGACGCCACCGGCGCCGGCGGGCTGCGAAAGGCTCACCGTGAACGTCGCGACGGTCGTGCCCGCGTCGCCTTCGGCAACCGATACGTCGTCGATGCCGAGATTCGGCTGCGCGACTACGCCGTGCGGCGTGACCGAGAAGTCGTCGATCGCGAGGCCGTGGTCGGCGCCGGACTGGTCCGGATCGGACCAGCGCAGCATGACTTCAGTCCCGTTCGGGATCGACAGGCCGGTCAGCGTGAACGTCTTCGCGACGCGGTTCGCCGCGAGGTTGCCGTCGAGCGCGCTGGACGTGCCACCCGTGATCGGGCTCGTGAAATCGAGCGACGTGACCGCGACGCCCGCGGACTGGAACTCGGCGAGGCTGCCCGTGACGAGCGGACTGCCGACGAGGTAGGAGAACGCGACCGTCTGCGCGGTCGCGGCGCTGTTGCGCCATTGCTCGCCGGTGTAGGCGATGTCGAGCGAGGTGATCGTCGCGCCCGTGGCGTTGGCCAGGCGCACGCCGTGGAAGAAACTGCCGGCAGCCGCGTTGCCCGAACCGAGCGTGCCGAGCGCACGGTCGGCGGCGCTGGTCGACCCGTAACTGTAGAGATTGCCGCCGTTGCTGCTGCCGGTATCGGCGACGATCGTCGTGCCCGAGCCGGTCCGCACGCTGTACCACCCGGCGAGCGTGGAGTTGCTCGTCCACGTCGCCGAGCCGGAGGCCGGCAGCGTGTTGAAATCCTGGGTGTACGGCGTGTCGAGCGCGGTCAGCGAAACCTGCGCGGACGATGCCGTCGCGAACGCGAGCAGCAGCAGCGCACCCGCCGTCCTGGCGGAAAACGGAACGAAACGACGATCGGCTCGCGCTGGGCGCGAGCGCATGGAAGGTGACGACATCACGATTTTCCCCTGCGAAATGGGCTGCACGGCGACCGCAGCCCGCAAAGTCTACCGGTCAACACGCGAACGGATTGATGCGGCGCAGCAAAAGCACCCGGTCTCCCGGGGGCAGGTCGGTGCCGCGCAAGCGTGCCGCGCGCATGCGACAGGCGGATGACGGCGGCGACGCGGTCAGGCCGTTGCCACCGCGTTGCGCACGAGTTCCTGCTCGATCACGGCGCAGACGGCCTCGAAATCCGCGTCGCCGAGCCATGGACTGTTGGAGATCGTGAGCGTCGTCGCGGCGAAGCGCCGCGCATGGGGAACATCGGCATCGCCGACGACGCCACGCAAGTACGCATAGTCGGGCAATGCGTGGATGAACAGCCGGCTCACGCCCCTGCCCGCGCCCCAGAGGCGCGCGAGGATCGCATCGCGAACCGCCGGCTCGCGCAGCTGAAGGAGCAGGAACGGCCAGCATCCTTCGGCGCCCGCGGGATCACCGAGTACCGCGACACCGGCGATCGCGGCGAGTCGCGCGCGCCGCCGGCGCGCGCGCAGACGGCAGTCGGCGACGAACGCGGGCAGGCGCGCGAACGCGCGCGCCCCCACGGTGCGCCGCCAACGACCGAGGCCGTGCAGCGGGATGCGCAGCGGGAAGTCGTCGCCGACGGCGGCGACCGGATCGCCGCGCCGAAGCGCTCGCCGCAGCGGCGCCCCGTAAGCGAGGCGCAGCAGCGAGGGCCGGTAGAACGCGTGGTAGCCGAGCAGCTCGAACGATCGACGCAGCTCCCAGTCCGGGCGCCACGCCACGATGTCCCGGCTCGTGCGGCGCAGTTCCCGGCGCAGGCTCGCATCCGCGCTCACGAGCAGGCCGCCTTCGTAGGTCGTGAGTCCCTTGCCTACCGCGAGGCTGAAGAAGCCGGCATCGCCCTCGAGGCCGACCGAACGACCGTCGCGGCGGGCACCCAACGCCTGCGCCGCATCCTCGATCACGAACGCGCCGACCGCGCGTGCGCGCTCGACTGCCGCCGCGACGTCCGCGACGCGCCCGCCGAGATGCGTCGGCAGCACGGCCAGCACATCGCGGTCGCACGCACGCGCGAGCGCATCGGCGTCGAGGTCGATCGATCCCGGCGCGAGGTCGCACAAGCGGAGTTCCAGGCCGCAATGCGCGACCGCGATCGCGACGAGCGGGCAGGTGAAGGCAGGTGCGACGACCACGCGGCGGCCGGCAAGGCGACGCAGCGTCGTCAGCGCGACGACGAGCGCCGCCGTGCCGGAGCACTCCGCCTGCACCTCGTCGACACCGATGAAGGCCGCTCCCTGCCGCTCGAGGCCGCCCTGCCGCGGCGCGAACGGCCAGAGATCGCCGCAGTGCGGCGGAAGTCCCGCGGTCGGCGGAATCTCAGCGAGGCGCGGGTGGTTTGTCGGCATCGGTTTCGCTGATCGCGAGGCAGACGATGCCTGCGATGATAAGCGCGCTGCCGATCCATTGCGGCGTACCGATGCGTTCGCCGAACAGCACGACCGACAGCCCCATCACGCTGAGCACTTCGAGGTGCGAGGCCGCGAAAGCCGGCCCGATCGGCGCGTGTTCGAGCAGGGTCATCCAGGTCACGAACGCCCCCACGTAACACGCGATCGCGCAGTACACCCACGGCGACGACAGCACGCGCAGAACCCAGCCGAGGTCCGCCGCGGGCGGCATCGCGTGGTTCGCAGTGAGCTTGAAGCAGATCTGCGCGAACGTGTCGAAGCAGACGAGCACGAGGAACCCGACGAGGTAGAAGCGTCTCACGCCCGGCCCCCGATGCCGACCACCGCGACGCCCGCCGCGATGAGGAGGATGCCGAGCGTGCGCAGCGGCGACAGCTTTTCGGCGAACAGGACGCGTCCCGCGACCATGACGGCGACGATGTTGATCGAGCCGAGCAGCACGCCCTCCGACAGCGGCACGAGCGAGAGGAACGCGAGCCAGACGAGGAACTCGGCCACGTAGCAGGCGATGCCCGACCATATCCACGGTCGCCGCGCCATCGCCCTCCAGCGCGCGAAGCCGCCGCCGAGATCCGATTCCGCCGCGGCCGCCTTGAACGAAAGTTGCCCGAAAGTATCGAGGACTATGTTGGCGAGCCAGAGCATGGCGACGGTGGCGGACATCGGATCCTGCACGGCGCGACGGGCGCGCAGTATGCCCGCGCGACCGCGGCAAGTCGAAGCGGCGCGGCACGCCGCTTGAAGATCGCTGCATGCCCGGCGATCATGCCGGGCGCCCGCGTCGCCGCCGTCGATGCGCGACGAAGGGATCGGGTGCGCCGCCCGGTCGAACCTTCCCGAACCATCCGGAGACGTGGAATGAGCAGCGTGCAGGACACCGTGTTCGACATCATCGCGAAGGAGTCGGGCATCGATCGCGCCCGCATCACGCCCGACGCGACGCTCAAGGACCTCGATATCCAGTCCCTCGATGCGGTGCAGATCATTTTCGAGATCGAGGACCACTTCAAGATCACGATGCCCGATCGCGATCCGAAGTTCGACACCGAGTCGGTGCGCGGTCTGGTCGAGACGGTCGAGAAGCTGCTGGCCGAGCAGGCAACGCAGCCGGTCCCCTGACCGGCGCGGGCCAACGATACGGATCGCATGCAGCGCGTCGTCATCACCGGCATGGGCGCGGTCACCGCGCTCGGCCACACCGCAGCCGCCACCTGGTCCGCGATGCGCGAAGGGCGCGTCGCGATCGGGCCGATCACGAGCCTGCCGCGCGAGGGCCTGCGCTTCGGCATCGCCGCGGAGGTGCAAGGGTTCGATCCGCTCGCACACTTCGAGCAAAAGAAGCTGATCCTGCTCGACCGCGTGTCGCAGTTCGCGCTCGTCGCCGCGCGCGAGGCGATCGCGCAGTCGGGCATCGACTTCGCCGTCGACGGCATCGGCGAGAACACCGCGGTCGTGATCGGCACGGGCATCGGCGGCGAACAGACGCACGACGAAGCCTCGCGCCGCCTGTACGCCGAGAACAATCCGCGCACGCATCCGCTGACGATCGTGCGCCTGATGGCGAACGCGCCCGCGAGCCAGGTCTGCATCGAGCATGGCCTCACCGGGCCTTCGTTCGCGACTTCGAGCGCGTGCGCGTCGGCGAACCATGCGCTCGCACAGGCGTTCCACATGGTGCGCAGCGGCGTCGCCGAGGCGGCCGTCGCCGGCGGCAGCGAGGCCTGCATCACGCTCGGCGTGATCCGGGCCTGGGAAGCGATGCGCGTGATGGCCGACGACACGTGCCGGCCGTTCTCCAAGCAGCGGCGCGGGATGGTGCTCGGCGAAGGCGCCGCCGTGTTCGTGCTCGAGACGCTCGAGCGCGCGCGCCGCCGCGGCGCGACGATCCTCGCGGAGTTCGCGGGCGCGGGCATGTCGGCCGACGCCGGCGACATCGTGTTCCCGTCGGAAGCCGGCGCGGCGAAGGCGATCGCGCGTGCGCTCGCCGACGGCGGCCTCGCCATCGACGACCTCGACTACGTGAACGCCCACGGCACCGGCACGCCGGCGAACGACCCGACCGAGAGCAAGGCGATCCGGCGCGTGTTCGGCGCACACGCCGACGCGCTCGCGGTGTCGTCGACGAAGTCGATGCATGGGCACGCGCTCGGCGCGGCCGGCGCGATCGAACTCGTCGCGACCATCGGTGCGCTGCGCGACGGCGTCGTGCCGCCGACGATGAACTTCCTCGACGCCGACCCGGAATGCGACCTCGACTACGTCGCCAATGCCGCACGCGAGCGGCGCGTGCGCGCCGCGCTGAGCCACTCGTTCGCGTTCGGCGGCCTCAATGCGGTGCTTGCGCTGCGCGGTGCCCCCTAGCCGGCGCGGGACCGCGCGCACGTTGCCTGGAGACGACGACTTGACCCGCACGCTCGCCCCGCGCGAACGCCGGGCCGGGCGCGCTGCCGTGCATCGCGGTCGTCGCCACGGTTACGCGGCGGATCGACCGCCGCGCCGGACCGACGCGTCGATGGCAGCCGGCGCCCTATGCACATGCCACCCCGTCATGGCCGCGGCCCGCGGCACGCCGTAAACTCGCGGTTTTCGCCCTACCGCCCCCATGACCGCGCTCACCCACCTGCAACGCCTCGAATCGGAGAGCATCGACATCCTGCGCGAAGCGGTCGCGGAAGCGGAGCGGCCGGTCATGCTCTACTCGATCGGCAAGGACAGCTCGGTCATGCTGCACCTCGCGCGCAAGGCCTTCTTCCCGTCGCGCCCGCCGTTCCCGCTGCTGCACGTGGACACGACCTGGAAGTTCCGCGCGATGTACGAATTGCGCGACCGCATGGCCCGCGAGTCGGGCCAGGACCTGATCGTGCATCGCAACCCGGATGCGCTGCGCCTCGGCATCAATCCGTTCACGCACGGCTCGGCGGTGCACACCGACGTCTGGAAGACGCAGGGTCTCAAGCAGGCGCTCGACCAGCACGGCTTCGACCTCGCCTTCGGCGGCGCGCGTCGCGACGAGGAGAAGTCGCGCGCGAAGGAGCGCGTGTTCTCGTTCCGCTCGGCGCAGCACCAGTGGGACCCGCGCAACCAGCGGCCCGAACTCTGGCGCCTCTACAACGCGCGCAAGAACAAGGGCGAGAGCATCCGCGTGTTCCCGCTGTCGAACTGGACCGAACTCGACATCTGGCAGTACATCCTCGCCGAAGGGATCCCGATAGTGCCGCTCTACCTCGCGGCGGAACGGCCGGTGGTGGAGCGCGACGGCACGCTCGTGATGGTCGACGACGAACGCTTCCCGCTGCGCCAAGGCGAGACGCCGGTCCTGCGCCGCGTGCGCTTCCGCACGCTCGGCTGCTACCCGCTCACCGGCGCGATCGAATCGGACGCCGACACGCTGCCCGCGATCATCCGCGAGATGCTCGTCGCGCGCACGAGCGAACGCCAGGGCCGGCTGATCGACCAGGACGCGGGCGCATCGATGGAGAAGAAGAAGGCCGAGGGGTATTTCTGATGGACGCCGAAGGCCGCCTCGAGGACATCGAGGGCTATCTCGCCGCGCAGCAGTCGAAGAGCCTGCTCCGCTTCATCACCTGCGGCAGCGTCGACGACGGCAAGAGCACGCTGATCGGCCGCCTGCTGCACGAATCCAAGGCGCTGTTCGACGACCAGCTCGCAGCGCTCGAGGGCGACTCGCGCAAGTTCGGCACGCAGGGCGACGAGCTCGACTTCGCGCTGCTGCTCGACGGCCTCGGCGCCGAGCGCGAGCAGGGCATCACGATCGATGTCGCCTATCGTTTCTTCTCGACCGAGCGGCGCAAGTTCATCGTCGCCGACACGCCCGGCCACGAGCAGTACACGCGCAACATGGTCACCGGCGCATCGACCGCCGATCTCGCGGTGATCCTCGTCGATGCGCGCAAGGGACTGCTCACGCAGACGCGCCGCCACAGCTACCTCGTCTCGCTCGTCGGCATCCGCAAGGTCGTGCTCGCGGTCAACAAGCTCGATCTCGTCGACTGGTCGCGCGACGTGTTCGAGGCGATCGAGCGCGACTATCGGGCGTTCGCCGCGCAGCTCGGGATCGAGGAGATCGTAGCGATACCGCTGTCGGCCCTGCGCGGCGACAACCTCGGCGCGCCGAGCGCGCGCACGCCGTGGTATCGCGGCCCGAGCCTGCTGCAGCACCTCGAGACCGTCGACGTCGGCAGCGACGAGCCGCGCGGCCCGCTGCGCCTGCCGGTGCAGTGGGTGAACCGACCCGACCCGGGTTTCCGCGGCTACTCCGGACGCATCCTCGGCGGGCGCGTGCGTCCCGGCGACGCGGTCCGCGTGCTGCCGTCGGGAAGGCTGACGTCGGTGGCCCGCATCGTCACCTTCGACGGCGACCTCGCCGATGCGCGCGCAGGCCAATCGGTCACGCTCACGCTCGCCGACGAGATCGACATCAGTCGCGGCGACGTCATCTGCGCGGCCGACGATCCGGCCGGGCTCGCCGACCAGTTCGAAGCGACGCTGGTCTGGATGGCGGATGCGCCGATGCTGCCCGGACGACCGTACCTCGTGAAGCTCGGCGCGACGACGCTCGGCGCCTCGTTCGGCCAGCCCAAGTACGCGGTCGACGTCAACACCCTCGATCATCTCGCGGCGAAGACGCTCGAACTCAACGGCATCGGCGTCACCAACCTCACGCTCGACCGCGCGGTCGCGTTCGATCCCTACGCGAGCAACCGCGACATGGGCAGTTTCATCGTCATCGACCGCTACACGAACCAGACCGTCGGCGCCGGCCTGCTGCATTTCGCGCTGCGCCGGTCGCAGAACATCCACTGGCAGGCGGTCGAGGTCGACAAGCAGGCGCGCAGCCGCCAGAACGGCCACAAGCCGTGCGTGCTCTGGCTCACCGGCCTTTCCGGCAGCGGCAAGTCGACGATCGCGAACATCGTCGAGCGCCAGCTGCACGCGCTCGGCGCGCGCACCTACCTGCTCGACGGCGACAACGTGCGCCACGGCCTGAGCAAGGATCTCGGCTTCACCGACGCCGATCGCGTGGAGAACATCCGCCGCATCGGCGAGGTAGCCCGGCTCATGGTCGATGCCGGCCTCATCGTGATCACCGCGTTCATCTCGCCGTTCCGCTCGGAGCGCAGGCTCGCGCGCGGCATGGTCGAGGACGACGAATTCATCGAGGTCTTCGTCGACACGCCGCTCGAGGTCGTCGAACGGCGCGATCCGAAGGGTCTCTACCGGAAGGCGCGCCGCGGCGAGCTCAAGAACTTCACGGGCATCGACTCTCCCTACGAGGTGCCGGCCGCGCCGGAGCTGCATGTCCGCACGATGGAGCAGTCGCCGGAAGAATCGGCGAGCATGATCGTCGAGGCGCTGGTCCAGCGCGGCGTGATCCGTCGGACGATCTGAGCCCCGCCCCCAGCCGGGCCGGGCCCGCCGTTGCATCGTGCCGCCGACCGCGTACCCTGTGCCGATGCGCCTGCCTGCCCCGCTCGTCCTGTCCGCCCTGCTCGCCGGGCCCGCCTGCGCGGCCGATTACCTCGTCCTGGTCGGCCCCGGCCAGACGTTCAATCCCGCCGAACTCACGATCGCGGCCGGCGACCGGGTCACGTTCCGCAACAGCGGCGGCACGCACAACGTCAAGGCGAACGACAACTCGTTCCGGTGCGCGAACGGCTGCGACGGCGACGGCCAGGGCGGCGATGGCGCAGCCGCGAACAACATCTGGCACTTCAGCCGCGTGTTCGCGTCGGCAGGGACGATCGGCTACTACTGCGAGACGCACGGCACGCCGAGCAACGGCATGCGCGGCACGATCGTCGTGCTGCCGAGCACGCCGGTCGAGCTGCAATCGTTCGAGATCGACTGAGTCGCGTCGCGGCATGCCCGGTTCCCCGTTCGACGCTCCGTGCGTATTGCTGACCGGCTTCGAGCCGTTCGGCGGCGAGTCGATCAACCCGTCGCAGGAGATCGTGCGCGCACTCGACGGCGCGACGGTCGCCGGCCACCGCGTCGTCGGTCGCGTCCTGCCGGTGTCGTTCGCAGCGACGTTGCCGATGCTCGAGGAATTGGTCGAGCGCCATCGTCCCGCGGTCGTGATCGCACTCGGACAGGCGGGCGGGCGCAGCGAGATCTCGCTCGAGCGCATCGCCGTGAACCTCGTCGACGCGCGCATCGCCGACAACGACGGCCTGCAGCCGATCGATCAGCCGGTCGTCGCCGGCGCACCTTCCGCGTACTTCACGAGCCTGCCGTCGAAGGCGATCGTCGCGCGGCTGCGCGAACGCGGCATTCCGGCCGGTGCGTCGCTGAGCGCGGGCTCCTTCGTCTGCAACCAGGTGTTCTTCGCGATCGCCCACCTCGTCGCGACGCGCCTGCCGCAGGCTCGCGGTGGCTTCGTGCACGTGCCGTGGCTGCCGCAGCAGGCCGTGCGCCATCCCGGGCAGCCGAGCATGGCGCTCGCGACGATGATCGAAGGCGTGTGCGCCGCGATCGAGTGCGCGATCGTGCTGCGCGACGATCTCGAAACGAGCGGCGGCGCGACTCATTGAATGCAGCATGGCCGCGGGCACGGCCCGCGGCGCGCGCGCGCGATCCTGCTAGACTGCGCGCCCGTCGTACCGGTTCGACCGCGATCGTGAGCCTCCCCGCCGCCGGCGCGGCATCCTCCGCCAGTCCCCTTCCCGCGCGCGCCGCGCTGCTGATGATCGCGAGCGCAAGCAGTTTCGGACTCATGGCAATCCTGATCCGCTACGCCTCGCACGGCCTGCACGCGTTCGAGATCGCGTTCTTCCGCAGCTTCTTCGGCGCGCTCGCGACCGCGCCGCTGCTCGCGCGCCACGGCTGGGGCGCGTTGCGCACCGACCGGCTCCGGTTCTACGTCGCGCGCTGCGCGATCGGCACGCTCGGCATGCTCGCGGGCTTCTGGGCGATCGCGCACTTGCCGCTCGCGCAGGCGATCGCGCTGTCGTACTCGTCGCCGCTGTTCGTCACGATCGGCGCGGTGCTGTTCCTGGGTGAAGTCGTGCGCCTGCGCCGCTGGAGCGCGGTCGTCGCCGGCTTCGTCGGCGTGCTCGTGATCGTGCGCCCGGGCACCGATGGCTTCAGCGCCGGCAGCCTCGTCGCGCTGCTCGCGGCCGCCTCGACCGGCGCGGTCACGATCAGCATCAAGTTCCTCTCGCGCAGCGATCCGCCGGACACGATCGTGCTCCTCACGACCTGGCTGTGGGTGCCACTCTCGCTGCCGTTCGCGCTCGCGGTGTGGCAGGCGCCGGCGGCTTCGCTATGGCCGCTGCTGGTCGTCATCGGCGCACTCGGCACGCTGGGCCAGTACCTGTGGACGCACGCGCTGCGCCTCGCCGAGGCGTCCACGCTCGCGCCGTTGAGTTACCTGCAGCTCGTGATCGTATCCGCGCTCGCCTGGTTGCTGTTCGACGAACGCATCGATGGCTGGACGGCGGCGGGGGCGGCCATCGTCATCGGCGCGAGCCTGTACATCGCGCGCCGGGAAGCACGGGTCGCGCGCCAGCGCCATGCGGAAGCGATCGCGGCGAGGACGGAGCCGCAGATATGAGCGAGCAGGCGCACCGAGGCGACACGCCGGCGCGCGTGCGCCGCCTCACGACGACCGACCTCGGCAGCGCGCTCGCGCTCGCGGTCAGCGTCTTCGCGCTCGCGCTCGGCGCGTACCAGACCCGCCTCATGCAGAGCCAGGCGCGCGCGAGCGTATGGCCGTACCTGTCGATCGGCTACACGTACTCGAACAACGTCGACCGTGACGCGTTCATCTGGACCGTCAACAACAATGGCGTGGGTCCGGCCAAGGTGGAAACCGTGCGCATGACCCTCGACGGCAAGCCGATGCGCGATTGGGAGCAGGTGCTCCTCGCGCTCGGTGCGCCGAGTACTTCGCCGAGCATGGCGACCTCGAGCATCGGCGGCGAAGTCATCCCGCCCAACACGAATCGCGAGACGACGGTCGTGCCGATCCGCCTCAACGAGCGCGAGGTCGCGAAACGCTTCAAGCTCGCCGAACACCGCCTCGGCATGGACATCTGCTACTGCTCGGTCTACGACGAGTGCTGGATCGCGCATTGGCAGCGCAGCCGCGTGGATGCGGTGGATCGCTGCGAGGCGCTCGGCGCGGATGCGTTCTCGAACTAGCCGGGCGGCGCAGGTCGCCGCAGGGTGCGTTCCGGTCGTCGTTCCCCTGCCCGGACGCGGCCGGGTCGTCGCGAATCACCGTTGCCTGCCGTCGGACTAACGACAGCGCGGCGGAAGCGCACCCTCGTTACCCGGACGGCGGGCGGGTTTCCTCACGCGCCGGCCCTGCGCGCTCCCGCCCCACCCCACGGCCTGATCCGCGCGCGAAACACCGTTCCGTAGACCGCGTACGTCCATGCGATCGCCGCCGCCCACCCTGCGAGGATGTCCGACGGAAAGTGCACGCCGAGATAGACGCGCGACGCGCCGACGAGCGCGACGAACACGATCGCCCCGGCGAGCGCCGGCCAGCGCCATCGCGTCCACCAGCACAGCAGCACGAGCACGCAGGCGAGCGTCATCGAGCCCATCGCGTGCCCGCTCGGAAAGCTGTAGTTGCCCTCGGGCGCGATGGACGCCCAGAGGCTCGGCCGGTCGCGCGCGAAGAGCGGTTTCGCACCGAGGTTGAGCAGGGCCGAACCGATGATCGCGATGCCGGCGAACAAGCCCTCGCGCATGCGCCGGCGCCAGCCGAGCGCGACGACGAGGGCGGCGTCGAGCGGCACCACGCCCCACTGGTAGCCGAGCGCGGCGATCACGACGAAGAAGCGATCGAAGCCGGCATGCTCGAGCGCGTGCGCGGCTTCGAGCAGCGGGATATCGAAGAAGAACCCTCCGCCTTCGCGGAGTTCGTGCGCGAGCGCACCGAACGCCGCGAGCGGAGCCAGCACGCCGAGGAACACGAGCAGCAGCGACAGGCCGTGCCGATGCAGGAACGCGACGCCGAAGCGCGCGTCCGCGCGGACGGTGTCGACCGCGTCACCCATGCGCCCGCGAGGCGTAACGGCGGGCGACGTAGTCCTCGACGATGCCGACGAACTCCTGCGCGATGTTCTCGCCGCGCAGCGTCATCGCCTTCGCGCCGTCGATGAACACCGGCGCCGCGGGCGCTTCGCCCGTGCCGGGCAGCGAGATGCCGATGTCGGCGTGCTTGGACTCGCCGGGCCCGTTGACGACACACCCCATCACCGCGAGCGTGAGGTTCTCGACGCCGTCGTACTTGAGGCGCCACTCGGGCATCTTCGCGCGCACGTGGTCCTGCACGGCCTTGGCCAGTTCCTGGAACAAGGTGCTCGTCGTGCGACCGCAACCGGGGCACGCCGTGACGAGCGGCGTGAATGCGCGCAGGCCCATCGTCTGCAGCAGCTCCTGCGCGACGATCACTTCGCGCGTGCGCGACTCGCCGGGCTCCGGCGTGAGCGAGATGCGGATGGTGTCGCCGATGCCTTCCTGCAGCAGCACCGCGAGCGCGGCGCTCGACGCGACGATGCCCTTCGATCCCATGCCCGCCTCGGTGAGCCCGAGGTGCAGTGCGTAGTCGCAGCGGGCGGCGAGGTCGCGATAGACGGCGATGAGTTCCTGCACGCCCGAGACCTTGCACGACAGGATGATGCGCTCGCGCGCGAGGCCGAGTTCCTCCGCGCGCGCGGCGGAGTCGAGCGCCGAACGGATCAGCGCTTCGCGACCGACGCGCGCCGCGTCCCAGGGCTCGGCGCGCGCATGGTTCTCGTCCATGAGCGCGGCGACCATCGCCTGGTCGAGCGAGCCCCAGTTCGCGCCGATGCGCACGGGCTTGCCGTACCGCAACGCCGCCTCGATGATCGCGGCGAACTGCGTGTCCTTCTTCTTGCCGAATCCGACGTTGCCGGGATTGACGCGGTACTTGGCGAGCGCCTCGGCGCACGCCGGTTCGCGTTCGAGCAACTGATGGCCGTTGTAGTGGAAGTCCCCGATCAGGGGCACGCCGACACCGATCATGTCGAGCCGCTCGCGGATGCGCGGCACTGCGGCGGCGGCTTCCGGCGTGTTCACGGTGATGCGCACGAGTTCGGAACCCGCACGCGCGAGCTCGGCGACCTGTCGCGTGGTCGAGGCCACGTCGGCCGTGTCGGTATTCGTCATCGACTGGACGACGATCGGCGCACGGCCACCGACGACGACCGAGCGCACCGGGACGGGTACGCTCGCGCGTCGCGACGGCGCGACGTCCGGATTGGCGCTGGAACTCATGCGGTGCTGACTCCGGGGCGGCGCCGCACCGCCGCGCCGCGGTCAGTGCTGGGACAGCCCAAAATGCTGATAGATACCGGTCGCTTCAAGCACGCGGAGGTTGCCCAGCCGAGCGCTGCGTGCGGGCATCGGCGGCCCGATCAGGTCAGGCGGCGCGGTCAGTTCCAGTTCGCGCACGCCGCGATCGATCTCGGTCGATGCCAGCAGCGCATCGTAGTCGATTCCGGGCTCGGGATTCAGCGCCCCCGCATTCAGCGGAGCGAGCAGGACGCCGCGGACGGGCGGCCGGCGACCGTCGTCGACAGGGCGGAGCCCGACCGGCAGCGCCCGCCGAGCGAGCAGCTCGACGCCGGCGTCGACGCGGCCGTCGTCGTCGATGCGGATCCAGCGGATGACACCGACCATCCAGTCGCCGCGCTCGCCGTCGGGGCCGGCAGGCAGGGACAGTCCGACCAGTTCGGCGACGCGCGCGCGCACGCTCTCGCCGCCGCTGCCGCGCTCCCACAGCAAGCGGTAGCCGCCCAGGCCCTGGTCGACCACGCGCGCGGGGAATCTCACGGTGCGCATGCCGCCGCCGGCTCGCTTCGCCCACGCGGCGCCGTAGTCGAGATCGGCGAGGCTGATCACCTGGCCCCGCACGTGCTGCATGAAGGTTTCGAAGTCCTCGCCGCCGGCGAGCGTCGCGTGCAGGTCGTGCAGCCCGATCACGGTGTCGAGCAGGTGCCCGCCGCCGACGCGCGCATGATTGCGCTCGCCGTGCGCACTCCATCCGGCGAGGAAACGACGCGCGAGCGGCGCGTCGATCGTCTGCGCGGGCCCTCCGCGGCCGCGGAGGGCCACGCTGCGGGCGCCTTCGACCGCGGCGAGCTGCTCATCGACGGACGCGAGCATCGCCGCGAGGTGCAACGAGAGCCCGTCCGGCGCCGGCTCGGCGCTCTCCTCGGGCAGGTAACCCGGCCCACGATCGATCTGCGTGCGCACGACGACGGCGCCGTCGCTGCCGCGTTCGCTCAACTGCGCGAGCGGTGCGAGCACGCGCGCGAGCGCGACCAGCTCGCCCTGTTCCCGTTGCGTGTAGCGGTACGGGTTGGCGAGCGCGATGAGCAGTGCCTGCACGTACGCGGTGCGGGCGTCGATGCTGCCGTTGACGTCCTCGATGGCGCGATCGGCGAGGCGAAGCGACGCGATGTATCGATACACGTCGTGCAGCGCCTGCCACGCGCCCGCGGGCGGCGTGCGGTACAGCAGGCACGCCTTGTTGAGCCATTCGCCGCCGTGCTGCAGCGCGCGCGTCGCGGCCAGCGCGACCTGCTTGCCACGCAGGAACGGCACCGACCCCGCCGGCGCGCAGGCCTCGGCGAGCGCGAGCCGGTAGCCGAGCGCGAGTTCGCTCTGGAACCCGAGCGCGAGCTCGCCGAGCTCACGCTTCTGCGCGGGGAGCGGAAAGCTCGATCCGACGATCTGCTTGTCGGCCGCCGTGGCGAGCTGAGCGACCGCGCCGCGCAGCGCTTCCAGCGCGTCGAGCCGCCGCGTGCCATCGCTGCGCGTGCGGTTGAACGCCTGCAGGCCATCGAGCATGCGCCGCGCTGCGATCGGGAAGTTGGCCATCGGCAGCGCGTCGATCCACGCGTGCAGGGCGCGCGCGTCGTGCGCGAACGAGCCGCCGGAGGCCGGCGGGAGCGGGGCGATGAGGCTGCGGTAGGCGTCGTTCATGCGCGGGTATCCTTGTACTGCGCCCTGAACAGGGAGTGCAAGGAGCGCGCCATCGACCGCCGCTCGCGCGCATCAGCGGCTACACTCGCCGCCATGCCCGCGTCCGCTCCCCCCACCGCGCCGCCGACCCGCTCGTCGACGCTGCGGCTGCTCGCCGAGCAATCGTTCAGCCGCGCCGCCGGCGCACCGCTGCTTGCGGGGAACGACGTCGAGCTGCTCATCGATGCGCGCGCCGCCTACGATGCCTGGCTCGCTGCGATCCGTGCCGCGACCGGCACGATCCTGTTCGAGAATTACATTTTCCGCGACGATGCGCTCGGCCGCGAGTTCATCGAGGCGCTCGCCGAGCGCGCCGCCGCCGGCGTGCGCGTATGCGTCGTGCGCGACTGGCTCGGTTGCCTCGGCCAGTCCCGCTCGCGCTTCTGGGCACCGCTCCTCGCCGCCGGAGGCGACGTGCGCGCCTACAATCCGCCGCGCCTCGCGAGCCCGTTCGGCTGGCTTTCGCGCGACCACCGCAAGCTGCTCGTCGTCGACCAGACGGTCGGATTCGTCGGCGGTATCTGCGTGAGCGGCACCTGGCTCGGCGATCCCGCTCGCGGCATCGACCCATGGCGCGATACCGCGGTCGCGGTGCGCGGCCCCGCGGTCGCCGAACTCGCGCACGCGTTCGCCGATGTCTGGAGCCAACTCGGAACGCCGCTGCCGGCGGACGCCGCGCCGCCCGCGCTGCCGTGCGGCCACGTCGACTTGCGCGTCGTCGCGACCGTGCCGAACACGGCCGGCCTGTATCGCCTCGACCAGCTCATCGCGGGCATGGCACGTCGCAACCTCTGGCTCACCGACGCCTACTTCGTCGGCGTCGCGCCGTACGTGCAGGCGCTCATCGCAGCCGCGCGCGACGGCGTGGACGTGCGCCTGCTCGTACCTGGCAGCAGCGACATCCCCGCGGTCGGCTCGCTGTCCCGCGCGGGCTATCGGCCGCTGCTCGAGGCCGGCATCCGCGTGTTCGAATGGAACGGATCGATGCTGCACGCGAAGACCGCGGTCGCCGACGGCCGCTGGGCCCGCGTCGGCTCGAGCAACCTCAACCTCGCGAGCTGGATCGGCAACTGCGAGATCGACCTCGCGATCGAGGACGATGCCTTCGCGCGCCGCATGGAGGCACAGTACACCGAGGACCTCGCCCACGCGACCGAGATCGTGCTGAAGATGCCGCGGCGTCGCCATCTCCGCAAGGAGGCGCGGCACGTCGCGCGCACCCACGGCGGCAGTTCGGGGCGCGCCGCGGCCGGCGCGCTCCGCATCGCCAATTCGATCGGCGCGGCGATCACGAACCGGCGCGTGCTCGGCCCCGCCGAATGCACGCCGCTGCTCGTCGCCGGCATCGCGCTGATCGCCGCGGCAGCGCTCGCGCTCCTCTGGCCGCGCATCGTCGCATGGCCGCTCGCGGCGCTCGCGGTCTGGATCGGCGTCGCCCTCGTCGCCCGTTACGCCGACGCGCGGCGCAAGGCACCGCCGGCGCGCGAGGACGGTGCGACGCGCTCGCCGACCTGACCGCACACGTGCGTGCGCGGACGCGCTTTGCGGTAACCTGTCCGGCCGTCCGCGCAGCACTCCCATGTCCGATCCGGCAGCCCCAGGAAGCGCCAGCCACGAGGTGTTCACGCCATCGTCGCTGACGCGGCTCGTGCGCGACCTGCTCGAGGACGCGCTGCCGCTGATCCGCGTCGAAGGCGAGATCTCGAACTTCTCGCGTCCCGCCTCGGGGCACCTCTACTTCACGCTGAAGGACGCCGGCGCGCAGGTGCGCTGCGCGATGTTTCGCCCGCGCAGCACGTGGCTGCGTTTCCGACCTGCGGACGGCATGCACGTCGTCGCACGCGTGCGCGTGAGCCTGTACGAGGCGCGTGGCGAGTTCCAGCTCATCGTCGATTCGCTCGAGCAAGCCGGCGACGGAGCATTGCAGCGCGCATTCGAGCAGCTCAAGGCGAAGCTCGCGGCCGAAGGGCTGTTCGAGACCACCCTCAAGCGCGCACTGCCGCCGTTGCCGCGTCGCATCGGCGTGGTCACGTCGGCGAGCGGCGCCGCGGTGCGCGACGTGCTCAGCGTGATCGCACGCCGCTTCCCGCTCGCGAGCGTCGAGGTGCTGGCCGTACCGGTGCAGGGCCGCGAGGCCCCGATCGCGATCGTCGCGATGCTGCAGGCCGCGTCGATGGCGCGCCGCCACGACGTGCTGCTGCTCACGCGCGGCGGCGGGTCGCTCGAAGACCTGTGGGCGTTCAACGACGAAGGCGTCGCGCGCGCGATCCGCGCCAGTGCGATCCCGGTCGTGAGCGCGATCGGGCACGAAGTCGACTTCACGATCGCCGACTTCGTCGCCGATCTGCGCGCCGCGACGCCGTCCGCCGCGGCCGAACTGCTCGTGCCGGATGCGCGCGACCTGTCGCGGGCGCTCGATCGGCAGCGGCAGCGCGCGGTGCAGCTGCTGCGGCGCGCGCTCGAATCACGCGCGCAGCGCGTCGACCATCTGTTCGCGCGCCTCAACGCGCAGCGCCCGCAGGCGCGCCTCGCGCGCGCCGACGAACGGCTGCACGCGCTGCGCCGCCGGCTGGTCGATCGCGGTCGCGGCACGCTCGAGCGACTCGACGCGCGAATGCGCCAGCTGCGCCTGCGCCTGTCCGCGCAGCATCCTGCCGCACGCCTCGCGCGCCGCGACGAGCACGCGCACGCGCTGTCCGAACGGCTTCGCCTCGCCGCACGGCACGGAATCGAGCGCCGCCGCGCGCGGCTCGGCGAACTCGCACGCACGCTGCATGCGGTCAGTCCACTCGCGACCCTCGAACGCGGTTACGCGATCCTGCTCGCCGCCGACGGCGGCGAGCTCGTGCGCTCCGTCGCACAGGCGCCGCCCGGCCGCGCGCTGCGGGCACGCCTCGCCGACGGCGAGATCGCCGTCGTGGTCAAGGACCGCTGAGCGCGGCGGGACCCGGGGTCGCCGCAGCGACCTCCGCGATACGCGCGCGGATCGCCGCGAGCTGTGGCGGTATGCGCCCGGAGATCCGCAGCCAGGTCTCTATGGCGAGCTCGGTCAAGGCCGGGCGCGGCCCGATGCGAAGCAACAGCTGGGCCTGCGAGCGGAAATCGCCCTACGGCATCGCGAACAGGCGGTCGGTCGCGTCCGCGCGCCCCGCGCGCACGCCATCGAGCAATACGTCGATTTCCGCGCAAGCCCCTGCCCCGTTCGCCAGGGCGCGAGCCCATCAGCACGCTGCGCCGGGCTCGGCACCGTTGCGCTTGACGCCGCCATCGTCGGATTGGATCGGGCGATGCTGCCGCTGTTCAGCGCGTTCCCATACAGTGTGCACACGATTGTCCGCGGAGCCACGTCATGCTGCAGAGCCGCTTCCCCTGTTATCTCGCCGGCGAGGCCATACAGCCGAACGAGGCGCTCGAGGTGCGCGACAAATATTCGGGCGACGTCGCGGCGCGCGTCGCACTCGCCGACGCGGCGATGATCGAACGCGCGATCGCCGCAGCCGCTGCGGCCGAACCCGCGATGCGCGCGTTCCCGCCGTACGCCCGCCAGGCCGTGCTCGAGCAGTGCGTGGCACGCTTTCGCGAGCGCCGGGACGAACTCGCCTTCGCGCTCTGCATCGAGGCCGGCAAGCCGATCAAGGACGCGGAAGGCGAAGTCACGCGCCTCGTCGACACGTTCCGCGTGGCCGCCGAGGAAGCCGTTCGGATCGACGGCGACGTGCTCAACCTCGAGATATCTAAGCGTGCCGACGGCTATCGCGGTTTCGTGCAGCGCGTGCCGATCGGCGCCTGCTCGTTCATCACGCCGTTCAACTTCCCGCTCAACCTCGTCGCGCACAAGGTCGCGCCGGCGATCGCGGCGGGCTGTCCATTCGTGCTCAAGCCATCGGAGAAGACGCCGATCGGCGCGCTCATCATCGGCGAAGTGCTTGCAGAGACGGAGCTGCCGAAGGGCGCATTTTCGGTGCTACCGTGCAGGATCGAGGATGCGAGCGCATTTGTCAGCGACGAGCGCCTCAAGCTGCTTTCATTCACGGGCGGCCAGGTCGGCTGGGAGCTCAAGGCGAAGGCCGGGCGCAAGAAGGTCGTGCTCGAACTCGGCGGCAACGCGGCCTGCATCGTCGACGCCGACCAGCGCGACCGCCTCGACCATGTCGTCGATCGTCTCGTCTTCGGCAGCTACTACCAGTCGGGCCAGAGTTGCATCAAGGTGCAGCGCATCTATGCGCATCGCTCGATCTACGCCGAGCTGCGCTCGCGCTTCGTCGCGGCGACGAGCGCACTCAAGGCCGGCGATCCACGCGAGCGCGACACTGTCCTCGGCCCACTCATCGACGAGGCCTCGGCCGAACGCCTCGCGGGCTGGATCGCCGAAGCCGAACAGGCCGGCGCGAAACGCCTCTGCGGCGGCGGCCGCGAGCGCAATCGGCTCGAGGCGACCGTGCTCGAGGACGTGCCGCGCGACGCGAGGATCAGCCGCCTGGAGGCATTCGGACCGGTCACCCTGCTCGCTCCGTTCGACGAGTTCGACGACGCGCTCGCGCGCGTCAACGATTCGGACTTCGGCTTGCAGGCGGGCGTGTTCACCGATTCGCTCGCGCACGCGACGCGCGCGTGGGACCGACTCGAGGTCGGCGGCGTGGTCGTCAACGACGTGCCGAGCTTCCGCGTCGACAACATGCCGTACGGCGGCGTGAAACGCTCCGGCCTCGGCCGCGAGGGGGTCCGTTACGCGATCGAGGACATGACCGAGCGCCGCCTCATGGTGCTGCGCGGCTGAGTCAGGCGAGCGCGACGACGTAGCGGAACACGCCCATCGCGAGGACCGACAGCGCCATCAGGCTCGCGGTCGTGCGCACGCTCAGCGCGACGCGCCGGCCGAGGGCGCCGATGTGCGCCCGCTGCTCGGGCGTCACCTCGCCGGCCTGCTGCAGGCGCGCGAGTTCGAGCCCGGCCGGGCGCCCGACGGTGAACCCGACCACCATCGCGAGCAGCGCCGCGAGAGCGCCGACGCGCAGCACCCAGCCCGCGAGCGTCGCGTCGTGCGCGTGCAGGGCGAAGAACAGGTAGGCACCCGACAGCACGGTGAGCAACGACGAGAGGCCCGACAGCGGGCCGACGCGACGCATGAGCGCGCCGAACCAGGCACCGCCGCCGGCCTCGCGCGCGGCCGGCAGGATCGCAGCCGCAAGCACGAACATCGCACCCGCCCAGGTCACGCCGGCGATGACATGAACCGCACGCGCCAGCACAATGAGCCCCATATCGCCCACGACGTTCTCCGGATCCGCCCTTGAATATACACACTGTATATCCAATTACATGACTGTCAAGATGCCCCGGCCCTATTCCAGTGCCGTGCGCAGCGCGGCCGCGGACGAGACGCGCGCACGCATCCTCGCCGCCGCGCGCGACGTGCTCGCCGGCGGACCGGGGCAGCCCGCCTTCTCGCTCGACGGCGTCGCGCGCGTCGCCGGAGTGACCCGGCTGACCGTCTACAACCGGTTCGAGTCCAAGCGCGGCCTGCTCGAAGCCTTGTTCGACGACATCGCGCGAGCGGGCGGCCTGTTCGACCTGCCGCAGGTGATCGGCCAGGAGGACCCCGAAGCGGCGTTGCGCGACTTCGTCGGCGTGTTCTGCCGATTCTGGACCGCGCACCGCCGCACGATGCCGCGCTTCCACGCCGTCATCCGCCTCGACGACGAACTCGCGGCGAGCCTCGCCGAGCGCAGCGAACGCCGGCGCCATGGTCTCGCCGCACTCGTGCGCCGCCTGTTCCCGCGCACCGCAAAGCCCGATGCCGACCTCGTCGACGTGCTGTTCGCGCTGACGAGCTTCGAGTTCCACGCGATGCTGTGCGTGCGCGGCCGCAGCGCGAGGGCGGTCGAGGCGCTCGTGCAGCGAGCCGTCGCCGACGCGGTCGACGCCTGTCGCTGACCGGTCATCGGATCACGCGCGACCGTCGCCCCCTCAGCGTGCCTCCATGCAGACCGCTTCCACGTTGTTGCCGTCGGGATCGAGCAGGAACGCGGCGTAATAGTTCGGCGCATAGTCCGGCCGCAATCCCGGCGCACCGTTGTCGCGGGCGCCATGCGCGAGACCCTGCGCATGGAAGCGGTCGACCGCGGCGCGGCTCGAGGCACGGAACGCGACGTGCGTGCCTCCGGTCGGGCCTTGCGCATGCTCGTACAGCCACAGGCCCGGCGCGTCGGGTGGACCGAAGCCGCTGCCCGACGCGTCGGCGACATGGCCGAGCGGCGCGAGCACCGCGCGATAGAAGCGCGCGCTCGCGCCGAGATCCTTCACCTTGATGCCGAGATGATCGTACATGCCGCTCTCCTGTCGTGGGGAGCGCCGAGACTAGGCGTGCGCGCCGGGGCGTTCTTGGAGAATCTTGCGCTCGCCGCGCGCGGCGCGCCGGAACGCGCGCGGCGACATGCCCGCGGCGCGACCGAACGTGCGCACGAAGTTCGACAGGTCACCGAAACCGACCTCGTACGCGACCTCGGTGACCGGTCGCTCGTCGCCGGCGAGCAGGCGCGCGGCGCGACGAAGGCGGGCGCGCAGGAGATACTGGTGCGGCGTGACACCGAGGACGCGGCCGAACGTGCGCAGGAAATGGAACGGGCTGAGGCCGGCTTCATCGGCCGCAGCGTCGAGATCGATCGCCCGGTTCGCATTCGCATCGATCCACAGCGCGGTGTCGACCACGCGCCTGCGGTCGCGCGCGCTCGCTTCGCCGCGCGGACGCCGTCGTCCGGCCTGCAGGTCGAGCCATCGTTGCGCGAGCAGCAGCGCGATCTCGTCGAGCCCGAGGTCGCTGCGATGGTCGGCGACGGCCTGGGCGAGTTCGCCGAGCACGACGAGGCCGGGGAACGGCGGCATCGCCCCGGCCCGCCATGTCGCATGCCCGCCGTGGAGGCGGTCGATCCAGGCCGGTTCGAAGTGGAACGACAGGCATTCGTCCCCGCCTGCGTGATGATCGTGCGTGCACAGGTATTCGTCGCCGGGATGGCCGATGAGGAACGCGCCGGCGACGAGCTCGTGGCGCTCCCCACGCGCGTGGCAGCCGAAACTGCCACGCCGCACGTACGAGATCGAATGCTCGCGGAAGCACTCGACGAAGGGACGGTCGGACGGGCCCGCGTCGCAACGATAGTCGCGCACCGTGAACAGGGGTTGGCGCAGCAGCGTGGTGACCCGCATCGGACGAGGCTAGCGAGCGCCGGCCCGCGTCGCAACCCGCGCATGGTCGCGGCGTGCTCGCGCTAGCCGTCGCAGGCTGGAGCGGAGCCGCGCGCCGACCGAGCAGCGTCCTGCCGGCAGGCGGACTGTCGTTGCGGCGCGGACGGTTGGCGCCGGCGGCCGAGCTCGTTGCACAAGGTCGAGTCGTGCTCGGCGAGGTCGGGCGGTGGGCGCGCCGTCTGCTCGTCGATCACCGAGATGTGGCAGCCCGCCTCGCCCGCATGCTCGGATACGCGATAGACGTGCGAGGGTACGGTGATGAAACTCACGAGGTACTCGCAACGGTTGCCGACGAGGTCGACGGCGCCCGGCTGGCCCGCGACGTCGCGCGTGCCCCAACGCTCGGCCGTTCCGAACAGGAACACGCGCTGGGAGCCCTCGACTTCGAGCGACGCATCGCGCGCATCGCCCGGGCCGATCGTCAAGGCGCGGGTGCGCGCGCCGTTGCAGCGGACGTCGCGATAGGCGCGAAGGTAGTCGACCTCGGCGACGTCGGCCGGCCCTTCACCGCCTTCGAGCACGACGCGCGCATGCTCGCCCATCGGCGCCAAGCGCAGGCCGGCGCAGCCAGCGGCCGCCAGCAGCCCGGTGCAAAGCACGATCGGCAGCATCCTGTGCATGGGATTGCGCAGCTCCGGTGTCCGAGCCTCGACGCGTACATTAGAGCATGGACCCATCGTATCGTACGAAGGTATTCGCTGATTGCGCTGTGGAAGCCCTGATGCCGTCGCCGTCCGCGCGGCGATCCGCTCGTGTGCCGCGATGCGCGAAGCCCGTGCCGTGGGTCGTGTCGAAATCGGTCGCCCTGGTTCGACGTCCGTGCAGGGCGCGCCGCCACGGCCGCCGCGAGAGGAGCGCAGCATGGGATCGAGCGCAAGCACGAGCATGGCCGCGCGCTGGCGACGGGGATCGCGGCATGTCGGATCGCTCGCGCCGTCCGCGGGCCTGGCCGCCTTCCTGGTCTGGTGCGCGCTCGCGGGATGGCCGCCTCCGAGCGTGCAGCCGCCTCTCGACGCATGGCCGACCGGCGACGCCCTGTGGGTCGCCTACATGGCCTGGCCGGTCGGCCTCGCCGCCTGGCGCGCCGGGCGCCGCTATGCGCCGTACCGGGCGAGTGTCGCCGCCGCGTCGGCTGCGCCGAAATCCTCGCTCCAGTCCTCCATGAGCGCGATCAGCACGAGCTTCTCGAATTCCTCGCCGAATCGCTGCACGATCGCGTCGGGGTCCTTCACGCGCATGCCGTCGCCGATGACGCCGAAATGCACGCGGCCGTTGTAGCTGAGGATGGACAGGCCGAGGCCGATCGAGCCGGTCTGCGGCACCCAGAACATGAGCTCGCGCACTTCGACGCCGGCCATGAACAGCGGCTGCTGCGGCCCGGGCACGTTGGTCGCGACCGCACTCGCCTTGCGGCTGAACAGTTCGAGCGCCGGCGCCTGCAGCGCCGCAGGCGCCATGCCGAGCGCGGCGAGCAGGCCGTAGGCGACGACGGCCTGGCGCCGGCCCTTGAGGTCGCGCATGCAGGCGGCGACGCGCTCGAGGCGACGCAGCGGGTTCGGTTCACCGATCGGCAGGTCGAGGAAAACGAGCCCGAAGTGGTTGCCGAGCTTCTTCGCGTGCTCGAGCGGACGCAGGTTCACCGGCACGGTCGCGCGGATCGTGAGGCCGTCGACGTCCTCGCCCTGGTCGCGCAGGTAGCCGCGCAGCGCGCCCGCCGCGCACGCGAGCAACACGTCGTTGACGGTGCAGCCGAGCGCCTTGCCGAGCAGCTTCACTTCGTCGAGCGGCATCGGTTCGGCCCAGGCGACGCGCTTGGCGACGCCGAGGCGCCCCTTGAGCGCGGTGACCGGATCGTCCGACAACGTCAGCGCGATCGCGAGCTCGCGCGTGATCTCGCTGCCCTCGTGCGCGAACTCGGCCGCGACCGCGGGATCGGCCATCATCTGCGCAAGCGTGGCCCAGGTCTTCTCGCCGAGCGCGACCGCCTTGTGCAGGCCGCCCTGCACCGGTTCGAGCAGGCGCTCGAGCACGCTGCCCCGGTCGCGCTTCAGCCAGGTCCTGGCGAGTTCCGCCTGCGCCTGCGGATGCGGCGCGGTGTCCGTGAGCGACAGCAGCACCTGCACGAGCGCGAGGCCGTCGGCGTAGCAATGGTGGATACGCGCGACCAGCACGCTGCCGCCGCGGTAATCCTCGACGACATGGAACTGCCAGAGCGGCTTGGACAGGTCGAGCGGCGTCGACGCGAGGTCGCTCACGAACGCCTCGAGCTCCGCCTTGTCCGCGGCGCCCGGCAGCGCCGCGACGCGCACGTGCCAGTCGATGTCGAAGTCGGTATCGGTTTCCCAGTACGCGCCGCCGGCGCCGAGGACGGGCTTCTGGAGGAAACGGCGGTACGAGAGGAAGCGCTCGGCGAGCAGGGCCTTGATCCGCGCGGGATCGAGCGGCGCGGCGAACATGAGCACGCCGGTGATCATCATGCGGTTCGTCGGCCGCTCCATGCGCAGCCACGCCGTGTCCACCTTCGACATCGGCTCGCGCGTGATCTCGGTATCCGCCATCTCGGTCCCTTGCGCGGCGTCGGGTGCTCCTAGGATCGACGCGCGCCGTGCAAAACGCAATGCGTCCTCCTGGCGCGACGCTGCTACCCTTGCCGATTCGATGTCGTGGAACCATCACCGATGACGAACGACCTGGCCATGCCGCTGCACGCCGCCGCGACCGCTGCCGAAGCGACCTCGACGTTCGGACTCACCGCTCACCCGGTCGGCTGGATCGCACTCGGACTGTTCGTGCTCGCCTATGCCGCGGTCATCGCCGAAGAGCGCCTGCGCATCGCCAAATCCAAGCCGGTCATGCTCGCCGCGGGCCTCATGTGGGGACTGATCGCCTGGTGGACGGCGCGCCCGGAGGGCGACGCATCGCCTGCGCGGACGGCGTTCGAGCACATGTTCCTCGAGTACTCCGAGGTGTTCTTCTTCCTCGTCGTCGCGATGACGTACGTGACCGCGATCGGCGAGCGCGGCGTGTTCGATGCATTGCGCGACCAGCTCGTGCGGCGGCGCTTCGGCTACCGCGCGTTGTTCTGGATCACCGGACTGCTCGCGTTCCTGATCTCGCCGGTGCTCGACAACCTCACGACCGCGCTGGTCATGTCGGCGGTCATCCTCGCCGTCTGCGCGGAAAACCCGCGCTTCGTCACCCTTGCCTTCGTCAATCTCGTCGTCGCCGCGAACGCCGGCGGCGCGTGGAGCGCGTTCGGCGACATCACGACCCTCATGGTGTGGCAGGCGCGCAAGGTGGAGTTCGCGCAGTTCTTCGCGCTGTTCGTGCCCTCGCTCGTGAACTGGCTCGTACCCGCGGCGATCATGCACTTCAGCGTGCCGGCCGGCCGACCCGATGCGACCGCCGCGCGCACGCCCGTGAAGGTCGGCGGGTTCGGCATCTGTTTCGCCTTCGCGCTCACGATCGCGATCACGGTCGCGGGTCGGCAGTGGCTCGGCATGCCGGCCGCCTACGGCATGCTCACCGGCCTCGCGCTGCTCAACGTCATCGCCTCGCGCATCGAGCGCAAGGAACGCGTCTACGCGCTCGCCCAGGGCCAACCGAACCCGTCGCGCTACTCGATCTTCCGGATCATCGCGAACGCCGAGTGGGACACGCTGCTGTTCTTCTACGGCGTGTTCGCCTGCGTCGGCGCGCTTGCCGCACTCGGCTATCTCGAGCTCGCCTCGCAGGCGCTCTATGGCGGCCTCGGCTACACGTGGGCGAATACCGCGATCGGCGTGCTCTCGGCCATCGTCGACAACATCCCGATCATGTTCGCCGTGCTCGGCATGAATCCGCCGATGGATCACGGCCAATGGCTGCTCGTCACGCTCACCGCGGGCGTCGGCGGCAGCCTGCTCTCGATCGGCTCCGCCGCCGGCGTCGCGCTCATGGGCGCATCCCGCGGCCTCTACACGTTCGGCGCGCACCTGCGCTGGAGCGGGGTCATCGCACTCGGCTACGCCGCGAGCATCCTCGTCCACCTCTGGCTCAACGCGCGGCACTTCGGCGGCTGAACGTCGGCTTCGCCCTGGGGTAGCATCGGGGCATACGAAGGAGCGCGCCGATGCACCACGCCGCCGACATCCTGCTCACGCTGTTCGCGATCTTCGTCGCGGCGCAAGTCGGCGCGGAGATCGCGCAGCGCCTGAAGCTGCCCGGCGTCGTCGGCGAGATCGTCGCCGGCTGCGCGATCGGCCCCTCGGCGCTCGGCCTCGTGCAACCGGAGCAGATCGTCGTCGGCACGCCGCTCGACGTGCTCGCCGAGATCGGCGTCGTGCTGCTGCTGTTCGCGGTCGGCCTGGAGACGCGCCTCGACGACCTCAAGAAGGTCGGCCGCAGCGCCCTCCTCGTCGGCGTGCTCGGCGTCATCGTGCCGTTCGCGCTCGGCGCGCTGTGGGCACACGGCAACGGCTTCGAATGGACGCGTTCGCTCTTCGTCGCGGCCGCGTTCGTCGCGACGTCGGCCGGCATCACCGCGCGCGTGCTGCAGGAGCTCGGCGTGCTGTCGCGCATCGAGAGCCGCGTCATCCTCGGCGCGGCGGTCATCGATGACATCCTCGCGATGCTGCTGCTCGGCGTCGTCACGTCGCTGCAGGGAGGCGCCGGCGTCAACGTGAGCGGGCTCCTGTTCGTGCTCGCGCAAGCGGTCGGCTTCGTCGTCGTGATCGGCTGGGTCGGTTCGCGCGTGATGCGCGCGCGCGCGCACTGGCTCGAGCGGCCGATCAACCCGCTCTCGCCGCTGACGATCGCGCTCGCGATCTGCCTCGGCCTCGCCTATCTCTCGACCGGCTTCGGGCTCGCCGCGATCATCGGCGCATTCCTTGCCGGCATGATCGCCTCGGAGGTGCCGCAGCGCGAGGAGCTCGAGCACCAGATGCAACCGCTGCTCGCGCTGCTGACGCCGTTCTTCTTCGTCGTGACCGGGGCCAAGATCGACCTGTCGGTGTTCGCGAGCGCGAGCGCTCTGTGGATGCTCGCGGTCGTCACCGTCATCGCGATCGCGTCCAAGCTCGCCGGCGGCTGGCTTGGGGCGCTGTCGCTCGGCCGCCGCGGCGCTCTCGTGGTCGGCGTCGGCATGATCCCGCGCGGCGAAGTCGGCGTCGTCATCGCGAGCCTCGGCCTCGCCGCGGGCGTGTTCTCGAACGAGATCTACGCGGTCATCGTCGCGATGTCGCTGTTGACCTCGATCGTGACGCCGCCGGTGCTTTCGCTGCTGCTGCGGCGCGAAGCCGCTCAGCGCGACAGCGCGTCGGGGTCGTAGCGCTCCATGAAGGTGGCGGGGTTCGCCAGCGGCCTGAAGCCGTAGTGCGCATACAGGCCGTGTGCGTCGCGCGTCGCCAGCATGAACCGGCGCACGCGCTGCAGATCCGGGTGGTCGAACACGAACGCCATGAGGCGCTTGCCTAGCCCGCGCCCTCGCGCGACGTCGACGACGAACACGTCGCACAGGTAGGCGAACCCGGCGCCGTCGGTCACCACGCGAGCGAAGGCGAGCTGGCGCGTGCCCTCGTAGGCTCCGAAACACAGCGAGCGCTCGATCGAGCGTTCGACCAGTTCGCGATGGATGCCGGGCACCCAGTACGACTCGCCGGCGAGGAACGCGTGGATCGCATCGATGTCCAGGCGCGCGCGATCGGTGGAGAATAGGACGCCGTCGACCGTCCGCTCGTGGTGTTCGCCCATGCCCAGCCCCGCCCTCCGTTTGCCTGCAACGCTGATCCTGCTCGCCGCGCTCGCGGGTTGCGCGGCGCCCGTCCTCAAGGACGCGCCCGCGACCTCGCCGACCACTGCCGAGGTCGCCGCGGCACCCGAACGCTATCACGACGCAGAGGTCGTCTGGGGTGGGAAGATCGTCGCGATCGAGAACCTCGCCGACACGACGGAAGTAGCCGTCGTCGCCTATCCGCTCGCACGCGGCCAGCGCCCCGACACGCGCGCACCGTCGCAAGGTCGCTTCGTGCTCGTCCTGCCCGGCTTCGTCGAACCGATGGACTTCCCGCCGGGCCGCTGGCTCAGCCTGCGTGGCCGCGTCGCGGGCAGCGAGGTGCGCACGATCGACCGCAGCGAGGTCGTCCATCCGCGCGTGCGCGATGCCGAAGTCCACCTGTGGCCGCGCGAGTTTCCCGACGATCGCGGGCACTGGAGTTTCGGCGTCGGTGTCGGCGTCGGGATCCGGTGAGTCGGCTCGTCGACTCCGGTCGGACGCAGCGGCGAGGGCGCTGCGTGGATGCGACCACGCTCGACCGGGAGCTTCATCGGGTTCGACGGAGCATCGCCCATCATGAGGTCGCGAGAGCCGTCCATGGCACGTGATGGGACTCGCGCTCGACCGCCTCGCTCCGCCATGCGCGGGAGCGCCGCTGCGTCCGACCCTACCCGCCCTCGGGCAGCGCGAACGCAAGCACGTAGTCGCCGCGCGTCGTGCCCATCTTCGCGTGGCCGCCCGCGGCGATCACGACGAACTGGCGACCGCCGGCCTCGTAGCTCATCGGTGTCGCCTGTGCACCGGCGGGCAGGCGCATCGTCCACACCTCGGCACCCGTCGCGGTATCGAATGCGCGCAGGTAGTTGTCGGTGGTCGCGCCGATGAACGTGAGCCCGCCGGCGGTCGTCAGCGGGCCGCCCATGTTCGGTGCCCCTTCGATGCCCCAGAACGGCCATGGTGCGCGGTCGCGCGACGTGCCGAGCGGCTTCGACCATGCGATCGCGCCATGCGCGAGGTCGACCGCGACGAGCTTGCCCCAGGGCGGCGCCGTGCACGGCGCACCGAGCGGCGACTTGAGCAAGGTGCGGCGCATCCCGTACGGCGTGCCGCGCTGCCACGCGAATTCCCAGCCCTCGTACTGGCCGGAGTCGTACTGCACCTCGAGTTCCGCGCGCGGGATCAGCGCGACGATGAACGGCAGCTCCATCACGTTCGCGAGCAGGAGCTGCCGTTGCGGATCCCACGCGCCGCTGCCCCAGTTCGAGCCGCCCGCGTATCCCGGGCGCTCGATCGTGCCTGCGAGGCTCGGCGGCGTGTAGATGCCTTCGCTGTGCAGCGCCGCGATCCGGTCGCGGCACGCGTTGCGGTCCCAGAACGTGAGCCCCCACGCATCCTCGGGCTTCACCGGTGCGTGCGACACGAGCGGCGGCAGCGACGAGAATGGCTGCGTCGGCGACGGCGTCTCGCCCTCGACCGCAGCCTGTGGCACGGCGCGCTCCTCGATCGGGAACACCGGTTCGCCGGTCTCGCGGTTCAGCACGAACACCTGCCCGGTCTTGTGCAATTGCACGAGCGCGGGGACGGTGCGTCCGTCACGCTCGAGGTCGACGAGCATCGGTTGCGAGGCGACGTCGTAGTCCCATAGATCGTGATGCACGAGCTGGCGTCCCCAGACGAATTCGCCGCTCGCCGCGCGCAGCGCGACGACCGAATTGGCCCACTTCGAATCGCCCGGGCGCATTCCGCCGAAGAAGTCGGGGCTCGCCGAGCCGGTCGGGACGAATACGAGGCCGCGCGCGGCGTCGACCGCGAGCGGCGCCCATGCGTTCGCGGCGCCGGTCCAGTGCGCCTGTTGCGCATCGACCTCGCCGAAGTCGGCGTTCGCCGCATCCGCGGGGATGCGCGCCGTGCGCGGGATCGGATCCCAGTGCCAGAGTTCGCGGCCGCTGCGCAGGTCGAACGCGCGCACGACACCGAGTTCGAGGTCGGTGCCGCCGCCGTCGCCGATCGACGAGCCGACCACCGCGACGTCGCCCGCAATCGCGGGCGGCGACGTGACCTCGTACTGGCCTACGCGCCGCTCGGACAGGCGCACGCCTTTCGAGAGCACGACCTCGCCGTTCGCGCCGAAGCCGCTGCACGGTCTGCCGTCCGCCGCGTCGAGCGCGATCAGGCGCGCGTCGATCGTCGCGAACAGGATGCGTTGCGCGCACGGCGCGGCCGCATCGGCGCGCGCGTCGCGCCAAAAACTCACGCCGCGCGAGGCCATCTCCGAGTAGTCGAGATCGCGCGGTACCTTCGCATCGAACTGCCAGCGCATGCGACCGGTCGCGGCGTCGAGCGCGAACGCCTTGCCGGTCGCGGTGTCGAAGTAGAGCGTGCCGTCGACCATGAGCGGCGTCGCCTCGAACGTGAGCGCATCCTTCGCGCGCGCGAAGCTTTCGCCGAGTTCACCCGTGCGGAACGTCCAGGCGAGCTCGAGCCGGCCGACATTCGCGGGCGTGATCTGCGTGAGCGGCGCATGCCGCTGGCCGCGGCCGTCGCCGCCGTACGCGCTCCATTCGAACGCGGCGTGCGCCGGGAGCGCGGCTGCGAAGCCCGCAAGCAGCAAGATCGTCCTCATCGTCGTCCCTCAACCATACCCTGCGCCGATTGGACGCGCGGCGCGCGCGCGGCGACAAGCAGGATGGGACGAACGGGACGGACGGCGACGCGGGCGGGACCCTACCTTGCGGTCGCCGGAGGCTCGTCCGAAGATCCATCGGGTCGTCTGCGGGTCAACGCCATGCGCACCTTCGCGAACGTCGCCATCGGCATCCTCGCCGCGTTCGGCCTGGTTCAACCCGCGGGCCTCCTGCAGGGGCGCCGGGCACGCGCGAACGCAGGCCGCATCGCACGCGTCGACGACATCCAAGCCGTAGCGTTTCCGCCCCTACCGATCGGGACCCTCGCCCGAAGCCGAATCAACCGCCGCGCCAGTCCGTGGGCAGCAGCGCGCGATAGCGCCGGCTCAACAGCAGCTCGGTGCCGTCGCGCAAGGTCAGCGCGAGGTCGCCGTGCGCGCGCGGGGCGGTCGCCGCGATGAAGTCCGCGCGCACGAGGTGCGAGCGGTGCACGCGCAGGAATTCGCCCGGGTCGAGCCGTTGCGCGAGGCGCGACAGGGTCGCGCGCACGAGGTGGCAGCGCTCGCGCGTGTGCACCTCGACGTAGTTGCCCGACGCCGACAGGCGCTGCACGTCGGCGATCGGCACGATGCGCGTACGGCCGCGCTCGTGCACGAGGAAGCGCGCGAGGCGCTCCGCGCGGCCGAGGTCGCCGACGCGGCGCAGCCGCTCCTCGTCGGCGGCGGCGCCATCGTCGCGGCGCCGTTCCGCGAGGCGGGCGGCGACGCGTTCGAGGCATTGCACGAAGCGCGTGCGATCGAACGGCTTGAGCAGGTAGTCGAGCGCGGCGACGTCGAACGCGCGCAACGCATGCTCGTGGTAGGCGGTCGTGAACACGACGAGCGGATGCGGCGGAGCGCTGCGCACGAGCACGTCGAAGCCGTTCCCGGCGCCGAGCTGGATGTCGAGGAACAGCAGGTCCGGCGCTGCGTCGCGCAACAACGCGATACCGCCGGCGACGTCTTCGGCTTCGCCGACGATGCGCCAATCCGGCTGCGCCGCGAGCAGGCGTCGCAGCTTCGCGCGCGCGGGCGGCTCGTCCTCGACGATCGCGACGCGGACCTCAGCCATCGCGCTCGAACGGCAGTTCGATCTCGATGCGCGTGCCGGCGATCCTGCCCGGACCGATCGCGAAGCGGTGCCGCCCTGGATACATGAGTTGGAGCCGATGGCGCACGTTGGCGAGCCCCACCCCGGGCACGTAGTCGGGAGCAAGCCCGCGCCCGTCGTCCTCGACCGTGCAGAACACCGTCGTGTCGTTCGCGCCGATCGTGACGCGCACGCGGCCGCGGCCCGACGCGAGCCCGTGCTCGAACGCGTTCTCGACCAGCGGCTGCAGCAGCAGCCGCGGTATGCGCGCGTCGCGCGCGGCGGGCTCGACTTCGACCTGCGTTTCGAGCTTGCCGCGAAAGCGCTCGCGCATGAGCTCGAAGTAACGTTCGAGCCAGACCACGTCGTCGATCACGCGCACGCGCGCGTCGCCGGTTTCGCTGAGCGCGACGCGCATGAGCACGGCGAGCGCGGCGATCATGCGGTCGGCCGCCTCGACGTCCTCGTGCATGCGATTGGAGATCGCATTGAGCGTGTTGAACATGAAATGCGGCTCGATCTGCGCGGTCAGCTGGGCCAGGCGCGCCTGTCCGAGGTCGCGCTCGAGCTCGAGTACGGCGAGCTCGCGCTCGCGCCGCAGGCGCAGCCCGCGCCAGGCGACGCACGCGCCCGCGAGCAGCGCGTAACTGATGAGGTCCTTCTGCAACTCGTAGGCGAAGCCGAGCAGCGGATCGCCGAAGTCGTAGCGGCCGCCCATGAACGCGTAGACCGCCTTGCGGATGCCGACCATCCCGAGCGTGTGCAGCAGAGAGAACACGATCGCCGCGGCCGCGTGCAGTGGCACGCGCCGCAGCCAGTCGGACCCGGACAGCGGATGGCGCCGCTCGAAACGGAAGATGCCGATCGCGAGCACCGCGACCACGGCCGCGCTGCTGAGTTCCCAGCACATCGGCTCCCAGGCGGGGATGCGGCTGCCGCTGTTGCGATGGCCGATGACGACGTTGATGCCGAGCCAGAGGCCGATGCCGAGCCAGGCGGCCGCATACGCGAGCCAAGGCCGCCACCGGACGCCGCGCGGCGCGGTGCTCTCCGCCGACACCGCGACCGCGGTCTCCGCGTCGACGGTGGACATGTCAGTCCGCCACGTCCGGCTCGAAGAACGACCAGCGCACCTCGGGGAACCGCGTCTTGAGGTCGCCCTCGACCGCGTTGATCGCCTCGACCAGCGCGCGCGCGGACAGGTCCCCGCGCATCTCGGCCTTCACCGCGACCATGACGTCGACGCCGAGCTGCAACGTGATGACGTTGAACACGCGTGCGACTTCCGGTCGCTGCTCGAGGAACGCATGGATCGCCGCCTTGAGTTCCGGGTCGGCGCTCTGCCCGATCAGCAGCGCCTTGACCTCGACCGCGACGAACAGCGCGACGAGCACGAGCAGCACGCCGATCGCGAGCGTGCCGATCGCGTCGAACACGGGATTGCCCGTGATCATCGTGAGCAGCACCGCGGCGAGCGCGAACACGAGCCCGAGCAAGGCGGCGAGGTCCTCGCCGAAGACGACGATGAGTTCGCTCTGGCGGCTCTCGCGGAACCAGTACCAGAGGCTGTGGTCGCCGCGCGCCTTGTTCACCTCGCGCATGCACCCCCACATCGAGAAGCTCTCGGCGACGATGCCGAACGCGAGCACGCCGATCGCGAGCCACGGCCAGCGCAGCGGCTCGGGTTCGTGCAGCTTGTGCAGGCCTTCGTAGATCGAGAACGCACCGCCGACCGTGAACAGCAGCAGCGCGACGAGGAACGACCAGAAGTAGATCGCCTTGCCGTGGCCGAGCGGATAGTCCGGCGAAGGCAGGCGCTTGGCGTTCTTGAGGCCGAGCAGGAGCAGGCCCTGGTTGCCGCAATCGGCGAGCGAGTGGACCGCCTCGGCGGTCATGGCGCCCGAGCCCGTGATCGCGGCCGCGGCGGCCTTCGACACGAAGATCGCGAAGTTCGCGCCGAGCGCGAAGAGGATCGTCTTGAGCGAATCGGCCTTGCCGGACATGCGCGATCGGTTCCGTGGATCAGGGTGGACGAGTGTAGGGCGGGTCGAGCGCGGAGCGGTAGGGCGGGCGGCGCGCGGCGCGAGAGACGCCGACGACGCGCGCGTCCCGACACTCGACACCGGATGATGTCATCGAGGCCCGCGTGCCTTCGTTCCTTGCGCGATCGTGCGCCACGCGGCCGTCAGCGCGTCGTGCAGCAGGTCGGCACGCACCGCATCGAGGCGCACGAGCGTGTAACCCTGCCGCCCCCACGCGCCCTTCGCGGGCACGAACGCGGCGTCGACGCGCATGAACAGTTCCTGCTGCTCGGGCGCGAGCTTGACCATGCCCCAGTGCGCATCCGGTGAACCGAGCGTGGCGAAGATCCTCTTGCGCACGCGGAAATCGGCGTGCCCCATGTGCGCGCCTTCGACGGCATCGGGCAGCGCGAGCGCGAGGCGACGGAACTCGTCGGGCCCGATCCCGAACGCCGCGGGCTTCCCGCCGGTGCCGCGCCGTGCGCTCATTCGCCGAGCGCGGCCTGGGTCTTCTTCGGCAGGTTCGCGCGCACGAGCTCGTAGGAGCGCCGCACGTAGCCCGCGAGTTCGTCGCGCGAGAACCGTTCGGGTTCGGTCACGCTGACCCAGAACGCGCGCGCCATGTAGTGCGCGGGCGCCATGCCCGGCTGCTCGGTCAGTTCGAGGAAACGGTCCGAATCGACCTTGAACGACAGCCGGCCGCGATCGGGCCCGAGCATGCAGTACACGACGAACATCTTGTTCGCGACGCTCCAGACGAGGTCGACTTCCCACTTGATCGACCGCGTGGCGCCCGGCCAGCGAGCGCACAGATCGTCGAGGTCCGCGTCGCCGAGGCCCGTGACCGGCTTGACCATCGTATCGACTCCACCCCGAAAGCGTGCATCCTAGCCCGTCGTGCCCCGACGCGGAAACCCGCGCTCGCGCCGCGGCGGCCGCGCGCTGCACGCCGCGACACGGCATGGCATGCTCGGGCGGTCGCCTGCCAGGTGCCGCATGTCCGCAGACCCCTCGCCGAATCATCGCCCGAAGCGCCCGCGCGGCCGCGCGTTCCGCACCGCCGACGGCCGCGTGCTGCGCGTGCGCCCGGTGCGCGTCGACGACACCGAAGCGCTCAAGCGCGGCTTCGCGCGGCTCACCCCGGAACAGGTGCGCCAGCGCGTGTTCCATCGCATGACCGAGCTGTCCGAACAGGCCGCGCACAACCTCGTGCATTTCGATCCGGCCATGACGGCCGCGTTCGTCGTCGTCGACGAGGACGGCGAGATCCGCGGCGAGGCGCGCATGCACGTGGATCCTGGCGGGCAATCGGCGGAATTCGCGGTCGTCGTCGACCCGAGCATGGTCGGCGTCGGCATCGGCCGCGCGCTCATGCAGCGCCTCGTGAGCGAAGGGCGCCGCCGCGGCCTGATGGAACTGTGGGGCTCGGTCCTCGCCGACAATGCGCTCATGCTCGATTTCTCGCGCCGGCTCGGCGCGCAACGCGAGGCAGTCCCGGGCGAAGCCGATCTCGTGCGCGTGCGCTTCGACCTGCGCCGGCCGCTGCGTTCCTACGACTGAATGCCGCCAACGCCCTCGTGCGCCGGCAACGTCGTCGCGTCCGCCGCAGCATGCCGGCGCCGCAAGCGCTGCTGCAGGCGATCGAAGTAGAGGTAGATCACCGGCGTGATGTAGAGCGTCAGCAGCTGCGACGTGACCAGGCCACCGACCACCGCGAGGCCGAGCGGTCGACGCGCTTCGGCGCCGGCGCCGAAACCGAGCGCGATCGGCAAGGTGCCCATCAGCGCCGCGAACGTCGTCATCATGATCGGCCGGAAGCGGATCACGCAGGCGTCGAGGATCGCGTGCTCCGGGTCCTCGCCCTCGCGCTGCTTCTCGAGTGCGAAGTCGATCATCATGATCGCGTTCTTCTTCACGATGCCGATCAGCATGATCAGCCCGACCGCGCCGTAAAGGTCGAGGTCCTTGCCGAACACGGTCAACGTCAGCAGCGCGCCGAACACGGCGGTCGGCAATCCGGAGAGAATCGTCAACGGGTGGATGAAGCTCTCGTAGAGGATGCCGAGCACGAGATAGATCACGAACACCGCGAGCAGCAGCAGGATGCCCATGCCCGCGAGCGAATCCTGGAACTGCTGCGCGGTGCCTTGGAACGACGCGCTGATCGTGTCGGGCAGGTGCAGCTGCGCGACGGTACGGTCGACGCCCGCGACCGCGTCGCTGAGCGACATGCCGGGCGCGAGGTTGAACGAGACCGTCACGGCCGGCACCTGGCCGAGGTGGTTCACCGTCGCCGGACCCACCGATTGCCCCGTCCGTGTGACCGCGGACAGCGGCACGAGCTGGTTCGACGGCGCCGCGGTCGCGTCGCCCGCGCTCGCCTTCGGCGGCAGCGTCGGCGTCACGTAGATCGACGACAGCACCGAGGTGTCGCCCTGGCGCGCGGGATCGACCTGCATCAGCACCCAGAACTGGTCGGTCGGCGTATAGATCGTCGACACCTGCGCCGGACCGAACGCGTAATAGAGCGCCTTCTCGATCGCATCGGGCGTGACGCCGTAGGCCGCGGCGGCATCGCGATCGATCGCGACGTCGAGCTGGGGATTGGCGATCAGCATGTCGCTGCTGACGTCGAGGAAGCCGGGCAGCTTCGACAGCGCAGCGACGAGTTTCGGCGTCCATTCGAACAGGCGCTTCGTCTCGGTGTCCTGCAGCACGAACTGGTACGTGCTGTTGGTGAGCTTGCCGCCGATGCGGATCAACGGCAGGTTCTGCGCGAACGCCTGCAGGCCCGGAATGCCCTGCAGCAGCGGCCGGATCTCCTGCACCACCGCGTCCGCGCTCTTGCGCTCGTGCGACGGCTTCAGGTTGACGATCATCCGCCCGAGGTTCAGCGTCGCGCTGCTGCCGCCCGCACCGACGAACGCGAGCACGCTCTCCACGTTCGGGTTGCGGCGCAGGATCTGCGCTGCCTCGCGCTGCTTCGCCATCATCGCGTCGAAGCCGATGTCCTGCGCGGCCTGGGTGAACACGAACAGCTGGCCGGTATCGTCGTTGGGCAGGAACCCCTTCGGCATGCGCACCGCGAGCACGCCCGTCGCGACGACGAGCACGAAGAACGTGAGCAGCACCGCGAGACGATGCCGCAGCGACGCGCGCAGGGTGCGCGCGTACGCCGACTGCATCGCGTCGAACCCGCGCTCGCACGCCTGGTACAGGCGGCCGTGGGTGCCGCCGTGCAGCGGCTTGAGCATGCGGCTGCACAGCATCGGCGTGAGGCTGAGGCTGACGAAGCCGGACACGAGCACGGCGGCGACGATCGTGATCGCGAACTCCGCCAGCAACCGCCCGATGATGCCGCCCATGAACACGACCGGGATGAATACCGCCGCGAGCGACAGGGTCATCGACACGATCGTGAAGCCGATCTCGCGCGCGCCGTCGAGGGTCGCACGCAGGCGGTCCTTGCCCATCTCGAGGTGGCGCGAGATGTTCTCGAGCATGACGATCGCGTCGTCGACGACGAAGCCGACCGCGAGCGTGAGCGCCATCAGCGACAGGTTGTCGATGCTGAAACCGAGCGCGTACATGACCGCGAACGTCCCGACGATCGACATCGGCAACGCGAGCGACGGGATCACGGTCGCCGCGAGGTTGCGCAGGAACACGAAGATCACGAGCACGACGAGGCACAACGCGAGCAGCAGGCTGAACTTCACGTCGGCGACCGACTCGCGGATGCTCTGCGAGCGGTCGTAGATCACGCGCAGTTCGGCCCCGGCGGGCAGCGTGCGCTGGAACGCCGGCAGCATCCTCTTGATGTCTTCGACGACCTGGATCGTGTTCGTGCCCGGTTGCTTCTGGATCGCGAGCACGACGCCCTGCTCGCCGTTGAACAGCGCGCCGCCCTTGTCGTTCTGCACGCCGTCGTAGACCTTCGCGACGTCCTTCAGGCGCACCGGCGCGCCGTTCTGGTAGGTGACGATGAGCTCGCCGAACGCGGCCGCGTCGTACAGCTGGCCGTCGACCATCACGTTGTAGATGCGGTTCGGCCCGTACAGCGTGCCGGTCGGCAGGTTCACGTTGCCCTTGCCGACCGCGGCGGCGACGGCGTCGATGCCCAGGCCGCGGGTCGCCAACGCATCGGGATCGAGGTCGATGCGCACCGCGTACTTCTGCGAGCCGTAGACGTTCACCTGCGCGACGCCGTTCACGGTCGAGATGCGCTGCGCGAGCGTGTTTTCGGCGTACTCGTCGAGGGTGGACAGGCGCAGCGTCTTCGACGTGAAGCCGACGAAGAACACGGGCGAGTCGGCCGGGTTCACCTTGCGGAACGTCGGCGGCGTCGTCATCTGCGTCGGCAGCTGGCGCAGCGCGGCCGAGATCGCCGCCTGCACGTCCTGGGCGGCCGCGTCGATGTTGCGGTCGAGCGCGAACTGCAACGTGATGCTGGTGGACCCGAGCGCGCTCGACGAGGTCATCGAATCGAGCGCGGGAATCGTCGAGAACTGCTTTTCGAGCGGCGTCGCCACCGCAGACGCCATCGTCTCGGGCGAGGCACCGGGCAGGCTCGCCGACACCTGGATGGTCGGGAAGTCGACGTTCGGCAACGCGGCGACCGGCAGCAGCCGATAGCCGACGATGCCGAACACGAGGATGCCGATCATGACCAGCGTGGTCATGACCGGCCTCCGAACGAAGATCTCCGAGACGCTCATCGCGGCAGCCCTTCAGCCCGACGCGGGCCGCACGTCGACCGCGGCCTTGTCCTCGACGCGCGACTGCCCGTCGATGACGACGGTCTCGCCACCTGCGAGCCCCTTCTCGATGACCGCCTGTCCGCTCACGACCCGCGCGACGTCGACCTGCCGCTGCTCCGCGGTCCGGTCGTCGTGGACGACGAACACGTAGGCGCCGTCGGGCCCGTTCTGCACCGCCTGCGCAGGCACCACGACCGCGTTCGGATCGTGGCCGAGCGTGAGGCTCACGCCGACGAGCTGGCCGGGCCACAGCACGTGCCCGGCATTGGAGAACTCCGCGCGCAGGCGCACCGTGCCCGTGGACGTGTCGACCTGGTTGTCGATGAAGGCGACCTTCCCGTCGACCGGCGCGTCGATGCCGACGATGCTCGCCCTGGCACGCAGCGGCGCCGACTTCTGCGCAGCCTGCATGCGACCGAGCAGCGTCGACGGCAACGAGACGTTCACGTAGATCGGCTCGATCTGGTTGATCGTCACGAGCGGATTGGTGTCGTTCGCCTTCACGACGTTGCCGGGCTGGATCAGGATGCGGCCGATGCGCCCCGCGATCGGCGCATGGATCTCGGTATACGAGAGCGCGACGCGCGCGGCGGCGACGTTCGCCTCGTCGACCTTCACGCTCGCGCGCGCGGCATCGAGGTTGGTGCGGTACTGCTCCATCTGGTCCGCCGAAAGGTAGCCCTTCGCCGCGAGATCCTCGTAGCGCTTGACCTGCGAGCGCGCCTGCGCGAGCGTCGCCTCGTCCTTCGCCTGCTGTGCGAGCGCCTGCTGCAGGCTCGCCTGCGCGGGGCGCGGATCGATGCGGAACAACAGCTGCCCCGCGCTCACGTCCGCGCCGTCGCCGACGAGCGACTCGAGCAGTTGCCCGTCGACGAGCGACTTCACCGCGACGCTGTTGATCGCCTCGACGCTGCCCGGGGCGGACACGAGCACGGGCACGTCGCGCGTCTGCGCGACGGCGACGACGACCGGCACCGGCGCAGCCTTGGGCGGCGCGCGCTCGCGCGAACATGCGCCGGCGAGCACGCAGGCCACGACCGCGGCGCCGAACGACACGCGTTGAAGGAGATTCCGCCGATCCATCCGCCGCCTGCTCCCGAGCATCGTCCGGTCAATTGTCGCCGATCGGCATGCCGTGGTTCCCGATGCGCCGGTAAACGCGAGGTAAAGAACCGCCATGACGATCGGCCCGTGCCCGCGCCGCCGCCTTCGGACAGGCGCGACGGCCGTCGTCCGTGACCGCCGCTGCGCGCTGCGGATCGTCGCCGATGGGCTGATAGAATGCGCGACCCTGCGCCGCGCCCCTGCCGCGGTCGTACCCGCCCGGCCTCGCATGACCCGACTGATCCATCCCAGCCTGCCGACAACGCCCCGCCAGCGACGCTACTGGAAGGCGCCGCACGGGTCCGCCTTCGCGCTCGCGCTCGCCGAAACGGCGCGCAGCCATGCCGGGCTCGTCGTGGCGGTCGCGCGCGACACGCACGCGGCGCACGCGCTCGAGGCGGAGCTCGCGGTGTTCGCCGGCAGCGACGTCGAGGTCATGCAGTTCCCCGATTGGGAAACCCTGCCGTACGACCTGGTCTCGCCGCACCCGGACATCGTTTCGCAACGCGTGGCGGCGCTCTACCGCCTGCCTGCGCTCGCGCGCGGCGTGCTCGTCGTGCCGGTCGCGACACTCATGCAACGTCTCGCGCCGCGCGGCTACGTCGGCGGCTCGAGCCTCGTGCTCGAGCTCGGGCAGAAGCTCGACATCGCGCACGAGCAGCGTCGCCTCGAATCGGCCGGCTACCGCAACGTGCCGCAGGTGCAGGAACCCGGCGACTTCGCGGTGCGCGGTGCGCTGCTCGACATCTACCCGATGGGCAGCGCGGCGCCGTACCGCGTCGAGCTGTTCGACGACGAGATCGAATCGATCCGCACGTTCGACCCGGAGACGCAGCGCTCCGAGCACAAGGTCGATGCGGTACGGCTGCTGCCCGCGCGCGAGTTCCCGCTCACCGAAGAGTCGGCGAAGGCGTTCCGCAACACGCTGCGCGAACGCTTCCCGATCGATCCGCGCCGCTGCCCGCTGTACCAGGACATCAAGGAAGGCGCCACCCCGGCCGGCATCGAGTACTACCTGCCGCTGTTCTTCGCGCACACCGAAACCCTGTTCGACTACCTCGCCGGCGAGGCATTGTTCGTGCTCGGCGACGGCGCGCTCGACGCGGCCGACACCTTCTGGACGCAGACCGGCGAACGCTACGCACAGCGCGCGCACGACGTCGAACGGCCGGTGCTGCCACCGGCCGAGCTCTACCTCACGACGCAGCAGCTGCGCGAGCGCCTCAACGGCGCGCTGCGCGTCGACATCGTGCCGCGCGACGCGGCCACGGCCGGCGCCGAGGGCGGCGCAGCCGAACGCCATGCGATCGACCTCGGCACGCAGCCGGCACCGGCGGTGCCGCTCTCGCGCAAGGGCGAGGAACCCGGCGAGGCGCTGCGCCGCTTCGTCGCCGCCTACCCGGGCCGCGTGCTCATCGCGGCCGACTCCGCCGGCCGCCGCGAGGCGCTGATCGAGCAACTCGCCGCTGCTCGCCTGCGACCGCAGACCTACGCCGGCTGGCGCGACTTCGTCGACGAGGGCAACCGCTTCGGCATCACGGCCGCGCCGCTCGAGCAGGGCTTCGCACTGACGGACCCGGCGATCACGGTGCTGACCGAGCGCGAACTGCACGGCGAGCGCGTGCAGCAGGTGCGCCGGCGCCGGCGCGCCGCGCGCGACCCGGAACAGGTGCTGCGCGACTTGTCCGAACTCGTCGCCGGCGCGCCGATCGTGCACATCGATCACGGCGTCGGCCGCTACCAGGGACTGGTCAAGCTCGACGTCGGCGGGCGCGCCCAGTTCGGCGAAGAGCCCTCGGAATTCCTCGCGATCGAGTATGCCAAGGGCGACAAGCTCTACGTTCCGGTCGCGCAGCTGCACCTCGTTTCGCGCTATTCCGGCACGGCGCCCGAGCTCGCGCCGCTGCATGCGCTCGGCGGCGACGCGTGGGAGCGCGCGAAGAAGAAGGCGGCGCAGAAGGTGCGCGACGTCGCCGCGGAGTTGCTCGCGATCTACGCCCAGCGCGAGGCGCGCCAGGGCACGGCGCTCGCGATCGACCGCGAGCTCAACGAGCAGTTCGCGGCCGCGTTCCCGTTCGAGGAGACGCCGGACCAGACGACCGCGATCGAGGCCGTGCTCGCCGACCTCGCTTCGGCGAAGCCGATGGACCGCGTCGTCTGCGGCGACGTCGGTTTCGGCAAGACCGAAGTCGCATTGCGCGCCGCGTTCGCGGCCGCGTCCGCGGGCAAGCAGGTCGCGGTACTCGCGCCGACCACCCTGCTCGCCCAGCAGCACTACCAGAACTTCCGCGACCGCTTCGCCGATTGGCCGGTCCGGGTCGAGGTGCTTTCGCGCTTCAAATCGAAGAAGGAGATCGAGGCCGCGCTCGAGAAGCTCGCCGACGGGCGCATCGACGTCATGATCGGCACGCACAAGCTCGTGCAGCCGGACGTGCGCTTCAAGGACCTCGGCCTCGTCATCATCGACGAGGAACAGCGCTTCGGCGTGCGACAGAAGGAAGCGCTGAAGAAGCTGCGCGCGGAAGTCGACCTGCTCACGCTCACCGCGACGCCGATCCCGCGCACCTTGAACATGGCGATGGCCGGGCTGCGCGACCTCTCGATCATCGCGACGCCGCCCGCGCACCGCCTCGCCGTGCAGACCTTCATCAGCCCGTACGATCCGGCATTGATCCGCGAGGCGATGCAGCGCGAGCACGCGCGCGGCGGCCAGGTCTACTTCCTGCACAACGACGTCGAGACGATCGAGAAGACCGCGCGCGAGCTCGCCGAGCTCATGCCGGATGCGCGCATCCGCTACGCGCACGGCCAGATGCCCGACCGCGAACTCGAGCTCATCATGCTCGACTTCTACCGCCAGCGCTTCAACGTGCTCGTCGCGACCACGATCATCGAATCGGGCATCGACGTGCCGAGCGCGAACACGATCATCATCAACCGCGCGGACCGCTTCGGCCTCGCCCAGCTGCACCAGCTGCGCGGCCGCGTCGGCCGCTCGCACCACCGCGCGTACGCCTATCTCATGGTGCCCGACGGACGCTCGATCACCGCCGATGCGGAGAAGCGGCTCGAGGCGCTCGCCTCGCTCGACGAGCTCGGCGCCGGCTTCACGCTCGCCACGCACGACCTCGAGATCCGCGGCGCCGGCGAACTGCTCGGCGAGGAACAGAGCGGGCAGATCGAGGAAGTCGGCTTCTCGCTCTACACCGAGATGCTCGACCGTGCGGTCCGTGCGCTGAGGCAGGGCAAGGTGCCCGACTTCGACCTCACGAGCGAGCACGAGACCGAGGTGGAACTGCACCTGCCCGCGCTGATCCCCGACGACTACCTGCCCGACGTCAACACGCGCCTGACGCTCTACAAGCGCATCGCCAGCGCGCGCAACGAGGACGAGCTGCGCGAGCTGCAGGTCGAGATGATCGACCGCTTCGGGCTGCTGCCGGAGCCGCTCAAGCAGCTGTTCGCGGTGACCTCGCTCAAGCTCGCGGCGACACCGCTCGGCATCCGCAAGCTCGAACTCGGCGCGAGCGGCGGGCGCGTCATCTTCAGACCGAATCCCGCGGTCGAGCCGCTCACCGTGATCCGCCTGATCCAGTCGCAGCCGCGCGTGTACGCGCTCGACGGCCAGGACAAGTTGCGCTTCAAGTTGCCGCTGGAGGAAGCGAGCGAACGCCTGCGCGCCGCCTCCGACCTGCTCTCCGCACTCGGCGCGCGCAAGGCCGCCTGAACGCGCCCGCGTCGTCGGGCGAACGGCCCCGCGACGGAAGTTGATCGACCGCATGCGTCGTCGTGCGCACGTGAATGCGTCCTGTCGCGTTCAGGTGCGCCACCGCTGCGGTTCAGCGGTGCGGCGTAGCCTTCGTCGACGAACAACGGCCGCTCCGTACGCCGGTGTTCTTCCGATTGCCAAACGAGGAAACGCCATGAAGCTTCGTACCAGCTTGATCATTGCGACCGCGACGATCGCCCTGACCGCGCTGCCGGCGGTCGCCCAGCAGACCACGACGACGGAAACCACGACGACGACCACGACGGTCAAGAAGGGCCATCACCGCTACGTCTACTACGGCGACCACGACATCTACTTCGCCCCGGAGACCAAGGTGTACTACTGGCGCGAAGGCAACGACTGGCGCTCGGCCGCCGAGTTGCCCGAGACGTATCGCACGTACATCACGCGCGGCGGCGTCAACATCGAGCTCGACACCGAGAAGCCCTACGAGCGCAACGAGTGGGTGATCGCGCATTACAAGCATCACGATCGCGACGACGAGTAACGCTCTCGCCGATCAGCGCCGGCGGCCGCCCGGCCGCCGGCCTTTCGTTGCCTGCCGCTGGCCCGCGCCGCTAGACTTTCGGCCAATCGACCACGGACCGCGGCCTTGACCGAACCCCTCCGACACGACGCGCGCGCGCTGAATCCGCCGAACGATGTGCTGCACAGGTTCCAGCTCGAGCGCGCGGGCGTGCGCGGCGCGTTCGTACGCCTCGAGCGTGGCTGGCAGGACCTGCGCTCCAACGGCGACTACCCGCCTGCGCTCGGCGAGCTGCTCGGTCAGGCGGTCGCCGCGAGCGCCCTGTTCACGAGCACGATCAAGTTCGACGGCCGCCTGTCGGTGCAGCTGCAGGGCCAAGGTCCGCTGCGCCTGCTGTTCGCCGAGTGCACGCACGACGGCAGCGTGCGCGGCATCGCACGCTGGAGCGGCGCGCCGCCCGTCGCGCCCATCCGACTCGACCCGGAGGCGCGTCTCGCGATCACGATCGAGAACCGTGTCACCGACACGCGTTACCAAGGCCTGGTGCCGGTCGAAGGCGGCGACCTTGCGCATGCGTTCGAGAACTACTTCGAGCGATCCGAGCAGTTGCCGTCGCGCATCGTGCTGGCCGAGGCGCACGGCCGCTGCGGCGGCCTCCTGCTGCAGCAGGTCGCGCGCGAAGGCGGCAAGGGTGCGGCCGACGACGACGGATGGAACCGCGCCGGTCACCTGCTCGCGACGCTGACGCCGCGCGAACTGCTCGAGCTCGCGCCCGAAGTGTTGCTGCTGCGCCTGTTCCACGACGAGGACGTGCGCCTGCAGTCGGCGCAGCCGCTCGCGTTCGCGTGCACGTGTTCGCGCGAGCGCGTCGAGGCGATGCTGCGCTCGCTCGGGCGCGGCGAAGCGGACGCGACGCTCGCCGAACAGGGTTCGATCGAGGTGCACTGCGAGTTCTGCAATCGTCGCTACGTGTTCGACGACAACGACGTCAACGACGTCTTCGGTGCGACCGACCCCTCGCCGCCGGGCGCGACGCGACATTGACGCGGCGCGCGGCGGCCCCGTCCGCGCGGCCACCGATGGCCCTGCCCGGGCGCGCGTCCTTGCGTGAAGATGCGCCGACGCTCCATCGCCTCGAGCGTTCCGCGGCAGCGAAACGCGTGCGCAGGCTCGGCGCGAACGAATGGTGAAGCGGCCCGGCGCGGGAAGATCGCGACCGGAGCCGCGAGGCTGCACACATGAAGGGCGACATCGGCATGCACCGACTGCTCATCCGCCGCGGCGTTCGTGCCGACGCGCCCGCGCTCGCCGAATTCGCGGCGCGCAGCTTCGCGGACACGTTCGGTGCGGCCAATGACCCACTGCGCCTGCAGGCGTTCCTCGAAACGACCTACGGCGTCGCGCAGCAGTCGCGCGAACTCGCCGATCCCGACACCGCGATCCTGCTCGCGACCGACGGCGGCGACCTCGTCGCATACGCGCAGGTGTGTCGCGGCGAGCCACCCGCCTGCGTCGACGCGCCCGACGCGGTCGAACTGCAGCGCTTCTACGTCGACCGCGCCGCGCACGGCAGCGGCGTCGCACAGCGACTCATGCAGGCCGTGCGCGACATCGCGCGCGAGTTCGGCGCGCATGCGCTGTGGCTCGGCGTGTGGGAGCACAACCCGCGCGCGATCGCGTTCTACGCGAAATGCGGCTACACCGACGTCGGCTGCAAGACGTTCGACCTCGGCGGCGATCGCCAGACCGACCGTGTGATGCTGCTGCGCCTCGATCGCGCCGGCGCGCCCCGGGGGCGCGGGTGAGGCCGGTCCGCGACGAAACGCCGTCGCCGACGAGCGGCACGCATCCGCGCGATCGCATGCGTGTCCGACCTGTCCGATAATGCGCGCTGCCGTCCCCCGACATCCCGATCGTCGAATGCAGAACCTCACCCCCGCCCCCGATGCGCTCGCCGACGCACCCGTGACGCCGGCCGAACCGCCCGGGGCCAGCGCCGAGCGCGCCGCGCACACGGCGTTCCCGATCCTTGCGATGCTGAGCATCTGCCACCTGCTCAACGACCTCATCCAGTCGTTGCTGCCGGCGATCTACCCGCTGCTCAAACAATCGTTCGCACTCGACTTCGGCCAGATCGGCCTCATCACGCTGACGTTCCAGCTCACCGCGTCGCTGCTGCAGCCGTTCGTCGGCATCTACACCGACAAGCGACCGATGCCTTATTCGCTCGCGATCGGCATGGGTTTCACGCTGACCGGACTGCTGTTGCTGTCGCAGGCGACGACGTTCCCGGTGCTGCTGCTCTCGGCGGCGCTGATCGGTTCGGGTTCTTCGGTGTTCCACCCCGAATCCTCGCGCGTCGCGCGCATGGCGTCGGGCGGCCAACATGGCCTCGCGCAGTCGCTATTCCAGGTCGGCGGCAACGTCGGGTCGGCGAGCGGACCGCTGCTCGCGGCATTCATCGTGATGCCGCGCGGGCAAGGCAGCGTCGCGTGGTTCGCGATCGCCGCGCTCGTCGCGATCGTGCTGCTCGCGCGCATCGGCGCCTGGTACCGCGTGCACATCCCGGCGCATCGCGCGGCCGGCATCGCGCAGCGCGCGTCGCGCCTGCCGGGTCGCACGGTGGCGACCACCCTGCTCGTGCTCGGCGTGCTGATCTTCTCGAAGTACTTCTATCTCGCGAGCATCAGCAGCTACTACACGTTCTATCTCATGCAGAAGTTCCAACTCGGCGCGCAGAGCGCTCAGCTGCACCTGTTCGCGTTCCTTGGCGCGGTTGCCGCGGGGACGCTCGTCGGCGGTCCGGTCGGCGACCGTATCGGTCGGCGCTACGTGATCTGGGGTTCGATCCTCGGCGTGCTGCCGTTCACGCTGCTGCTCCCGCACGCGAACCTGTTCTGGACCACCGTGCTCACGATCGTGATCGGCCTGATCCTGTCGTCGGCGTTCTCCGCGATCATCGTCTACGCGCAGGAACTCGTGCCCGGTCGCACCGGCGTCATCGCGGGCCTGTTCTTCGGCTTCGCCTTCGGCATGGGCGGCCTCGGCGCCGCCGTGCTCGGCGAACTCGCCGACCACATCGGCATCGAGGCGGTCTACGGCCTCTGTGCGTGGCTGCCCGCGCTCGGCTTGCTCGCGTGGTTCCTGCCGAATCCGCACCGGCGGGCACGTACGGCCTGACCGGACGGCGGGACTCGCGCCGGGCGCTCGACCCGCCCTACGCGCTCACCAGGCACGCCCGTATTGCGGCGGCGCCTCGATCCGGATGCCGAGTTCGGCGGCCGCGCGGCGCGGGAAGTACGGGTCGCGCAGCATCTCGCGTGCGAGCAGCACGAGATCCGCGTCGCCGCGCACGACGATGTCGTTCGCCTGCGTCGACGTCGTGATGAGCCCGACCGCGCCGGTCGCGATCCCGGCTTCGCGACGGATGCGCGCGGCGAACGGGACCTGGTAACCCGGCGCGACCGGCACCTTCGCATGCGGCACCGCGCCGCCGGACGAGCAATCGACGAGGTCGACGCCGTCGTCGCGCAACCAGCGCGCGAGTTCGACGCATTCGTCGATGTCCCAACCGCCGGCCGCCCAGTCGGTCGCCGACACGCGCACGCACAGCGGCCGCGGACGCGGCCAGGCTTCGCGCACCGCGGCGACGACCGCGCGCAGCAGGCGCGCGCGACCGGCAAGATCGCCGCCCCAGCGATCGTCGCGCACGTTGCACAGTGGCGAGAGGAATTCGTGGATCAGGTAGCCGTGTGCGGCGTGCACCTCGACCACGCCGAAGCCGGCCGCGGCCGCGCGTGCCGCCGCTGCGCGATAGTCCGCGATCACCTTGGCGATGCCGGCGTCATCGAGCGCACGCGGCGCCGGATAGCCTGCATCGAACGGAATCGCGCTCGGCGCAACGGTCGTCCACGCCGCCGTTCCCTGCAGCGGTTTGCCGCCGCGCCAGGGCACGTCGGTGCTCGCCTTGCGTCCCGCGTGCGCGAGCTGGATGCCCGCGACGGCCCCTTGCGACGCGATGAAGCGCGCGATGCGCGTCCATGCGGCCTGCTGCGCGTCGTTCCAGATACCGGTGTCCCCCGGCGAGATGCGCCCCTCGGCCGACACCGCCGTGGCCTCGGTGAATACGAGCCCCGCGCCGCCGACCGCGCGACTGCCGAGGTGCACGAGGTGCCAGTCGTCGGGTACGCCATCGCTCGCCGAGTATTCGCACATCGGCGAGACTGCGATGCGGTTGCGCAGCACGACATCGCCGAGCGTCAGGGGATCGAACAGGTTCATGCGGTGTCCTCGCCAAGGGTTTCCGATCATAACCCGGCGCTATCCAAGCCGAATCAATGCACTGGCGCCATGTCTTCAATGAGGTTCGAGAACGACCGCCGATGCGGCCATGCGCCTTATCGAAGACTTAACGAAGAGTGTGATGCAGTGGACATCGCTCACCGTCCCCTGGGGTGCTGCATGATCGCGATCGACCTCGATGTCACGCGCAGTGTGCGTGCCTACATGGCGTCCTGCCTCGCCGATGGACACGCGTCGTTCGGACGCGATGCGCTCGAGCGCGTGCACGCGGGCCTGCGCGACGCGGTCTGGTATTCGCCGAAGGATCGGCGCGCGTTGCGCGCCATCTGCGACGAGCACCCGCAGCAGTTCACGCGCTGGCTCTACGAGTGCGAGCGCGACGGCCGGTACACGGGACTGATCATGGTCTGGCCGGCCGGCCATGCGACGCCGATCCACGACCACGCAGGGCTCTGGGGCATCGAAATGGTGTTGCAAGGCACGCTCAGCGTGGAGGACTACGAACTCGGCGAGCAGCACGCCTTGCGTCACGTCGGCACGACCGTGCTCGAGGAAGGGCAATCGTGCGCGTTCCTCGGCACGCAGGGTCACGCGCATCGCTGCACGAACCTGTCCGCTCGGCGCGCAGCCGTCACGCTGCACGTCTACGGCGGCCTGCTCGAGCACTATCGCAACTACGATGTCGGACGCGGCGGCTGCTACGTGCCCGTGCCGACGCGCGCGCAGGTCGACGGCCGCATCGGCGCGACGCACGCGTTCGCGCGCACGGGCTGAGTCGATCGCCCGCTAGGCGCGCGGGCGTCCTTTCGGCGACCATACGCGGCTCGAATGTCCGCGGAACCGTCGATGCGTCGCACCGTCCTCCTCGCCCTGCTCTGCTTCGTCCTCGGCGCCTGCAGCGGGATTGCCCCGCGACGTGCGGACTCGGCGCACGCGCCGCTGATCCTCGTTTCGATCGACGGCTTCCGCGCCGATTACCTCGCGCGCGGACGCACGCCGACGCTCGCCGCGCTCGCGGCGGACGGCGTGCGTGCCGAGGCACTCAAGCCTTCGTTCCCGACCCTCACGTTCCCGAACCACTACACGCTCGTGACCGGGCTGTATCCGGATCACCACGGCATCGTCAACAACCGCATGAGCGATCCCGCGTTCGGCCACGCCTTCGTCTACAAGGAACAGGCGACGATCGAGGATCCGCGCTGGTGGGGCGGCGAGCCGCTGTGGGTCACCGCCGAGAAGCAGGGCGTGCGCAGCGCAACCATGTTCTGGCCCGGTTCGTCGGTCGCGATCGCGGGCGTGCGCCCGTCGTTCTGGGAGCCGTTCGATCGCACGGTCGAACCCGACGCGCGCGTCGACCAGGTCCTCGCATGGCTCGACCTGCCGGTGCCGCGACGACCGCGCTTCCTCACGCTGTATTTCGACCAGGTCGACCACGAAGGCCACCAGCATGGACCGGACTCGGCCGAGGTCGACGCCGCGCTCGCGCGTATCGATGCAGCGCTCGCGCGCCTCGTCGACGGCCTGCACCGGCGTGGGCGATTCGATGCGACCGACATCGTGATCGTGTCCGACCACGGCCAGGCTGCGACGTCGCCCGAGCTTCGCACGTACCTCGACGACATCGTGCCGCTCGCCGACGTGGACGTCGCCAACTACGGCATCCTCGCCGGCATCGAGCCGCATGCGGGCAAGGCCGCCGCGATCGAGCACGCGCTGCTGCAGCCGCACGCGCACATGCAGTGCTGGCGCAAGGGCGACGTGCCGGCGCGACTCCATTACGGCACGCACCCGCGCATCCCGTCGCTGCTGTGCCTCGCCGGACACGGCGGCAACATCACCTCGCACGGCTACGACGACAAGGGCGGACGCTATTCGCCCGGGGAGCACGGCTACGACAACGACGACCCGGCGATGCGCGCATTGTTCGTCGCGCGCGGCCCGGACTTCCGCCGCGGCGTCGTCGTGCCGGAGTTCGACAACGTCGACGTCTATCCGTTGCTCGCGAGGCTGCTCGGCGTCGCTCCGCAACCGAACGACGGCGACTTCGCCGCGGTCGCGGGCTTGCTGCGCGACCGCACTCCCGTCGCCGCGCCCTGAACGCCGGGCCGGACTCGAAGGGCCCGCGCGCGATGATCGACGTCGCCCGCTGCGCTCGACGCGAGCGGAACCGTGGCGCGGTTCGCGCGAGGCCGGATTCCAGGGACCCTAGCCGCGCGCAAGTCGCTCGACGACCTCGCGGTAGCGACGCGCGATGCGCTCGGCGTCGCGATGCCGCCGCTCGCGCACGACCCGGTCGCCGCCGACGATCACCTCGCGCACGAGGTTCGCATTGCCCGCGAACAGCCAGGTATCGATGACCTGCTGCGGCGAACGCCCCGCGAAGAGCGGCGAGGCTTCGTCGAGCACGACGAAATCGGCGCGATGGCCGGGCGCGAATGCACCCAGCGCGCCGCCGGACGCCTGCGCGCCGCCGGCGAGCGCTCGCGCAAGCAGCGTTTCGCCGCTGCTCGGCTGCGACGCACTCGCGCTGATGTTGCGATGGCGCGTGGCGAGGCGCTGGCCGTACTCGAGCCAACGCAGCTCCTCGACCGGCGACACCGAGATGTGGCTGTCCGATCCGATGCCGAGGACGCCGCCGGCGTCGAGATACGCCCTGAGCGGAAACAAGCCGTCGCCGAGATTGGCTTCGGTGGTCGGGCACAAGCCCGCGACGGCTCCGCTCGCGGCGAGGCGGCGCGTTTCGACATCGGTGAGATGCGTCGCGTGCACGAGGCACCAGCGCGCGTCGACCGGCGCATGCTCGAGCAGCCATTCGACCGGACGCGCATTGCGGATCGCAAGGCAATCCTGCACCTCGCCGACCTGCTCGGCGATGTGGATGTGCACGGGCATGCGCGCGGCCGGGCGCTGGCGCGGACTCGCACCGATGGCGTCGATCGCCGCGAGCACCGCGCGCATCGCGTCCGGCGGCACCGCGCGCAACGAATGCAACGCGATGCCGACGTTCAGGCGTGGCTCGTCGAGGCCGCGCAGGCGTTCGACGAGGCGCAGGTAACCGTCGACGTCATGGCCGAAGCGACGCTGGCGTTCGGACAACGGGCGGCCGTCGAATCCGCCGGTCATGTACAGCGTCGGCAACAAGGTGAGGCCGATGCCCGTCTCGCGCGCGGCCTCGACGAGCGCGAGCGACATCGCGGCCGGATCGTCGTACGCGCGGCCGTCGGGCCGGTGATGCAGGTAATGGAACTCGCACACCTGCGTGTAGCCGGCTTCGAGCATCTCGACGTAGAGCTGCGCGGCGATCGCGCGCAGCTCGTCCGGCCCGATGCGCCCGGCGAACACGTACATGACTTCGCGCCAGCTCCAGAAACTGTCCTCGGCCTGCTGCGGCGCGCGCCGTTCGGCGAGCCCCGCCATCGCGCGCTGGAACGCATGCGAATGCAGGTTCGGCATGCCGGGAACGACGATCGGCCCGAGCGCCGTCGAATCGCCCGGGCGCGCTTCCATGCGCACGGATCGCAACGTGGCGGCGCCATCCGGGGCCGCATCGGTCGCGAATTCGACGCCTTCGGCGAACCCGCCCGGCAGCCAGGCCCCATCGGCGTGAAAGTGGATGCGTGACATAGGGGTTCCGTCGCGGCGAAGCGGCGAGCCTAGCCGCGCGCGGACGCCATTGCCAGCGCGTTCGCGCGCGCCGCGCGTTGCGTTCATCTTCGCGCCGACCGCTCGTTCCGCAGCCGGTTCAATTGTGGCGAATGCGGTGCTAGGCTCCCGGGACAGGGGAAATTTCGTCTGGGCTGATCGGGGATGCACATGCTCAAGTACAGATACCTCACGGCCGTATTGGCACTCGCATCGGGTGTCGCAGCCGCAGCGGCGGGCGCCGCCGCACCGGCGGGTTTCGGTGCCGGATTCAAGTCCATCGACGAGGTTGCCACTGCGCGTTACGGTGCGCTCGACCTCAAGCGAATCGCCGAAGAAGATGCCCTGCGTGAAGCGGCCGGCAATCCGATGCGCTTCGCGATCGCGCACGACAGCGGCATCGACGTCCGCACGGGCGGCACCTGGGAGCAGAAGGGCGATCGCAGCATCTGGCGCTACCGCGTGCAGGCGCAAGATGCCGCTTCGCTCAACTTCGGCTTCACCCGCTTCCACGTCCCCGCGAGCGCGCGCGTGTACATCTACGCGAGCAAGGACCACGCCCAGCTTGCCGGTCCGTACGACGCCACCTCGCACAACGCGCTCGGCCAGCTGTGGACGCCGATCATCGCGTCGGCCGATGTCATGGTCGAGCTCGACGTCGCGACCAGCGAGCGCGACCAGGTCGATCTCGTGCTCGGCAAGATCAACCAGGGCTACCGCGGCTTCGGCACGCACGCCAAGGGCTACCAGCAGCCGGGCATCCATGTCGCCGGCGAAGGCAAGTCGGCCTGTTCGCCCGACGCGATCCAATCGGGCGCGTGCAACATGGACGTCGCCTGCATGGATGCATCCGATCCGTGGAACAACCCGCGTCGATCGGTCGGCGCTTACACGATCGCGGGCACCGACACGTGCACGGGTTCGCTCGTCAACAACACCGCCAACGACCGCAGCATGCTGTTCATCACGGCGAGCCACTGCAACGTCGTCGCGAATCCGGCCGGCATCGTCGTGTACTGGAACTACGAGTCGGCGACCTGCCGCACGCCGGGCAGCGCGCAGAGCGGCGTTCCCGTGCCACGGCCGACGACGACGAGCAGCGGCTCGACGTTCCTCGCGCGCACGCGCAATCCGTTCAGCGGCAGCGATTGCACGAACGGCGCGGTCTGCTCGGACAACACGCTCGTGCGGCTCAACGGCACGCCGGATCCCGCGTGGAACCTGTACTGGGCCGGCTGGGACCACGGCGCGACGGCGGCGACCTGCGTACCCGGATCGAACCCCAACTCCGACACGGGCCAGTGCGCGTCCATCCATCACCCGAACGTCGACGAAAAGCGCATCACCTTCGTCGAGCAGAACTTCGAGGTCGGCGGCATCGCCGGCGGCACCAATACGCACTGGCATGCGTTCTGGGATCCGACGCCGCCGATCCTGCCGAACATTCCCGCGCCGCAGCCAAGCTCGCTGCCGCCGGGCGTGACCGAGCCGGGTTCGTCGGGCTCGCCGCTGTACAACGCGAGCCAGCGTCTCGTCGGCGTGCTCAGCGGCGGTCCGTCCGCGTGCGGGGCGACCGGCGCGAACCTCTCGGACTTCTACGGCCAGCTCTCGGTGGCGTGGGAGGGCGAAGGCACGCCGGCGACGCGCATGAAGGACTGGCTCGACCCGACCAGTTCGGGCGCGACTGCGATCGACGGCATCGGCACGACGCCGTTCAACTTCACGCTCGATCCGACGTCCGTGTCGGCGTGCGTCACGAGCGATACCGCGACCGTGAACCTCGCAGCGACGTACGACGTGGGGTTCAGCGGCACGGTTTCGTTCACCGCAGCGAGCAACCCGCCGGGCGTCGGCAGCACATTCGCGCCACCGAGCCTGACACCGCCGGCGAATGCGTCCGTGCTCACGCTGGACGGCATTTCGTCGCTCGCGCCGGGCTCGTTCTTCACCATCCTCGTGTCGGGCACGAGCGGTGCCGACACGGTAAGCAAGTCGCTTCCGCTCACGGTCGCAGGTCCGCTGTCGGGGTCCGTCAGCCTGCTGACGCCGGCCGACGGAGCGACCGGCGTGAGCACGGGCACCACGCTGACCTGGGATGCGCTCGCGGGCGCGGCGAGCTACACGGTCGAAGTCGCGACCGACCCGGGCTTCACGAACATCGTCGCGACCCAGTCGGGCATCACGACGACGAGCTACGCCACGAGCGGCCTGAATCCGAACACGACCTACTACTGGCACGTGAAGGCGACCAACGGCTGCGGCGACGGCACGTTCTCGGCGGCGTTCAGCTTCACGACCGCGAACCTGATCTGCCACAGCCTCTCGCTCGCGATCCCCGACAATAATCCGACGGGCGTGAACGACACGATCACGCTCAGCGATGCGTCGATGGTCAACTCGCTCAAGCTGTCGATCAAGGCGACGCACACCTACGTCGGCGACCTCAAGTTCACGCTGTCGAAAGATGCGGCGAGTTCGGCCGTGATCGATCGCCCGGGTTACACGGGCACGGGCTTCGGTTGCGGCAACAACGACATCGACGTGGTGCTCGACGATGCGGCCACCTCGCCGGTCGAGGACGCCTGCAGCGCGACGCCGCCGGCGATCGGCGGCACGCTGTCGCCGAACGCGCCGGGCCTCGCGCCGTTCGCGGGTCTCTCGCTCGCGGGCACCTGGACGCTCAACGTGTCCGACAATGCGAGCGCGGATACGGGCACGCTCACCGAGTGGTGCCTGCTGCCTGAACTCGCGATCGATGACACGATCTTCGCGGACGGGTTCGAACTCATCGTCCGCTGAGCGACCCGGCATCGTTCGCATTCCCAGGGGCCGCCATGCGGCCCCTGTTTTTTTGGGCGCCCGTTTCCGCTCGTCCACGATCGCGGCCGCCCCGGCGCTCGGCGTCGAGGGAAATTCCCCATGCTCGCCGTGATCCCTCGCCCATCGCCCTCCCGTATGCAACCCGAGCGCTCATTCCGACGCGCACGAAGGAGTACCGCGATGGTCGCCAACACCACGATGTTCCGCACCCTGCTC
>NZ_DATDMY010000092.1:0-56339 GCF_036518555.1 Dokdonella sp. | reverse complement strand
GGCCGCGCACAATCCCGACTGGCAGGTCGACCTCGCCGACATCAGCGACGACGCGCTCGCGCTCGCGCGCGAGAACGTCGAGTTCCAGGACGTCGGCGAGCGCGTGCGCGTGATCAAGTCCGACCTGTTCGGCAGCCTCGGTGGCGAGCGCTACGACCTCATCGTGAGCAATCCGCCCTACGTGACCGAGCAGCAGTTCGCCGCATTGCCGCCCGAATACGGCCACGAGCCGAAACTAGGCTTGACCGCCGGAGACGACGGCCTCGACTTCGCGTTGCGCATCCTCGCGGCGGCCCCCGATCATCTCGCCGAGGACGGCGTGCTCATCGTCGAAGTCGGCGAGAGCGAACGCGCGCTCGTTGCGACGTTGCCGAACGTGCCGTTCAACTGGATCGAGTTCAACGTCGGCCAGATGGGCGTGTTCCTGCTCGATCGGCGCGACCTCGTCGAGCACGCGGTGGAGATCCATCGCGCGGCGAGCGCGCGCAAGTAGACGGGCCTGCGCCGGCGCACGCGGGCCGGCGTCGGCGGGTTGGCGCGCCGGGCGCATCGGCCGCCGACGCGCAGGCGCGATCCGCTGCGGGTGCTGGTCGCCGCGCAAGGGTGTCCGGCGTGGTGGCGCAACGACGTCACGTCATGCGCGCGCAGCCGGGCACAGTGGCCGTTCCCGACCAGCGATCCCGAATTCCCATTTCCTGATTCCCGACCCCATGTCCAGCAACACGTTCGGTACGCTCCTGAGCGTCACCACCTTCGGCGAAAGCCACGGGCCCGCGATCGGCTGCGTCGTCGACGGCTGCCCTCCGGGACTCGCGCTCGTCGCGGAGGATTTCCGCGCCGACCTCGAGCGGCGCGCGACCGGACGCAGCCGCTGGACCTCGCAGCGGCGCGAGGCCGACGAGGTCGAGATCCTCTCCGGTGTCTACGAGGGCCGCACGACGGGCACGCCGATCGCGCTGCTGATCCGCAATACCGACCCGCGCTCGAAGGATTACGGCGACCTGCTCGGCACGTTCCGCCCCGGCCATGCCGACTACACCTACTGGCAGAAGTACGGCATCCGCGATCCGCGCGGCGGTGGCCGCGCATCGGCGCGCGAGACGACCATGCGCGTCGCCGCCGCGGTGATCGCGAAGAAGTGGCTGGCCGAACGCCACGGCGTGCACGTGCGCGGCCATCTCGCGCAGATCGGCGACCTCGTCCCGCGCGCATTCGACGCCGACGCGGTCGAGCGCAACCCGTTCTTCTGGCCCGACGCATCGATGGTCGAGGAACTCGAGGCGTACGTGACCGCGCTGCGCAAGTCCGGCGACTCGGTCGGCGCGCGCGTGACCGTCGTCGCCGACGGCGTACCGCCGGGTTGGGGCGAACCGGTCTACGGCAAGCTCGACGCCGAACTCGCGTCGGCGCTGATGTCGATCAATGCGGTCAAGGGCGTCGAGATCGGCGCGGGATTCGCCGCCGTCGCGCAGCGCGGCAGCGAACATCGCGACGAGATCACGCCGCAGGGTTTCCTGTCCAACCATGCGGGCGGCATCCTCGGCGGCATCTCGACCGGCCAGGCCGTGGTCGCCTCGATCGCGCTGAAACCGACGTCGAGCATCCTCGTGCCCGGTCGCAGCGTGGACCTCGCCGGCGAACCGGTCGACGTCGTCACGAAGGGTCGCCACGACCCGTGCGTGGGCATCCGCGCGACGCCGATCGCCGAGGCGATGGTCGCGCTCGTGCTCATGGACCAGGCGCTGCGTCATCGCGCGCAGTGCGCCGACGTCGGCGACGTCGCGCCGCGCGTTCCCGGACGGGCCGGATGAGCCTGCGCGACCGCGCGGCACGGCGGCGACATCCGGCGACACCCGCGCGCGCGAATGCCGCATTCGGCACCCTCGCCATCGTTCGCCGCGCGTCGCACGCGTTCCATGCCCACGCGTCATTGGCGCGCGACGCCCGATTCGCGTGATCCTAGGCAACCACCCCCGCGCACGAACCCGACCGCAGGCACGATCATGACCCAGAGCACGACCTACAACGTCGCCATCGCCGGCGCCACCGGCGCCGTCGGCGAAACCCTGCTGTCGATCCTCAAGGAGCGCGCGTTTCCGGTCGGCGAACTCGTGCCGCTCGCGAGCGAGCGATCGGCCGGCGCGAAGGTGTCGTTCGGCCATCGCGAAATCACCGTGCGCGATCTCGCCGACTACGATTTCGACGGCATCGACATCGCGTTCTTCTCGGCCGGCGGCTCGGTCTCGCGCGTGCACGCGCCGCGCGCGGTGGCGGCCGGCGCGGTCGTCATCGACAATACGTCCGAGTTCCGCTACCAGGACGACATCCCGCTCGTCGTCAGCGAAGTGAACCCCCACGCGATCGCGCAGTACGCGAATCGCGGCATCATCGCCAATCCGAACTGCTCGACCATGCAGATGCTCGTCGCACTCGCGCCGATCCATCGCGCGGTCGGCATCGAACGCATCAACGTCGCGACCTACCAGTCGGTGTCGGGCGCCGGCCGCTCGGGCATGGAGGAACTCGGCCGGCAGACCGCGGCACTGCTGAACTTCCAGGATATCGAGCCGGCGAAGTTCCAGGCGCAGATCGCGTTCAACCTGATCCCGCAGATCGACGATTTCCAGGACAACGGCTATACGAAGGAAGAAATGAAGATGGTGTGGGAGACGCGCAAGATCCTCGAGGACGCGTCGATCCAGGTGAACCCGACCGCAGTGCGCGTGCCGGTGTTCTATGGCCACTCCGAAGCCGTCCACGTCGAGACGCGCGAAAAGATCAGTGCGGAGCGAGCGCGCGAGCTGCTGCGCGCGGCGCCGGGCGTCGTCGTCATCGACGAGCGCAAGCCGGGCGGCTACCCGACGCCGGTGCAGCACGCGGCGGGCAAGGACGAGGTGTTCGTCGGCCGGATTCGGGAGGACATCTCGCACCCGCGCGGGCTCGATCTATGGGTCGTCTCGGACAACATCCGCAAGGGCGCGGCGCTCAACGCGGTGCAAGTCGCCGAGCTGCTCGTGAAAACCTATCTGTGACGGGCCCCCGCTATTTGCGAAATCGTATCTGTGATCTATAGTTACGATTGTGTTATAAGCCCGTTTCGAGATGACCCGAAACGGGTCCCTACGCCTCCGGGGGGCATGCCTAGATGAAACGACCGCTGCAACTTTCGCTTGCGATCGCGCTCGCGTTGGGCGGAACGAACGCGCTCGCGCTGGGCCTCGGCCCCGTCCATGTGAAATCCAAGCTCAATCAACCGCTCGATGCCGAGATCCCGGTGATCCAGGGGACCGCGGGCGAAGCGGAAGGCTTGCTCGTGAGCCTGGCTGCAGCGGAAGACTTCGAGCGCGTCGGGATCTCGCGCAGCCACCTCAACGTGCCGCTCGACTTCTCGGTCGGGAAGGGCGCGAACGGCGAGGTGGTCATCCGCGTGACCAGCAAGCAGCCCGTGCAGGACAGCTACCTCGACTTCCTCGTCGAGGCGAACTGGCCGAAGGGCCGGCTGTTGCGCGAGTACACGGTGTTGCTCGACCCGCCCGTGACCGCGCCCGCGCGCAGCGCGCCCGCCGCGGTCGCCGCGTCCCCGGCGCCGCCGGTGAGCAAGCCCGTGGCGCCACGGCGCGAGCCCGAGAAGGTCGTTGCGACCGAGAAGCCCGCGACGCCCGCGCCCGTGCGCGAGAAGCCGGCACCGGCACCGGCACCGGCACCGGTCGAGTCGCGAAAGGTGGTCGAGGGCGAGTACGGGCCGGTCAAGGAAGGCGAGACGCTGTCCGGGATCGCGCGCGCGGCACGCCCCGATGGCGCTGGCGTCAACCTCGACCAGATGATGCTCGCGCTGCTCAAGAACAATCCGAACGCGTTCTACAAGGACAACATCAACGCGCTCAAGCGCGGCGCCATCCTGCGCATCCCGAGTGCCGACGAAGCGAAGGCGATCGGTTCGGCGAGCGAGGCTGCGGCGCAGGTCCGTTCGCAGTTCGAGGACTGGCGCGGAGGCCGTGCGACGCCGACGCGCGTCGCGTCGACGACCGAAGCACCGACGGTCGCTGCGCCGAACGAGCCCAAGGAAACGAAGCCTGCGAAGACGAGTACCGCGGGCGCGGAAGCGAAGAGCCCGGGCGAGCGCCTCGAGCTCGTGCCGCCCAAGTCGGGCAAGGGCAGCCTCGCGATGGCGGACCAGCCGGGGACGGGCAACGGTTCGGCTGCCGCGGCGGAAGCGAAACGCGAACTCGCGCGCACGAAGGAAGCCCTCACCGCGCGCGAGCAGGAGGCAGGCGAGCTCAAGTCGCGCGTGAAGGAGCTCGAGGACCTCAAGGGCAAGAACGATCGCCTGATCAGTCTCAAGGATTCCGAGATCGCGGACCTGCAGCAGAAGCTCAAGGATCTGCAGGCGAAGGCCGATGCCGCCGCGAAGGCGGCGGGCAAGCCTGCGGCGCCGGCCGCGACCACCCCGCCGCCGGTCGCGACGGCGGCGACCTCGCCGGCATCGATGACGCCGGCACCGTCGGCCGCGAAGGACACGGCGATCGACAAGAAGGACATCTGGGGCGATGCGGGCAAGGCGACGGCGCCGGCCGGCGAGACCGCGAAGGCCGCGCCACCTGCGGTCGCGGCGCCGACCGCGACCACGCCTGCACCGGGTTCGACGACGGCCTCCACGACGCCGGCCGCGACGCCGCCGGCGAGCGGAACGGGCGTACCCACGACGGGTCCGGCCACCCCGGCGCCGACGGCGCCTGGTGCTCCCTCGCCGACGACGGCGGCGACGACGCCGACGCCGGAGGCAACGACCGCTGCGCCGTCGGGTTCGAGCACGTCGACCGGCGCGACCGTGACGCCGCTGCCTGCGACGCCGCCGACCAAGGCGACGGCCGGGACCACGACCAAGGCCACGCCGGCGACGACGGTGAAGAAGCCGACGCCTGCGCCGCAGCCGCAGGAGGCGTGGTACGACGCGCCATGGGTGAAGCCCGCAGCGCTCGGCGCAGGCGTGCTGCTCGTTCTGCTCGGCCTGTTCGGCATGCGCAAGCGCAAGGCCGCGCCCGCAGCGGCCGGTGGCGCGCGGCCGTCGATCGCCGACGCATTCGGCGAATCGCCGGTCGGCGGCGGTGCGACGAGCGACGTGATGGAAGCCGAGGCGGCCGCACTGCGCGAGCAGATCGCGCGCGAGCCCGGCAACGTCGGTCTGTACCTCGAGTTGCTGAGCCTCTACTACGCCGAGCGCGACGTCCCGAAATTCGAGGATACCGCGGCGCAGATGCACGCCTACGTCACTGATCCGAACCAGCCCGAATGGCAGGAAGCGCAGGCGATGGGCCAGGAACTCGCGCCGCACAACCCGCTGTTCGCCTCCGCCGAGGCCTACGACGCGGGAGCGGCGTTCGCCGATACGGCGGAGCGTCCGGCGCTCGACGCCGACGATGACTTCGGCTTCGAGCACGCGCACGTGCCGGCGACGCCGCAGGCGGCGATGGGCACGAGCGCGCACGACGACGAGTACGGCTTCGGCCTTGCCGAGCCCGCCGCACCGGCGCACGCGGCGCCGCCCCCGGCTGCCGCCGACGCGTTCACGTTCGACGACCTGCCACCTCTGGAAGCCCCGGTGGCGAGGGCGACGCCCGCCCCGGCCATTCCGGCCGCGAAGGAGCCCGCACCCGCCATGAAGGAAGCCAGCCTGGACGACGATTTCTTCGCGGGCGAAGACGCGGTCGGCACCAAGCTCGACCTCGCCAAGGCCTACATGGACATGGGCGACCCGGACGGTGCGCGCTCGATGCTCGAGGAGGTCGTCGCCGAAGGCAATGACGTGCAGAAGGCGGAGGCGCATCGCCTGATCTCGGAGTTGCGCTAGTTCGTCGGCACGCGAGGCCGCTTCGCGAATGCGCGACGCGGCCGATCGAGGCGGGGGCGCACCACCGCACGGAAGGGAGTCGGCCATGCCGGCTCCCTTTTTTCATGTCCGCGCCGATACCGCATCGCTTACGATTCCCGATTCCCGATTCCCGATTCCCGATTCCCGATTCCCGAACCATGCGCCTTGCACTCGGCATCGAATACGACGGCACCGACTTCTGCGGCTGGCAGCGGCTGTCGCACGAGCGCAGCATCCAGGCGGAGGTCGAGGCGGCGCTCGCGTTCGTCGCTGCGCACCCGATCGACGTCACCTGCGCGGGTCGCACCGATGCGGGCGTGCACGCGCGTTGCCAGGTCGTCCATTTCGACAGCGACGCGACGCGCAGCGAGCGTGCCTGGGTGCTCGGCGCGAATTCGCGCCTTGCGCGCGACGTCGCGGTGCTGTGGGCGCGGCCGGTCGCCGGTGGCTTCCACGCGCGGTTCGGCGCCCGCGCGCGTCGCTATCGCTACACGATCCTCAATCGCCCCGTGCGCGCCGCGCTCGCCGCGCGCTTCGTGACCTGGGAGCGCGTTCCGCTCGACGTCGAAGCGATGCAGCGCGCGGCGCAGGCGCTCGTCGGCGAGCACGATTTCAGCGCGTTCCGCACCGTCGCATGCCAGGCGAACTCGCCGATGCGCAACGTGCACGCGATCGGCGTCGAGCGGAGCGGCGATGAGGTCGCGATCGAGATCCAGGCGAATGCGTTCCTGCACCACATGGTGCGCAACATCGTCGGCTCGCTGTTGCCGATCGGTCGCGGCGAGCGTGCGGAGGCGTGGCTCGGCGAGCTGCTGCGCGGGCGCGATCGCCGGGTCGCGGGCCCGACCGCGCCCGCGTCGGGGCTCACGTTCCTCGCGCCGCGCTACCCCGCCGAATGGAATCTCCCGCCCGAGGTGACCCTGTGAGCACGCGCATCAAGTTCTGTGGCATCACGCGTCCGCAGGATGCGCGCCTCGCGGTCGACCTCGGTGTCGACGCGATCGGCCTCGTCTTCACGCGGCGAAGCCAGCGCTTCCTCGGCATCACGCAGGCTCGCGAGATCCGCCGCCAGCTGCCACCGTTCACGGCCGCGGTCGCGCTGTTCATGGACGACGATCCCGGATGGATCGAGGAAGTGATCGCGGGCGTGCAACCGGACCTGTTGCAGTTCCACGGCGCCGAGCCGGGATCGTTCGCCGCGAGCTTCTCGCGCCCCTACATCAAGGCGGTGCCGATGGCGTCCGTCGACGACGCGATCGCCTACGTGAGCCTGCATCCCGCCGCGAACGGCTTCCTGCTCGACAGCCATGCGCTGGGCGCACTCGGCGGCAGCGGCGAGACGTTCGACTGGAGGCGCGCGCCCCGCCTCGGGCGGTCGACGATCCTCGCCGGCGGACTGACCGCGGACAATGTGGCGCAAGCGATCGCTCTCGTGAGACCCTATGCGGTCGACGTGTCGAGCGGCATCGAAACCGCACCCGGCATCAAGGACCCCGCGCGCATGCGCCGCTTCGTCGAAGCGGTACGCACGGCGGACGCGGGCATCGTGAAGTGAGACCCAGATGGAACACATCGACGACTATTCCGCCTACCCCGACGCGCGCGGCCGGTTCGGCGACTACGGCGGCTCGTACGTCGCCGAAACGCTGATCGCGCCGCTGGCCGATCTCGACGCGGCCTATCGGCGCCTGCGCGCCGACCCGGCCTTCATCGCCGAGTTCGAGCGCGACCTCAAGTACTACGTGGGCCGGCCTTCGCCGATCTATCACGCCGAGCGCCTGTCGCGGCAGGTCGGCGGGGCGCAGATCCTGCTCAAGCGAGAGGACCTCAACCACACGGGCGCGCACAAGATCAACAACACGATCGGCCAGGGGCTGGTCGCGCGCCACATGGGCAAGCGCCGCGTCATCGCCGAGACCGGCGCCGGCCAGCACGGCGTAGCCACCGCCACCGTGTGCGCGCGCCTCGGCCTCGACTGCGTCGTCTACATGGGCGCGACCGACATCGAGCGGCAGAAGATCAACGTCTATCGCATGAAGCTGCTCGGCGCGGAGGTCGTGCCGGTCACGTCGGGGTCGAAGACGCTCAAGGACGCACTCAACGAGGCGATGCGCGACTGGGTCTCGAACGTCGCCGACACGTTCTACATCATCGGCACGGTCGCCGGACCGCATCCGTATCCGCAGATGGTGCGCGACTTCAACGCCGTGGTCGGTCGCGAGGCGCGCGCGCAGATGCTCGAGCAGTACGGCCGCCTGCCCGACGTGATCACCGCCTGCGTCGGCGGCGGGTCGAACGCGATCGGCCTGTTCCATGCTTTCCTCAACGACCGCGACGTGCGCATCGTCGGCGCCGAAGCCGCGGGCGAAGGCATCGCGAGCGGGCATCACGCGGCGTCGCTCGCGGCGGGGCGGCCCGGCGTGCTGCACGGCAACCGCACGTACGTGCTCTGCGACGACGACGGCCAGATCACCGAGACGCACTCGGTCTCGGCCGGCCTCGACTACCCCGGCGTCGGCCCCGAGCACGCGTTCCTCAAGGACAGCGGCCGCGCCGATTACGTCGGCATCACCGACGACGAGGCGCTCGCCGCGTTCCACCAGCTCGCGCGCAGCGAAGGCATCCTCGCCGCGCTCGAGTCGAGCCACGCGGTCGCGCAAGCGATCAAGCTCGCGCGGGAACTTCCGCGCGACCGCCTCGTGCTCTGCAACCTCTCCGGGCGTGGCGACAAGGACGTGCATACGATCGCGGCGCGCGAAGGGCTTTCGTTGTGAGTCGTATCGAGCGGCGATTCGGCGACCTCGCCGCGCGCGGCCGTACGGGCCTCATCCCGTTCTTCACCGCGGGCGATCCTTCGCCCGATGCGGTCGTCCCGGTCATGCATGCGCTGGTCGAGGCGGGAGCCGACCTCATCGAACTCGGCGTGCCATTCTCCGATCCGATGGCGGATGGCCCGGTGATCCAGCATGCGAGCGAGCGTGCGCTCGCGAAAGGGATGGGGATAGCGCGCATCCTGGAGCGCGTGCGCGAATTCCGCGCGCGCGACGACGCGACGCCGGTCGTGCTCATGGGTTACCTCAATCCGGTCGAAATCCACGGCGTTGCGCGCTTCGGCGCGGAAGCCGTCGCGGCTGGGGTCGACGGCGTGCTGCTCGTGGACTGCCCGGTCGAGGAGTTCGCGGCGGCCGCTCCGCTGCGCGACGCCGGCCTGACCCAGGTCCTGCTGGCGGCGCCGACGACCACGGACGCGCGGCTTGCGCAGGTCTGCGCCGCTGCGCGCGGTTTCCTATACTACGTGTCCTTCGCGGGCATCACCGGCGCGGATCGCCTCAGCACGGGCGACGTGCGCGAGCGCGTCGCCGCGATCCGGCGCCAGGCGAGCACGCCCGTCGCGGTCGGCTTCGGCGTGCGCGATGCGGCGTCGGCCGCGGCGATCGGCGATTTCGCCGATGCGGTCGTGATCGGCAGCGCGCTGGTCGAACGGCTCGCCGGCGCGGCGGATGCGAATGAGGCGGCCGAACGCGCGCGCGCGTTCCTCGCCCCGATCCGCGCCGCCGTCGACGCAAAACAGTAGTCTTTAGCCTTATTTGAAGAGCCCGGCATGGATGCCGGTCTGATCTTCGTCGTCAGGGAGGACGATGACACGAAGCAATGGTCCGGCACGGATGCCGATCTGATCGTTTCCGTCAGGGAGGACGGCTGAGGAAAACCCGATGAACTGGTTGCAGAAGCTGGTCGGCCCGCGCGCGCGCGCTTCCACGACGGGAAAGGGCAAGGTGCCCGAGGGCCTGTGGGAGAAGTGCGACGGTTGCGGCGCCGTACTGTACAAGCCCGAGCTCGAGGCGTCGCTGATGGTGTGCCCCAAGTGCGGCCACCACCATGCGATCCGCGCGCGCGTGCGCCTCGCGGCGTTCTTCGACGCGGGCAGCACCCAGGAGCTCGATGCCGGCCTCGAGCCGGCCGATCCACTGAAGTTCCGCGATTCGAAGAAGTACAAGGACCGCATCGCCGCCGCGCAGAAGCAGACCGGCGAGAAGGATGCGCTCGTGTCGATGCGCGGCACGCTCAAGGGCAATCCGCTCGCGGCGTGCGCATTCGAGTTCTCGTACATGGGCGGCTCGATGGGTTCGGTCGTCGGCGAGAAGTTCACGCGGGCAGCCGAACTCGCGCTGGCCGAGCGCATGCCGCTCGTCTGCTTTTCCGCGACCGGCGGCGCGCGCATGCAGGAAGGCCTGTTCTCGCTCATGCAGATGGCGAAGACGTCTGCGGCGCTCGCGCGCATGCGCGACGCGGGCGTGCCGTTCATCTCGGTGCTCACGCATCCGACCACGGGCGGCGTTTCGGCGAGCCTCGGCATGCTCGGCGACGTCAACGTCGGCGAACCGAAGGCACTGATCGGGTTCGCCGGGCCGCGCGTGATCGAGCAGACCGTGCGCGAGACGTTGCCGGAGGGCTTCCAGCGTTCCGAATTCCTCCTCGACCATGGCGCGATCGACCTCATCGTCGACCGCCGCGAGATGCGCGACAAGCTCGCCGCGGTACTCGCCCTGCTCATGCGCCAGCCGAGGGCGGCGTGAACATGCGCGCGGCGCGGGGGCTGCGCGCGCTGCTGTGCGTGCTGCCCGCGGGCATGACGGTCGCCGCCGCGGCGGCGGAGTCGCCTGCGCCCCGGCGCGCGCTGTTCGTCGGCAACAGCCTCGTCTACTACAACGACCTGCCACGCTTGACCGCGACGCTCGCCGCGGCCGCGAACGCGCCGCTCGAGGTCGAGATGATCGCGGGTGCGGGTACGACGATGCGCGAGCACCTCGAACGCGGCACGCTGCGCAAGGAGTTCGCGCGCACGCACTACGACATCGTGGTGCTGCAGGACCGCGGCGGCTATCCGTCGTGCGCGCGCGACGATCACGATTGCGCGGGCTCGGTCGCGGCGATGTGCGAAGCGGCGACGCTCGCGCGCGAGGCCGGCGCGCGTCCGGTCTGGTTCGGCACCTGGCAAGGCATCGCCGAGGCGCAGGCCGCGCTGAGCAAGGTCGGCGCACGCGCGGCGAAGGACTGCGACGTCGCGTTCGCCGACGTCGGCGCGGCGATGCAGCGCTTCCTCGCGCGCAGCCGCATGCGCCCGTGGCTCGACGACGGCCATCCCGACGTGAGCGGTTCGTGGGTCGCCGCGGCCGTGCTCGCGCGCGCGATCACCAACGAGCGCGCGCACGTGCCCGAACCGATGCCGCAGACCTGCCGCGTGCGCTGGCAGGACGCGCATCCGGACGAGGGCAGCCTTGCGTCGGCGCAGCAGGAACCCGCGCGCGACTGTACGATGCCGTCGCCCGCGATCGTGCGCGGTGCGGTCGACGCCGCGAACCGATCGCGCTGAGCGCGCCGCCAGCGGTGGCGCCGTCGCCAGCGGTCACGACCTGAGGATGCGCGCGGTCGCGACGAGATTCGCGCCTTCGTGGATACGCCCGAACATGCGGTTCGGCGGATGGAAGCGCCGACCGCCCCCGAGCTGCCTCCTGCCTGACCGCCCGCGAGGTCGACGAACGAGAACGGCTGCGGTCGTGCGTCAGCGCGCCGCGATGTCCGCGCTGCAGACGAAGCGGATCGCGTCGAGCCGGGGCGCGGCGGTCGCGAGCGCGTGGCGCAGGTCGTCGAGCTCCTGCGCGATCGCGGCGATCTCGTCCTCGCGCACCGACGGATTGACCTTCGCGAGTGCGGCGAGGCGGGCGCGTTCCGCCTCGAGTTCGCGCTGCGCGGCGGCGAGCGCGTGGCCGACTTCGGTCGCGGCGAGGCGGCGTGCTTCGGTCTCGCACGCGCCGAGCATCGGCGGCACGAGCTTGGCGAGCAGCGGGCGATAGCGCGCCGCGTCGATCGGTTGCTCGCGTGCGCGGGCAAGGCTGATCGTGTTCGGCGCGTAGTCCGTGCGCGGGGTGAGGCGCGTGTCGACGACCGCGCGCAGCGGCAGCGGCGGCAGGAAGCGGCCGACGTCGAGCGCACGGTCGGCCACGCACTCGAGCGCGAACACGCATTCGAGCAGCGCCGTCCGCGGCGGCAACGCGGCATCCATGAGGATGGCGGCATTGCCGTGTTCGCTCTCGAGCAGCAGGTCGAGCGCACCGACGACGAGCGGGTGGTCGAGCCGCAGCAGCGGCAGCTCCTCGCGCGCGAGCGCGGTCGCACGGTCGAACGTGACCTGCTGCGGACCGTCCTTGAGGCCGGGGAAACCGTCGGTACTGAGGTACTCGGGGTCGAGCACGACCGTGCGCGGACCGGTTTCCTCCGCGTCGATGCCGAACTGCTCGAACAGCGCGAGGATGAACTCGTCGGCGCCGCCATCGGCGTCCTGCTCGCGCAGCGCGTCGGCGAGCGGCAGATCGCGTGCCTGGCGCTCGGTCGCGAGTTCGAGCAGGCGGTCGCGACCGGCCTGTACGAGTTCGGACAGTTCGCGGTGGGTCGCCGCGGTTTCGCCGACGAGCGCGTCGATCTCGACGTCGGGGTCCTCGCCGCCGAGCGCGTGCCGCTCCGCTTCGGCGAGCAGGCGCGCGCGATAGCGGCGCAGGATCTCGCGCCCGTCGGAGGGGCTGCTGCGCAGTGCGTCGAGGCCTTCGTGGTACCAGCGCAGCAGCGCGTGCTGCGCGGTGCCGTGGAAGGCCGCCGCGTGGATCTCGATATCGTGGCGCTGTCCGATGCGGTCGAGACGACCGATGCGCTGTTCGAGCAGGTCCGGGTCGAGCGGAAGATCCCACAGCACGAGGTGGTGGGCGAACTGGAAGTTGCGCCCTTCCGAGCCGATCTCCGAACAGAGCAGCACGCGCGCGCCGTCGCTTTCGGCGAAGTACGCCGCGTTGCGGTCGCGCTGCAGGATGCTCATGCCCTCGTGGAAGCGCGCGACCTTCGCGCTGCTGCGCGTGCGCAGCGCATCCTCGAGTGCGAGCACTTTCGCCTGCGTGCGGCAGATCAGCAGCAGCTTCTCCGGCGCGAGGCGCTCGACCAGCGCGACCAGCCACGGCAGGCGTGGATCGTTCGCATAGTCGATCTCGCCCGCGGGCGGATGCGCCTGCGCATCGGCGTGAAACTCCGCGAGCAGGCGCTGGCGCGCGCCGTCGTCGAGTTCGGTGCCGTCGAGCACGTCGAGGCGCGCGACGCGCTTCGGGAAGCCTCCGATCTGCGCGCGACGATTGCGGAACATCACGCGGCCGGTGCCGTGGCGGTCGATCAGCGCGTCGAGCAGCAGCGACGCGTTCGCGGCGCGGTCCTCGTCGTAACGGGCGAGCAGTGCTTCGAGATCCTCGTCGCCTGCGAAACGCGTGGCGAGCCCGGCGCGCACGTCGGCGTCGAGTGGCGCCGAGTCGAGCAGGCGCGTCGCGACCGCGGACAGGCCCGCGTAGCCTTCGGATTCGGCGCTGAAACTCTCGAGGTCGGTGTAACGCGCCGGATCGAGCAGGCGCAGGCGCGCGAAGTGGCCGCTGCGACCGAGCTGCTGCGGCGTCGCGGTGAGCAGGACGAGCCCCGGCGCACGCGCGGCGAGGCGCTCGACCAGCGCGTAGGCCGGGCTCGCCGCTTCGGGCGACCATTCCAGGTGATGCGCCTCGTCGACGACGACGAGGTCCCAGTCGGCGTCGACGACCTGCGTCGCGCGCTTGGGCGTGCCCGCGAGCCAGTCGACGTCGGCGATCACGCACTGCTCGTCGTCGAACGGATTGCGCGCGCCGTCGGCGACCTCGATCGCTTCGCAGCGCTCCTCGTCGTACAGCGCGAAGGGCAGGTTGAAGCGACGCAGCAACTCGACGAACCACTGCGCGGTGAGGCTCGGTGGCGCGAGCACGAGCACGCGCGCGACGCGCCCGCTCGCGAGCAGCCGCGCGAGCACCATGCCCGCCTCGATCGTCTTGCCGAGGCCGACTTCGTCGGCGAGCAGCGCACGCGGCGGACGGCGTTGCGCGACGATCGCGGCAACGCGCAGCTGGTGCGCGATGAGGTCGACGCGCGCGCTCGCGAGGCCCCAGGCGGGCGACCGCATGGCCGCCGCGCGGCGGCGCAGCGCGGCGAGCCGGAAATCGAAGCGATCGGGCGCGTCGACGCGCGCCGACAGCAGTCGCTCGTCGGCTCGCGACAGCGGCTGTGCATCGTCGAGATCGGATTCGGCGAGCACACGCGTGCCGTTGTGGTAGGTGAGCAGTCCGCTCTCCTCGCTCACCCTCTCGACGACGAAGCTCTGCTTCTGTCCGCTGACCTTTTGGCCGATGCGGAATTCCGCCCGCGCGAGCGGCGCCGCCTGCTTGGCGTAGTGGCGCAGCACGCCCGCGGTCGCGAACAGCACCTGCACGGTGCGGCCGTCGAGGCGCACGACCGTGCCCAGGCCGAGTTCGGGTTCGGCATTGGAGATCCAGCGTTGACCGGGAACGAAGGCCATGGAGAGCGCGGCAAGAGGGGAACGTGATTATCGCGGCCGCAGCGCGCGAAGCATAGTCTTGCGGCGCCCGCGACCGCCGTGCCGTGGCGCGGTGCGTCATGCGCGCGAACCCGCATGACGCACCCCTCGGCGCGAGGCCTGCGGCATCGCAGCAGGGAGTGGGGCCCGCGACGCTACCCTACGTCGCCCGCGCTCCGACACGCTCGGCCCGGCGCGGGCCGGTCATCGACCCGGCGCGGCATCGAAGCCGTCGGCGAAGACGAGGTCGTCGACCGTCGGCGTCGCATATGCGACGAATACGCCGCTGCCCCATTCGACCTGATCGTTGCCATTCGGATGCACGCCCGCGACGAACGCGATGTCGCCGTGCGCGTTGATCGCGGGGCGGCCGGAGAATACCGGCGAGCTGTCGTGCTGGCCGAGCTGGGCGGTACCGAGGTCGGTTTCGACGACATCGCCGTTGCCGACCACGCGCAGCAGCGTGTCGCCGTCGCCGAGGTAGATCGCCTGGCCCCGTGCGTCGCGCGCGCGGAACGCGACCCAGCCGGAGCCGTTGATCGCGGGAGGGAACGAGTCCAGTTCGAGGATCGTGCCGGCCGGGTCGACCTCGGCGATCTCGGTCGTCGTGATGCCGTCGCTTCGCACCACGACGCGCCGGTTGTCGGCGGCACGCGTCGCGACGACCGCGACCGTGCCGTCGTCGGCGAGCGCGAGGCTGTTGTCGAACTTCGAGTACGGCGATGCGCCGTCGGTGGCCTGGTTCGCGAGCAGGCGCCGCGAACTGCCGTCGCTCGCGAACGCGCGGATCTCGACCGCGCTGAACTGGTCGGCCGAGGTCGCGACTTTCGCCGCGATCGCGCCCGCCGCATTGAACGCCGGCGTGTAGAGGTAGGTGTACGGGCTTCCCGGGGATACCGCGGCGTCGCCGACGTAGATCGTCGTCGTGCCGCCGAGGCGTGCGGCGTAGGCCCGTCCGCTCGAGAAGCTCGCCTGGAAGCCGATGTCTCCGTTCGCATTCACGCACGGCGACTGGTAGGAATTCGGGATCACCGGCAACGTGTTCACCGGCGCGGCGCTGCCGGCCGATGCATCGTAGCGATAGAGGTTGTTGCCGACGCCACTGTCGGAGATCGTGAATGCGATGTCGCCGGCGTCGTTGACGCACGCGTCGTTGTCGATGAGCGCGTCGATGTCGCCGAGATGGACGAGTCCGCCTGCGCCGTGCGCGCCGAACCAGACGCCGGGGCGAGACAGGCCCGGATCGCCCGCGTCGGGAACGACCTGCACGCGGAACGCGACCTGCGCGTTCGCGTTGATCGACGCGCTGATGCTGTTGAACGAGGAGCCCGGCGGCAGGTTCCAGCCCTCGTCGTTGACGAGCAGGTTGCTGCGCGCCTGCAGTTCTACGGAATCATAGGTGGGCAGGGCGGCGTGCAGGCACGGCGCGGCGAACAGCGTCGCGATCGCGAGTTGGAGCGACTTCATCGTGGATGACCCCCAGGTCGATGCGCCGGTGCGTGGCGCGTTCCCGACCATAGCGGATCGAAGACGAAGAATCCGTTAGGAGAAAAACCGGGTCAGCTGGACTTTCGCCCCGGAGCGCTTCCGGCAACGTTGCGCGATGCCGCGAAGGTCCAACTGACCCCGGCTTTCCCGGGAGGCCTCGACGAGCCGCAACCCCTTACCAGATCTTCACCTGGGTGTCCGTACCGCGCACCATCGCGTCGCCGGCCTTGCACGAGTACGCCTGCGCGAACGCGGGCATGTTCGACGGCGCGCCGATCGCGCGGTACCGGGCCGGCGCGTGCGGATCGGCGTTGAGCAGGACCGCCTGGCGCTCGGGCCGGATGCTGCCGCGCCACACGCGCGCGAAGTTGAGGAAGAAGCGCTGGTCCGGCGTGTAGCCGTCGATCTTCTTCGACGCCTCGGCCGGGTCCTGCTTGAGCGCCATCTGCAGGGCGTCGTACGCGACGTTGAGGCCGCCGAGATCGGCGATATTCTCGCCGAGCGTGAGCTGGCCGTTGACGTGCTTGCCCGGCAGCGGTTCGTATGCGTTGAACTGCGCCACGAGCTTGGCGGTACGAGCATCGAATTTCTCGCGATCCTCCTTCGTCCACCAGTTCGTGTTGTTGCCCTGCGCGTCGAACTGGCTCCCCTCGTCGTCGTAGCCGTGGGTCGCCTCGTGGCCGATCACCGCGCCGATGCCGCCGTAGTTGATCGCGTCGTCGGCACTGGCATCGAAGAACGGCGGCTGCAGGATCGCGGCCGGGAAGTTGATCGTGTTGTCGGTCGGGTTGTAGTACGCGTTGACCGTCTGCGGCGTCATGCCCCATTCGAGCCGGTCGGTCGGCTTGCCGGCCTTGGCGATCTCGTAGTCGTAGTTGAACTTGCTCGCTGCGAGCACGTTCGCGTAGTAGTCGTCGGGCTTCACGTCCAGGCCGGACCAGTCGCGCCACTTGTCGGGGTAGCCGATCTTCGGCAGGAAGGTCGACCACTTTTCGATCGCCTTCTGCTTGGTCGCCTCGCTCATCCAGTCGAGCTTCTCGATGCGCGCCTTCAGCGCCGCGCTCACGTTGTTGACGAGCTCGAGCGCGCGCTTCTTCGACTCCGGCGGAAACGTCTTTTCGACGTACAGCTGGCCGAGCGCCATGCCCATCGACTCGTTCACGGTCGACAGCACGCGCTTCCAGCGCGGTTCCTGCTCCTTCTGGCCATTCAGCTTCTTGTTGTAGAACGCGAAGTTCTCCTCGGCGAACGGCTTGGACAGGTACGGCGAGGCCGAGTCGATCGCATGGAAACGCAGGTAAGTGCGCCACTGATCGGCGGGCACGTCGACGATCATCCTGTCGACTTCGGCGAAGAACGCCGGCTGCGACAGCGAGAAGCCTTCCTTGATGTCGGCGTGCTGCGCGGCGAAGAACTTCGTCCACGAGAAGTTGGGACTCGCCTTGTCGGCATCGCCGAGCGTGACGAAGTGGTACTGGTTCTCCGGCTTGCGCAGCTCGACCGGCACGAGCGACGCCTTGGCGAGGCGCGTCTCGAACGCGAGCACCTGCTCGGCCGACTTCTTCGCGACGTCCGCCTTGTCGCCGGCGAGCTCGAGCACCTTCGCGATGTGGGCCTGGTAGGCGCTGCGCAGCTCGGCGTAGTCGGGCTTGGTGTAGTACTCCGACGTCGGCAGGCCGATGCCACCCTGCGCCACGTAGGCGATCTGGATCTTCGAATTCTTGAAGTCCGGGGCCGTGTAGATCTGGAACAGGCCATTCTGGCCGCGCGACGATGCATCGTCGATGTAGGCGGCGATGTCGCCCGGCGTCTTCAGCGCCTCGATCTTCGCGATCTCGGGCTTGACCGGAGCGAGGCCGGCCTTCTCGATCGCGCCCTCGCCCATGCCGGAGCGGTAGAGCCAGCCGATCTTCTGCTGGATCGAACCGGCGTCGGCCTTGTTCGCGCCGAGCGCGGCGGCTTCGACGATGCCGCGCTGCGTCTGCAGGCTGTGCTCACGCAGCTGGTCGAAGGCGCCCCAGCGCGTGCGGTCGGCCGGGATCGGATTCGCGGCGATCCACTTCGCGTTGACGAAGCCGTTGAAGTCCGCGCACGGCGCGATCTTCGGGTCGAGTTCGTTGACGTCGAACGCGGGGGCGGTCGACGCCGCGACCGCAGCGGTCGACAGTGCGGCGAAGATCGCCGCCGCGAGGGTCCTGCTCAGCAGTTTGCGCATGGTTGGTTTCTCCAAGGACGTTTCGTCGCCGCGACGGGGATCGCGGCATGCATTCACCAGATGTCGACGCGACGCGCGGCGTCGCGCACCATCGGATCGCCGCTCTTGCACGCGAAAGCATGCGCGAAGGCAGCCATGTTGCTCACCGGCCCGTTGGTACGGTACTTGGCCGGTGCGTGTTCGTTCGATTGCACCTGCAGGCGCAGCGCTTCGGGCCGCTGCTGCGTGCGCCACGCCTGCGCGAACGCGAGGAAGAACCGCTGCGCGCCGATCAGGCCGTCGCGCGTCGCATTCGACTTGCCGTCGTCGGTGAGCTTCCACGCATCCCATGCGACTTCGAGGCCGCCGAGGTCCGCGATGTTCTCGCCGAGCGTGAGTTCGCCATTGACGTGCAGGTCGTCGATCGGAACGTAGCCGGCGAACTGCTCGACGAGCTTCGCGGTGCGGGCGACGAATCGCGCACGATCCCCGCTCGTCCACCAGTCGCGCAGGTTGCCTTGCGCGTCGAAGCGGCTGCCCTGGTCGTCGAAGCCGTGCAGCATTTCGTGGCCGATCACCGAACCGATGCCGCCGTAGTTCACCGCGTCGTCCATCTGCGCGTCGAAGTAGGGCGGCAGCAGTTGCGCCGCGGGGAACACGATCTCGTTCTGCTGCGGGTCGTAGTACGCATTGACCGTCTGCGGCAGCATGCCCCACTCGCTTCGGTCGACCGGCCGGTCGATCTTCGCGGCGAGGCGCTTCGCCTCGAATGCGGCAGCCGCGCGCACGTTCGCGAAATAGGCACCGCGGCGGATCTCGAGCGCGGAGTAGTCGCGCCACGCATCGGGATAGCCGACCTTCGACACGAGCGTGTCGAGCTTCGCGTACGCAGCCTGCCTGGTCTGCTCGCTCATCCAGGCGAGCCCGGCGAGGCGCGCGCGCAGCGCGATGGAGAGGTTCTTCACGAGCGCCTGCGCACGCTGCTTTGCCTCGGGCGGGAACACCCTGGCGACGTAGGCTTCGCCGACGGCGAAGCCGAGCGCGTCATTGGTGGCGTCGATCGCGCGCTTCCAGCGCGGCTTGAGTTCCTGCGTGCCGCGCAGCGTGCGGCCGTGGAAATCGAAGTCGGCGTCGACGAACGCCTTGCTCAGCGACGGCGCCGCGAAATCGACGAGGTGCCAGCGCAGGTACGCCTGCCAATGCGACAGCGGCGTCTTCGCGAGGGCGCCGTCCATCGCCGCGAAGAACTTCGGATGCGGTAGCGAGAAGCGCGTGACGTCGGGACGGCCGATCTCCCTGTGGAAGGCCGTCCAGGAAAAGTGCGGCGTCCGTGCGTCGGCCTGCGCGAGCGTCGCCATGCGGTAGTAGCTCTGCGGGTCGCGCATCGCGACGCGATCGAGCGAGGCGCGCGCGAGGGTCGTTTCGAGATCGACGACCCAGCCCGCTTCCTTCGGCGCATCGGGGACGCCGATCAGCGCGAGCATGCGCGCGACGTGCTCGCGGTACTTGCCGAGCAGCGCCTTCGACTTCGCGTCGGTGCGCGTGTAGTAGTCGCGATCGGGCAGGCCGAGGCCGCCCTGGATCGCGTAGCCGATCATGCGGTTCGCATCCTTCATGTCGGCCTGCGGACCGAACTCGAACAGGACCGGAATGCCTTGCGCGTGCCAGCTGCGCACGAGCGCGGCCACGTCGGCGGCGTTCTTCAGGGCCGCGATGCGCTCGAGGTCGGAGTCGATCGGCGCATGGCCGGCCGCTTCCGCCGCGGCCTCGTCGATCGCCGAAGCGTAGAAGTCGCCGATCTTCTGCGTCGTGCTGCCGGCCGCGCCCGGATGCGCGGCCGCATCGTCGAGCACGCCACGCAGCAGGGTCAGGTTTCGCTCCCGCAACTCGTCGTCGAGGCTCCAGCGGCTGTACTCGGCGGGGATCGGATTCGACGCGAGCCAGCCGCCGTTCGCGTGCTGGAAGAAGTCGCTGCATGCGCCCGTCGCGGGGTCGACGTTGCGCGCGTCGAGGCCGCGTTCGTTCGTGTGGGCTTGCGCGCCGGCAACCAGGCCCAGCGACAGGGCGGCGGCCAGCACGCGGGTCCTGCATGCAGGCATGCGTCGCTCCGGTACGGGGGTGGACAAAGAGGCTAGGGCGCTCCGGCGGAATGGCCCAGTGTCGAAGGTCACTGCGGTGCGCGCCGCGGACTTTACAATGCTTTGCGTGCGCCAGGCCAAGTCCGCCTCCTGCCTCGGCATCGCCCGGCGCAACCGTGTGCAGGAGGCCGGCCTGAATGGTGCGCCCGGCTGCTGCGGGTTCCGCCAGGCGGGCGGCCGCGGCGGTCACCTGGCCACGGCCGACGCCGTGAACGGGAGAATGGTGTCGACGCACCCGCGTCCGCCGATGCCCGCCTGTTTCGAGCTCCGCGGCTCCTCCTTCGCATTTCAGCCTGCGACGTTCATCGCCCGGTGGCACGCGCGAGGGCGAGCGCGGCGGCGTCGAGGCGGACGACCGGGTAGAGGCCGATGCGCTGCGCCGCGTACCACGGCGAGCGTTCGTAGAAGAACGCGAGCCGCGCTTCGGGTGACTTCGCGAACGCGGGATCGGCGAGGCGTTCGTCGAATGCCCTCTGCAGGGCCGGGTCCTGCGCGAGCATCTCGCGCGCGAGGCGCTCGGCCACGCGCGCGTCGGGGTATTCCTTCTGCTCGAACACGGCATCGAGCAGGCCCCACGCGAGCAGCGAATCGGAGGCGCGCGGTTCGAGCAGGTTGACCGCGACGTTCGCGGCCGGCTGGTCGAGCGGCACGAGCACGGCGCCGGCGGCGAAATCGGCCTCGGCGCGTTCGCTCGCGAGCGTGAAGTCCTTCAGCATGTGGCGCCCTTCAAACGGCGCACTCGACCACTGCGGGGCGCCGAGACGATAGCGTTCGACGGCTAGGCGCTGCAGCGGCGCCTTCGTACGTTCGGTGCGCACGCGGTGCTCGCCCAGCTTGGCGATCACGGCGGTCCAGCCGGCCGGCACGAGGTAGGCGGCCGGCACCGACACGGTCTGCGTCGCGACCAGGTCGCGGTAGTACGGGATCGTGTACGTCTTCGGCGTCTTCGGATCGTAGCGGACCCAGCTGTCGCCCGAGATCGCGCTCGGTTCGTGCCGGAACGCGTAGCCCTCGAGCGTGAATGGCACCGACTGCTTGCTGGTCTCGAAGGCGACCGCAAGCTTCGCGTCGGCATGGCCCGCGCGCGCGACCGTGTCGGCGTCGGCCCGCGCGATCGCCCCGCGCAGCGCGGCGCCGCCGCGCTTCATGTAGTCGAGCGTCGCGGCGACGAAGTCGTAGGTCGCGCGCACGCGCGTCGCGTACGGCTTGAGCATGTGCGTTTCGACCAGCAGCGCGGCGCGATTGCGCAGCGCGACGTAGCCGGTCGAGAAGCGCGGGCCCGAGCCGAAGTTGCCGATGCCCTTGGTGATGTCGCGGTGGTCGACGAGATCGAGGTACGGCGAGGAACGGTGTCCCTTGCGCTCGAACGCGGGCAGGATCGCGCGCTCGAACGCCTCGTGCTGCCAACGCTGCACGGCCGGATGCAGCGGCCCCCACTGTTCGGTGTACCAGGTGAGGTCGTACCGGTAGTCGGCGCCGTCGGTCGTGTGGATGTCGAGGAACAGGTCGGGCAGCCACGCGTCGTACATCGCGAGCCAGTCGCGCATCTCGGGCGCGTCGGCCTTCATGTAGTCGCGATTGAGGTTGAGGCCCTGCGCGGTCGCGCGAAAGCCCATCTCGGCCGGGCCGAGCTGGTTGATGCGGTTGTACGGGCCGGAGTTCTCGTGGCCGTCGACGTTGAAGATCGGCAGCCAGACGAGGATCGCGTCGTCGAGCAGGTGCGGCTGCTTCGCCGCGACGCTGACGTCGCGCAGGAGCATGAGTGCGGCGTCCTTGCCTTCGATTTCCCCGGCGTGGATGCCCGACTGCACCATCACGATCGCCTTGCCCGACGCGTGCGCGGCCTGCGGCGTGAACTCGCCGTCCTTCGCGGCGACCACGAGCATGAGGTCGCGGCCCTCGGGCGAAACGCCGAAGCGCGTCAGGCGGAGCGTCCGCGGCGACGCGGCCGCGAGCCGCTCGAGATACGCGTGTGTCTGCGCGTACGACGGCGTCGTGCGGAACGCCGCGGCTTCCGCGGGCGTGGTCCAGTCGATGTCGACGGCGGCGGCCGACGCGCCGACCGAGCCGAGCAGGAGGGCGAACAGCGCGCGGCAGGCGGCGACCATGCGGAATCCCGCGTCGGAAGATGATCCTCCCGATGGTAGCGGATCGCCGCCGGCGCGGACTCAATCGAAGCCGCCGAAGAAGATGCGCGGCCGCAGCCTCACGGCGACCGACCGGCGCACGCCCGCGACGTCGACGATCGCCGCGCCGAGCGCATTGCAAGCGCCGGTCGCCTGCAGGTCGGCCCACGCGTAGCTGTCGAAGTCCGCGAGCCCGGGCTGCGCTCGCCATTCGACGCCGTCGTGGAACAGAGTCGGGTTGCCGAGTGCGAGCAGGCCCGAAGCGATGCGCGCCATCGGCCCGCCGCCGCCCGCCTGCGTCGCCGTCGTCCATTGCGTGCCGTCCCAGTGCACGACGAGCGGGCCGTAGCCGGTGCCGCCGGTGAACCAGCTGCCGGCTGCGTAGACGTCGTCATTCGCGAGTGCGAGCACGGCGTTGAACTCGACCTGCTGGCCCGGCATCGGCACGGCTCCGGCAAGTTCCCACGTCGAGCCGTCGCCGCGCAGGATGTAGGGACTCGTCGACATGTCGCCGTCGCTGCCCGCGCCGACCGCCCAGAGATCGCCGGGCGAGCCGTCGATCGCGGCGAGCGACCAGCCGGGCGTGCCGGGCAGCGGGAATGGCGTGGCGACCTGCTCGAGCGACACGCCGTTCCAGTGCAACGCGAGCGCCGGCCATTGTCCGCCCGAGACCCACGAGCCGACGAACCAGACGTCGTCGGTGGCGAGCGCCTTGATCGCGGCGACCTCGGCGCCCGCTCCCGCGTGCGTGGGCGGTGCGGCTACTTCGGTCCAGGCCTCGCCATCCCAGTGCGCGAGGAACAGCTGGCCGCCGAAGTAGAAGTCGTCCGATCGTCCGTCCTTCCATCCGGCGGCCCAGACGTCGTCGGAGGCGACGCCGTCGATCGCGTTGAACCAGACCTTCGCGCAGCCGGGATTCGGCGAGCAGACCTCGGGGCTCGGCGTCGGCACGATGCGCCATGCGGGGTCGGCCGCGGTGCGATGGTAGGCGAGCGAGAACGTCTGCAGCGCGCTGATCGTGCCGGTGTCGTACCCGCCGACGAGCCATTCCTCGCCATTCCCGAAGCTCTGCACGGCATGCACGCTGACCGCCGTCGCGCCGTCGGGGAGGGGCAGCGGCTCCACGTTCCATTCGCCGCAGCCCGCGACGAGCGTCGGCGCGGGCGGACCCGGCGGTGTGCCGTACAACGCGAACGCGAAGTCGAAGTGGCTCGGTCCGAGCGCGTCGCTGTGGGGCGCCCATGCGCCGCCGGCGGCGTTGTCGCGCAGATAGGCCGGGCTTCCGCGTGGCGCCGTGTGGTGCGAGGACCAGATCGGCCAGTACGCCGGCGCGGCGTATTCGAGTTGCACCGAGATGAAGTAGCCGCCGTCGGCGACGAACGGCTGCGGGAACGTGACGTCGACGGTTTCCTCGTGCCCGGTCTGGTTGAGGTCGTGCAGGAAGCGCGGATCGTCGGCATCGAGGCGGAAGCCGTAGAGTTCCGCTCCGGGCGAGCCGTCCGCCTGTCGGGCGTAGACGCGCACGCGCACGCCGGTCGAGAACGCGCCCGCGCAGTTGAAGCAGTCGTGCCCATACGCGACCACGCGCCGCACGAGGCCGGTCGCCTCGAAATCGTCCGCGACCTCCTGGTCGAACGCCGCGCCCGGACCGGTCACGACGATGCTGTCGCGCGTCGTCGACCAGGTATCGATCTCGTTGTACCAGAGGCGTTCGTCCGCGTGCGCCGCCGATGCGGCGAGGACGATGACGAGCAGGGCGACGAAGCGCGACGCAAGCGTGTTCATGGCGTACTCCCGAAGACGGCCGCAGGATCGGTGCGCGCACACGTCGCGTTCAAGCGCGGCGTGGGGGAAACCACCCAAGGCACGACGCGGCACGGCTGCGCCGGCGGTGCGGGCGAGGCTCAGTCCGTTCGCGCCGGACCTCGCCCGCGCAGGTCGAACGGCAGCGGGTCGGGGCCCGCGGCGCCCGCGGAGAGGATGAACGCCATCGCCTGGTCGACGCTCCAGTCGGTCGCGACGAGGCGGTCGAGCGGGACGATCTCGAGGTATCCGCCGGTCGGATTCGGCGTCGTGGGCACGTACACCGACGCGAGCTCGGTGCCGCTCGCGTCGCGGAACACGCGCGTGACGAACCCGATCGACTTCAGCTCCGGCGAGGGGAAGTCGATCAGCACGACGCGCTGCGTCCCGCTCGGCTTGTTCTGCAGCATCGTCATGAGCTTCTTCGCGCCGCCGTAGATGCTGTGCGCGACCGGGATGCGCTCGATCACCCTTTCGAACGCGCCGAGCAGGCGCTGGCCGAATACGCGGTTCGCCGCGAAGCCCATCGCGTACAGCGTGGCCAGGGTCACGATGAACGCGAGCAGCGACATCAGCCAGCCCTCGTGCAGGCGGCCGAGCGTCTCCGGGAATGCCTCGAACAGCGCCGCCACCCAAGGCAGGTTGATCTGCGACAGCAGCGAGAAGATCGACTTGAAGACCGTCCACGTCAGCCAGATCGGAATGAACGTGAGCAGGCCGGTGAGCAGGTAGCGCTGGACGTAGAGCGGTCGCATGGTGGCAGCGGGATCGGAGTCGGAGGGAAGCGTAGCGGATCGGACGCGATCCGCGCCGCGCGCGTCACGGCTTGTCGGCGGCGGGCAGTTCGCGCACGAGGCGGATGCCGACGTTGGCGTAGCCGATGTCGGCCGGGGCGCTGTCGATGCGGTCGAGGTTGGATTCCTCGTCGTCGTCGCGCCACGACAGGCCGCGGAAACGGTGCTCGCCGCAGGCCTCGCCACCGCGGCCGCGGTTCGCGCAGACGTCGACCCACTCGCTGACGTTGCCCGCGAGGTCGTGCAGGCCCGGCGCACTGGTGCCGAAGCGGCCGACCGGTGCGGTGTGCTCGAAGCCGTCGTCGCAGCCGCGTCGCGCCTCGATGTTGGCGCTGCGGCACGCCTTGCCGCTGCCGGCCGCACGCGCCGCCGCGAGCCATTCGTTCGAACTCGGCAGGCGGTAGCGGGCGCCGGTCCGCTCCGAGATCCAGCGCGCATACGCATTCGCGTCCGCCCAGCTCACGCACACGACCGGATGGTCGTCGCCCTGCTCGAAACCGGGGCGGCGCCAGTCGATGCCGCGCGACGCGACGAGCGCGATGAGGTTCTGCGACGCGCGGCAGCGGGCCGCAGGCCTGCCGGTCGCCTTCGCGAAGGCCGCGTACGCGCCGCGCGTGACCTCGTTGACCGACATCGCGATCGACGGTTCCGAACCGCGCGCGCCGGGCAGCACGACCATCTCGGGACCGCCGTCGTCGTGGATCGTCGCACCCTCGCGCAGGCGCGCCGTCGCCTGTTGCAACGCCGCCTCGAGTGCCTTCGCCTGCGGCGCGTCGATGCGCGCGAGCGCGGGCAGCAGCGGCTCGAGGGCGCGCAGCGCGCTCGGGTCGAGCGCATCGCGCGTACGCGCGCGGCGCTGCTCGACCGCTTCATGCACGGACTTCGCGAATGCCGCGCCCGGCTCGTTGGCGACGGTGCCCGCACGTGCGGCGAGGTCGGCGGCCTGGTTCAACGCGGCGCTCGCCTCGGCCGCATGGTCGTCGCCGATCGCCTTCGCTGCCTGCGTGGCGAGTCGATCGAAGATGCGCGCGATGCCGCGACGCGCGTCCTCCTGCTGCGGTTCGGTCGCGAGCACGGCGAGGTATTCGTCCGCCGCGCTCGCCCCGTTCGGCATGACCAGGCGATTGACCGACATGAAGTCGTCGGCCTGTTGCAGGTGCCGTGCGCGCGCGCTCGCGACCGCATCGCCGGCGTCGGTCGCCGCGGGCGTCGAGGCTGCCGTCGCCGCGTGCCCGGCTTCGGGCGAGGCGCGTCGCTCGACGTGCGGCAACCGCGCGAATAGCGCGAGCAGCACCACCGCCAGCAGGCCGGCGAGCGCGAGCGCGCGTTGCCGGCGCGGAATCGCGCCGATCCGCCCGGCCAGCGCCTTCCAGTAGCGAGCGAGGTTGCCGGCCGAGACGGTGCGCATGCGGCGGCTGACGGTGTCGAGCGCGGCGAGCATCTCCTCGGCGCTCTGGAAGCGGTCGTCGGGGTGCTTGGCGAGCGCCTTGTCGATGAGCGGTTGCCAGACTCGGCGCGTGGCCGGCAGGCGTGGCACCGGCTTCTCGATGTGGGCGAGCGCGACCGCGAGCGCGTCGGCGCCCTGGAACGGCATCTCGCCCGTGAGCAGTTCGTAGCAGACGACGCCGAGGCTGTAGAAGTCCGAGCGGCCGTCGATCGGCTGGCCGCGCGCCTGTTCCGGGCTCATGTAACCCGACGAGCCGATCGTGGCGCCCTCGCGCGTGACGCGCTGCTGCTTGGAACCGGTCAGCGCGATGCCGAAGTCGGCCAGCATCGGCCGGTCGAGCTTGTCGAACAGGACGTTCTCGGGCTTGACGTCGCGATGCACGATGCCGTGGTCGTGCGCGCAGGCGAGCGCTTCCACGAGCGCGCGCATGACCGCGAGGATGCGCTCGGGGTCGTCGCGCACGTTGCGCGTGGACAGGTCGCCGTTCGACAGGTATGGCATCGTGTAGTAGATCTGCCCGGTCGAGGTGCGACCGACGTCGTGGATCTGCACGATGTGCGGATGGTCGAGGCGCGCGATCGTGCGCGCCTCGTTCTCGAAGCGGCGCACGAGGTCGTCGCCGGAATGGTCGCTCGCGAGGACCTTGATCGCGACGAGGCGCGACAGCGACTCCTGGCTCGCGAGGTAGACGGTCGCCATGCCGCCCACGCCGAGCCGGCCGATCAGCCGATAGCCCGGGATGGTGAACGGTTGTTTCAGGTAGGTCATGGCAATCGCAGGGCGTCAGGGCCACAATTCTATCGAACCGGCGACAGCACGGTGCATCGCGCCGCCGGGAAACGCGGCGGACGGCACATTATCGAGTGCGCGGGCGCCCGATGGCCGCATCGGCCGGAGCGCCGCCGTACCGCCCGGGCCGACCGCACTGGACCAGGACCGACGTGCCCGAAACCCGACGCCCGCCCGCTGCCGACACGAGCGCCGCGCCGGGCGCGCCGCTCGTCGTCGCCCTGGTCGGACTGCCAGGGGCGGGCAAGAGCACCGTCGCGCGCGCGCTCGTCGCCGACCTCGGCCTGCGCCGCGTCTGTCGCGACGAGGTCCGCGCGGCGATGTTTCCGCAGTGCGACTACAGCTTCATCGAGAAGCGCGCGGCATACCGCGGCGTTCTGCTCGCCGTCGAGATCAACGCCCTGCTCGGCCGGTCGAGCGTGATCGACGGCATGACGTTCTCGCGTCGCGAAGACTACGCGCGGTTGCGCGAGCTCGCCGACCCGCAGCGGTTCGCGGTCATGGCGTTGCATCTGGACTGCGCGCCCGCGCTCGCGCGCCGGCGCGTCGCCGACGATGCGCTGCGGCGCGCCCACCCCGCGCGCGATCGCACGCCGGAACTCGTCGATGCGGTCGCCGCGCGATTCGACGATCCCCCTGCCGACGCCGTGCGCATCGACGCGTCTTTGCCGCTCGTTGACGTGTGCCGCCGCGCGGTCGATGCGGTTCGCGCGCGACTGCGCGACGGCGCGGCCTGAGCTCAACCGACGGGCGCCGCCTGGCCGACCGGCGCGGCCGGCGCGGGCGAGAAGGCGACCTCGCGCAATGCCTCGTCCGGCAGCGCGTACGCGCTCGCGAGCAGGTCGCCCTCGTGGATGATTTCCGGGAACAGGATTCCCTGCAGCGCCTGCACCGCGAAGATCTCCTGCACGCCGCCGGTGAACTTGAGCAGGGCGACGGTCTTGCCGGTGCCGATGTGCACCGCCCATACGCCGCTCTGGCGATCCTTGTTGTCGTCGGTGATCTCGATGTCGGTGAACGCGTTCGTCTCGCGCAGCTGCGACAGGCCGACGAACGCGATCGGACCGAGGAAATCGAGGCCGCGCGCGAAGCCGGGCACGGCCGCGAAATCCGTCTTCTCGCCCGTCTTCGGGTCGATCGTGACGAGCTTGCCACGGCCCGACTCGAGCACCCACAGGCGGTTGTCGTACCAGCGTGGCGAGTGCGGCATCGACAATCCGCGCGTGATGACCTTGTTGCTCGCCATGTCGAACAACACGCCGCCGTCGCGCTTGTTGACGCGCCAGCCCTGCGGTTCGTTCGTCTCGCCGAGCGCGGTGAGGTAGCGCGGCCGGCCGTCGCGCATCGCGAGGCCGTTGAGGTGGCAGCGGTCTTCCGGCGCGTAGTGCGTGACGCAGCTCGGGCGCCAGCGCGGCACGAAGCTCGATTTCATGTCGAGGGTGCACAGGCACGAGAACAGCGTGTTCACGAACCAGAGGTCGCCGTGCTTGTCCCAGGCCATTTCGTGGATGTCGATCGCGCCGGTGATGTGCACGCGCCGCGCCATGTACACCGCGTCGTGCCGCGGCGGGTCCTGCAGGCGCTTGGCGACCGCGGGCATGTTGCGGAACTCGGCGACCTCGAGCGCAGTGCCGAGCGCGAGGCGCTGGTTGTCCGCGGCCATGCCCATCGGCCGCACGAAGTTGCGGAAGTGCGTGTTGATGCTCGCGCCGTCGGGGCGCAGGATCACGAGTTTGCCGGCCTGGTAGGTGCTGACGACGAGGCATCCGCCGAGCTGTCGCAGCAGGTCGGGGAAGTTCGTCGTGTGCACGCTGCCGAGAACTTCGGCGACGGTCTTCTCGGGCGCGGCGTCGACGGCGGGCGCCGCGGGGGTGTCGTAATTCGTCATGGCGGGTCGGCGGATACGGGGTTCCATCGTGCCACACGGAGCGCGTGCTCCGTGCGCGTTCACGCCCGAGCGGGCGCATCCTTGAGGCGGGCGCCCTTGAAGTAGAGCGCGCGCAGGTCGAGGCCGCGGTCGCTGCGGCCGATGTAGACGAAGCGCGGATTGAACCAGGTCGCCATGCGTCCGCGTTCGCGGAAGCGGTCGTTCTCGAGCTCGAGCAGCACGCCGATGCACGGGTAATCGTGCGCACGCGCGTGTTCCTCGAGCAGCACGCATGAGCGCTTGAGCAGCGACATCACGAGTGCGCTCGCACGCCAGCGCGCGCCCACGAACGTGCGCCAGTAGTACATCGGCTGGCCGAGCCGCGGTGGCGTCATCGGCATCGCGGTGCAGACGCCGGCGACCTCGCCGGAGCGCGTGAGCGCGTGCATGACGACCTGCTTCACGCGCTGGTCCATCGCCGCTTCGTCGTTGAGCGCGCCCTCGGCGCGCCAGAATGCCTTGATCTCCACGGCAGCGCCGGCGTCCACGCCCGGCCAGTCGACGACGAACGTGAAACCGCGGTCGACCGCGGCGGTCGGCTCGGCAACATCGTTGGAGGCTTCGTGGGTCATGCTCACGTCGATGGCGTCCTGCGCAGGGGGAGTCCGGATGATGGCGTAGCGAAGCGTGGATTGCAGCCGCCCCGCGGAGCGGGGCGGCCGCCGGTCCCTTCGCGTCAGTCGAAGCCGTTCGCGAAGATCGAATCGGGCAGGTCGAACTCGACCGCCCCGATGTCGGCCGCGGGCCCGAGCACGCGCGGGTGTCCGCTGCCGCGTTGGTCCACGGTCGCGCCCGATGCGTTGTTGCCGACGTCGATGACGGGGCTGCCGTAGTTCGGCATCAGCGTCGAGGTCGGCCCGCCGTTGTTCGCGAGGGCGCGAAGCATCGGGTCGGTGAGCAGGATCGTGCCGCCCGGGGTCACCATCGACGAGGGGAAGTACACCAGGTTGTTCGCGCCGGTGAGCGTTCCGCCGCCGCCGATATCGTCCGCGAGCGGGCCGCTTCCGAAGTCCGTGTAGTTGCTCGCGATGATCGTGTTCTGCAGATCGATCGAGTTCGCGTTGGGCATGCGTACGCCCGCGCCGTACTTGGTCGTCCCGCCGCTGTGGGTCGTATTGAAGGCGATCGTGGTGTCCTTGAACAGCGAGTTGCGGCTCCAGATGGCGACGCCCGCGCCGCCGGTCGTGCACGCCGCGCTGTTGTTGGCGACGGTGCTGCTGTAGAGCGATGCGGGCTGGGTGACGTTGGCGCTGTTGACGAAGTACAGGCCGCCGGCGCGGCAGCTCTGGTTGCCCGAGATCGTCGAACGGCCCACGGCTGCATCGCCGGTGAAGTAGGCACCGCCGCCGAGGAACGAAGCGCTGTTGCCGGTGATGCTGCTGTACTTGACGCCGGCCGAGCCGCCCGGGGTTCCGCCGGACCCTTCGGGTCGCACCGAGCCCACCTGCACGCCGCCGCCGGTGCCGAAGACGCCGCCGGCGGTATTGCCCGACACCGTGCTCCGCAGCATGAACAGCTGCCCGGGCGTGTAGACGCCGCCGCCGCGGGCCTGGAACGCCGACGAATGCGCGCTGCTCGCGGTGACGAGGCTGTATCCCATCACGATCGAATTGGTCGCATACACGGCGCCGCCGTGCACCGGGCTGTCGACGTCGTTCGAGCCGGCGTCGCAGTACTTCGCCCACGTGTTGTTCATCGCGAGCGAGCCGGCGGAGAACAGGCACGCGCCGCCCGCGTTGCCGAGGTCGCCGTCGTTGAGGTACTTCTTGCCGTGGCTGACGATCATGTCGTTCACGGTCAGCGTGCCCGTGCCGAGGTGCCAGAACACGCGATACGCGTCGTTACCGCTCACTTCCAGCGACAGGATGCCCGGGCCCTGCAGCGTCAGGTTGTTCACGCCGATGCTGATGGCGCCGCTCGTCAGCGTGATCGTGCTGCAAGCGAGGCTGGTCATGTCGATGGTGTCGCCATCGTTGGCGCTGTTGACCGCATCGCGCAGGCTGCCCGCGCCCGAGTCGTTGCAGTTCGTGACCGGGATGTTCGTCGCCGGCACCGGCGGCGGCGTGCGCACCGCCGCATTGACCGCATTCATGATCATGTCGCGTTCCGCCGCCGACAGCGTCGGCAGCACCGCGGTCGCGCTGTGGGACGCGGGCGTCGGCACGGGTGGTGGTACGTTCGCGTCGGCGCAGGTCGGAACGAGTGCACCCGTTCCCAGCGCGAGTGCCGTCGCGAGGCAACTCGCGAGTGCGTTGAGTCGTGGCGCGTCGGCCACGTGTGTTCTGGCACGTTTCATGGTGGTCTCCCTTTGGTGAACGACCTTGTTCTGCCCTCCGCTAGGGCTCGCGCGAGCATCCCCCGGGTATGCGGGTCGCGCGCAAAAAAGTGTAACGCCTCTCACGTTTCGTGATGAGGTTCACCGCGTCGCCGGATGAGAACCTGCTCGTTGCAGGCCGGCCTAGGGCAGTCGGACACATTTCGTGCCAACCGGAGGGCGTGCAAGCGCACGCTGGACGGGAATGCTAGGAGGGAGAGGCGTACGGATGCCGCCGACCGGTCGCCAGCGCGACCGTGACGCACTTCACGAAACCGCTTCCGCCGCGGCCTTGCGCCGGACGTAGAGCTGCTTGCGCACGCGCGCGACGACCTCGCCGCGGGCCGTGCACACGACGGTTTCGCACCAGCGCAGGCATTTGTCGCCGTGAGCGGTCGCCGAGCGGATCCCGTCGAGCAAGGCGTCGTCGACACGGAAGTCGGCGTACACCGCCTCGCGGCCCGGTGCGACGAACTCGATGCCGCCTGCCTTGTCCCAGACGATGTAGTCGCGCCCGAGGCCGCGCATCACGAGGATCATCCAGAACGGATCGGTCATCGCGAACAGGCTGCCGCCGAAATGCGTTCCGACGTAGTTGCGGTTGTACCAGCGCAGGCGCAACGCGACGCGCGCGCTGCGCCAGTCCTCGCCGATGTCGAGCACGCGGATCCCCGCGAACAGGAACGGCGGCCACAGGTTCATGAGGCGTCGCAACCGGCGTGGCGTCATCGACATCGGCTTCATCGGATCGGCTCCGCACGTGCGCGCGACTGGCCCAGCAAGGACACGAAAACGGGGATCAGGGATTCAATCACGGAGTACGCCCGGAGTGCACGGAGCGGAGGGTGCCACGGCGATTGCCGAACCGCTTCTCCCGCGTGCCTCGCGTGTTTCAATGTCCGCCTTTGCCTTCCAACCGGACATCGATGAATCCTCCCTCCGTTCCTGCGCCGATCGCGTTCGCCGCACTGCGGCATCGCGGTTTCCGCACGTACTTCCTGTTGTCGGCGCTCGCGATGATGGCCGACAACATCGAGCACGTGATCAGCTACTGGGTCATCCACGAACGCTTCGATTCGCCCGCGCTCGGCGGGTTCGCGGTCGTCTCGCACTGGCTGCCGTTCCTGCTGCTGTCGGTCCATTCCGGTGCGCTCGCCGATCGGGTCGACCCGGGCCGCATGATCCAGCTCGGCATGGCGCTGTTCGCGAGCGTGTCGATCGCCTGGGGCGTGCTGTTCGTGAGCGGCGCGCTGCAGGTGTGGCACGCGGCCGCCCTGCTCGTGGTGCACGGCATCGCCGGCGTGCTGTGGGGGCCACCGTCACAGCTGCTGTTGCACGACATCGTCGGCCGCGAACACCTGCAGAGCGCGGTGCGCCTCAACGCGACCGCTCGCCAGCTCGGCATGCTCATGGGCCCCGGCATCGGCGGCGCGCTGCTGCTCTGGCTCGGGCCCGAGCGCGGCATCCTCGCCAATGCGCTGCTGTACGTGCCGTTCATCGGCTGGCTCGCGGTGGCGCCGTACGGTCCGAAGTTCCGCGCCGCGGGCGCAGCGGTCGCGACGCGCGCGGTACGCTCGTTCGGCGACATCGCGCGCGCGTTGCGCGAGATCTCGCATCATCGCGTGATCCTCTCGATGACGGCGCTGGCCGGCCTCGCATCGCTGTTCGTCGGCAACGCCTACCAGGCGCAGATGCCGGGCTTCGCGCACGACTTCGGCCAGGCGAAAGCGGACTTCTTCTACAGCGCGTTGCTCGCCGCGGACGCGGCCGGCGCGCTGACGGCCGGCGTCGTACTCGAGAGCCGTGGGCTGCTGCAGCCGCGCGCACGCACGGCTTGCCTGCTCGCGATGGCGTGGAGCGTCGCGCTCGGTGCCTTCGCGCTCACGCGCAGCTACGCGCTCGCGATCCCGTTGCTGTTCGTCGCCGGGTTCGTCGAGCTGTCGTTCAACGCGATGGCGCAGACGCTGGTGCAGCTCGACGCGCCGCCCGACATGCGCGGTCGCGCGATCGGCGTGTTCACGATGTTCGCGCTCGGCATGCGCACGTTCAGCGGCGTCACCGTCGGGCTCGCCGGCGCGAGCATCGGCATCCATTGGTCGCTCGCGGCGAGTGCAGCCGTGCTGTTCATCGCGATCGGCGTGCTGCTGCGCGCGATGCTGCGGCGGTCCTCCGTGTAGGCCGAGGCGGCCGTCAGAACAGCAGCGAGGACATCCGCCGGCGGTAGTCGCCGACGAGGTCGGCGTCGTCGAGCACGTTGAACGCGGCAATGAGGCGCTTCTTCGCCTGGCCTTCGTTCCAGTTGCGGTCGGCCGCGAGGATCGCGAGGAACTGGTCGAGTGCCGAGGCGGCGTCGCCGTCGATGAGCAGTCGCACGCCGAGCAGGTCGCGCGCGGCATGGTCGCCGGGATCGCGCTCGATGCGCGCCCGAAGTTCGGTCGCATCCGGCGCGCCTTCGAGCGAGCGCGCGAAATCGAGCTGGCCGCGAAGCCGCTTCGCGCGATCGTCGCCGGCGAGGTTGGCGGGCAGGGTGTCGAGTTCCGCTTCAGCGGCCAGCGCATTGCCGGCCTGCATCTGGGCGACGGCGAGCTCGAGCTTGAGTTCGGCCTTGTCGGGATCGGCCGCGATCGCCTGCTGCAGGCGCGCGATCGCCTGCTCCGGCGTTTCCTGGCGCAGCGGCGGCGCGGCCTGTTCGGGCGCGGCCTCGCCCGGTTGCACATGGCGGGCGAGGAATTCGCGGATCGCGCCTTCCGGCAGCGCACCCGTGAACGCGTCGACGAGCTGGCCTTCGCGGATCAGCACGACGGTCGGGATGCTGCGGACGCCGAACGAGGCGGCCAGCGCCTGCTCCTTGTCGCAATCGATCTTGGCGAGGCGGATCGCGCCGTTGAACTCGCCGACGACCTTCTCGAGCAGCGGGCCGAGCACCTTGCACGGCCCGCACCACGTTGCCCACAGGTCGACCAGGATCGGCTGGTCGAACGACGCGTCGAGGACCTCGCTCTGGAAGTTCGCTTCGGTCGCGTCGAACACGTGGGGGGGCGGCGGGATGGCGGACATGCGACGGCTCCGGGATCAGGTCGGCCGCAGATTGTGCCAGCCGGGCTTGTTCGCAAGATGATGTCAAAAAGACTTGACATCAATCGGGCCGAATGTAATGTGTGAGTTACACATTGTCTGCTGGAGGTGACATCAATGCAGCCGCTCCGGGTTGGATTCGCCGGTCTCGTCGCCCTCGCTGCGCTCGCCACCTGGTTGTTGATCGCGGGGCCCGCACGCGTGCTCGGCGTCGATGCAGGCAACGCGGGGGTCGTGCTGCTGATGGCGGCCGGATGGGGTTCGCTCTACGCGATTTCGCGGATGCCCGACGACGGCCTCGGCGAGACGATGTCGCGTGGCGAATGGCGCGCCTGGCTCGGGCTCGCGTTCACGCTCGTGATCGCGGCGTACTCGATCGCGCACGCGGGCGTATTCCAGGGACCGCCGCTCCCGCACAATCCCGATGCGAACCGCGTCGGCCGCAACGTCGTCATGCTGCTCGCCGCATGGCTGATCCTCGCGCACGTGCTCGACGCGCGCGGGCGCGATCGCGTGCAACGGGACGAACGCGATCGCGAGATCGAGGCGCGCGGCGCCGGCGCGGCACGACTCGCACTCGTCGTCATCCTCGTCGGCTACGCGCTGCTGCTGTCGTTCTCGCCGACCGAGCGGCTCGACTGGGCGGTGCCGCCGCTGCTCGGCCATCTGCTCGTCGTCGCACTCGTCGTCTCGTGTGCGTTCGAGTACCTCGTGATCGGCATCGGCTACTGGCGCGACCGGCGTTGACCGCGATGGGCAACGGTACGCCGGTCGGCAACACGATCCGCCGCCTGCGCTTCGAGCGCGGCGGGATGACGCAGCAGGCGCTCGCCGACGCGAGCGGTGTCACGCGCCAGACGGTCATCGCGCTCGAGGCCGGGCGCTATGCGCCGTCACTCGAACTCGCGTTCCGGATCGCGCACGCGCTTGGTGCGCGCATCGAGGACGTGTTCCAGTGGAAGGGCGATGCATGATGGCCGCCATGCTCCGGAACGGGACCCTCGTGCGCAGGCCGCGCTCCTGCAGCGCCCACGGCTGCGTGAGCATCGCGCCGTCCCGCTCCCGCGGCATCGTCCCTCAGGGCACGGCCCTGCCGTCCTGCTTGTAGACGACGCCTTCCTTCATCACGAACGCGACGTGCTGCATGCGCGTGATGTCCTCGAGCGGATCGCCGTCGACCGCGATGACATCGGCGAACTTGCCCGCCTCGACGCTGCCCAGATCCTTAGACCTGCGCAGCAGTTCGGCCGCGTGCGTCGTCGCCGCCTGCAGCACCGCCATCGGCGGCATGCCCGCCTCGACCATGTACTGGAACTCCTTCGCGTTCTGTCCGTGCGGGTAGACCGAGGCGTCGGTACCGAACGCGATCTTCACGCCGGCCTTGTACGCGCGTGCCGCGGTCTGCTGGATCAGCGGCCCGACCTGCTTCGCCTTCGCGGCGACCTGCGGCGGGTAGTAGCCGGGCACGCCCGCCTTTTCCGCGACGTACTTGCCCGCGATGATCGTCGGCACGTACCAGGTCCCGTGCTCCTTCATGAGTTTCATGTCGGCATCGTCCATGAAGGTGCCGTGTTCGATCGAGTCGACGCCGCCGATCACCGCGCGCCGGATCGCTTCGGCGCCGTGCGCGTGCGCGGCGACGGTGAAGCCGTAGTCGCGTGCGGCGGCGACGACGGCCTTGATCTCTTCGAGCGTCATCTGCGCATTGTCGACACTGCTGCTTTCGTCGAGCACGCCGCCGGACGGCATGATCTTGATGAGGTCGTCGCCGTCCTTGTAGTGCTGGCGCACCGCCTTCCACGCGTCGTCGACGCCGTTGATGATGCCGTCCTTCGGGCCGGGGTCGCCGGCGAGATCCTTGCGATAGCCGTCGGTGCCGTCGGCGTGGCCGCCGGTCGAGCCAATCGCGACGCCGGCGGTGAAGATGCGCGGGCCGGGCACGATCCCGGCCTCGATCGCGTTGCGCAGCGCGACCGATTCGCCCTCGTTGTCGCCGAGGTTGCGCACGGTCGTGAAACCCGCCTCGAGCGTGCGGCGCGCGTAAACGGTGGAGCGGATCGCGTAGTCGGCGACGTTCCAGCGGAACTGGTCGGTGTAGCCGGTCGGGCTCGTTTCGCCGGTCAGGTGCGTATGGCTGTCGATGAGGCCGGGCAGGCAGGTGGCGCTGCCGAGGTCGATCAACGCGGCGCCGGCGACATCGACGCGACCTGGCCTGACCTCGCGGATGCGCTTGCCGTCGACGACGATGCTGGTCTCGCCGAGCAGCTTGCCCGACACGGTATCGACGAAGCGGCCGCAGTGGACGACCGACGGCGCGTCGGCCGCGACCGCGGGCAGCGCGACACTCGCGAACACGGCACAGCACAGCGCATGCGCGCGCATGGCAACTCCTTCCTGCGGTGGGGTGCGGCGATGGTAGCGCGAGGCGGTGCCGCCGTACGTGCCATCGGGCATGGTCGGCATCGAATGCTGCGGAGGCGGCGCGTCGCGACGAGCGCCCGGGGCGAGGGCGCGGAGCCGGCCGCCGCCAGCCCCGCGCCATGGTTGGCTCAGCCGGAGAGGTCGAAGCCGTCGACGAAGATCGTGTCGGATCCGCAGCCGAGGGGAGCCCGTGCGAGCTTGCCGATGAGGGCGAACTCGGCGCCTTCCTGCACGGGACTGTCGGCGTGGCTCGCGACGAGGCGCGCCTGCAGCGAAAGGGCGCTTCCGCGGGCGACGTTCGTGGTCACGACGGGGCGCAGGCTCGCGTTGACGTCGTATCGGTGCGGCGCGTCGCGGCCGCGGACCGGTGACACGGTCGCCGCCAGCGCGAGCAGGGCGAGCAAGGGCCCGCCGCGGATGACCGGAGCATGGATGCGCATGATCAGTCTCCCTGGCTGCCTTCGAGGCGTTCGATGCGCGCGACGACGCGTTCGAGTGCGCCGCGCAGATCCGCGTTCTCCCGGCGCAGCGCGTCGTTCTCGTTCTCGACCTTGCTGTTCAGTCCCTTGATCGCCGCCAGCGCGATGCCGCTCTCGTCGACGGTCGTGATGTGCGTGTCGTCGTTGCCCAGGCCGAACGCTGCGGCGAAGTCTTCGGCGACCGGACCCATGTGGCGGCCTTCACCGTGCGCGCCCTTGTAGAACCACGTCTGCACCGGCAGCGCGACGAGCTTGCCCAGCACGTCGCCCGCGTCGACGTGCTCGAACGCCTCCTTGAAGGTGCGGCTGGATGCATTCGTCCACACGCCGCCGCCGGTCAGGTAGGCACCGTTGCCGGTCGAGCCGTTGTGCCCGACGTTGAAGACGCCCGGGCCGTTGGCGCCGTTGAACTGGAATACGCCGTAGCCTCCGGCAGCGATCGAGTAGTTGATGTACATCAGCGAGTGATAGGTCAGCACGTTGTTGTCGTCGTGCAGGCCGTTCAGCTGGAAGTAGCCGCCCGGGATCGCGCTGAGATTGAAGCCGTTGTAGCCCGTCGCGGTCGTCGACGTCTCGAACGTGAGGTCGGCATTGCTGCCAGGCAGGTTCGTCGACGGCGCGATCGTGAGCTCGTCGCGCAGGGGGTTGTTGTCCGGCGCATGGCTCGTATTGATGCCGACGCCGTTCTGGGCGGCGAAGATGACCTGGTTCGGCGCCGAGTCGCGGATGGCGATGCCGAACGTGCTGTCGTTGCGGCCGCCGGTGACGAGGGAGCCCTCGAACTCAGTGCCCGCGTTGTAGCCGATCGCGGTCGAGTACGCACCGGCGGTCGGGTAGGGATACGAGATGCGACTCGACCCATTGACCATGAACGCGGCGACCGTGCTGCCGTTGGCCTTGACGACGACATCGCTCGCATCGGAGGTTCCGAGATAACTGCCGGACGGGTTGCCCGCGTTGCCGTCGAGTGCCCATGAACCAGGGCAACCCCCGTCCGGGGCGACCGGCGAGCGCGCGTCGAGCGCGACGAAGTCGCCCTGGCCGGCGGCCTTGACCGCGACGCCGACCCAGCCCTGCGAAGCGAGCGACATCGGCCCGAAATCGACGCGCGTGCTGAAATGGCCGTCCTTGACCTCGACGCCGTACAGCGTGACCGGGCCTGCGGTCGCGCTGCCGCCGCTCTGCGACGGGTACAGGGTGAGCTGCAGGTCGTAGCGCCCGTTCGCGGCGTGCCCCGCGTCCTGCAGGCTGCCGTGATAGGTGAAGGTGTCCGCGCGGGCCATCGACGCGCCCAGTCCCGACGCCGCGGCCAGCGCGACGCACAACGCCAAACGGTTCATGGAGTTCTCCTCGATCCGGGGCATGCTCCCCGATGCTCCATACGCCGGACTGCTCCGACGTTCGCCATGCTCGCGACAGCCGCCCCACGCGCCTTTCCTCGATTGCTGCGCTGCGCTAGGCTGATCGACTCTCCCCGAACGAGCTCCGGCGGCACGACGCCGCGCCAGACCATGCCGATCCAGGAAAACTACGAACCCAAGGCCGTCGAAGCGGCCGCGCAGGCCTACTGGGGCGCGACGCGCGCGTTCGAGGTCACCGAAGACCCGGCCAAGCCGAAGTTCTTCTGCCTCTCGATGCTGCCGTACCCGTCCGGTGCGCTGCACATGGGCCACGTGCGCAACTACACGATCGGCGACGTCATCAGCCGCTACCAGCGCATGAACGGGCGCAACGTGCTGCAGCCGATGGGGTGGGACGCGTTCGGCCTGCCGGCCGAGAACGCGGCGATCAAGAACAACACCGCGCCCGCGAAGTGGACCTACGCCAACATCGAGCACATGCGCGCGCAGCTCGCGACGCTCGGTTACGCGATCGACTGGTCGCGCGAGTTCGCGACCTGCCGGCCCGACTACTACGTGCACGAGCAGCGCATGTTCGTGCGCCTGTTCAAGAAGGGGCTCGCCTACCGCAAGCAGTCGGTCGTCAACTGGGACCCGGTCGACCAGACCGTGCTCGCCAACGAGCAGGTCATCGACGGCCGCGGCTGGCGCACCGGCGCGCTGGTCGAGAAGCGCGAGATCCCGCAGTGGTTCCTCAAGATCACCGACTACGCGCAGGAGCTGCTCGACGGCCTCGATCGCCTGCCGGGCTGGCCTGACGCCGTCAAGACGATGCAGCGCAACTGGATCGGGCGCTCCGAAGGCCTCGAGATCGCGTTCGCGATCGAGGGCGAGCGCGAACCGCTGACCGTGTTCACGACGCGCCCGGACACGCTCATGGGCGTGACCTACCTCGCGATCGCGGCCGAGCACCCGCTCGCGCTCAAGGCCGCGCGCGACAAGCCGATCGTCGCCGCGTTCATCGACGAATGCCGCCACGGCGGCACCGCCGAGGCGGACATCGAGACCGCCGAGAAGAAGGGCATCGACACCGGCCTCACGGCGATCCATCCCGTGACCGGCGAGCGCGTGCCGGTATGGATCGCGAATTTCGTGCTCATGGGCTACGGCACCGGCGCGGTCATGGCGGTGCCCGCGCACGACCAGCGCGACTGGGAGTTCGCGACCAAGTACGACCTGCTGATCCGGATGGTCGTCGTCAGCGACGCGGTGCGCGACGCGATCCGCGCGCTCGGCGACGACGCCGCGCGCAATACCGACCCGATGTCCGCGGCGCTCGGCGAGAGCCGCGCGATCGACGTCTACGAACCCGCCGCAGCCGAGAGCATCGTCGAGCAATTCGAGCGCGACATCATCGAGAAGGGCGCATACACCGATTACGGCACGCTCGTGAACTCGGGCGACTACGACGGCCTCGACTACCGCGGCGCGTTCGACGCGCTCGCCGGGCGCTTCGAGCGCGAAGGCAAGGGCGTGCGCCGCGTCAACTGGCGCCTGCGCGATTGGGGCGTCTCGCGCCAGCGCTACTGGGGCTGCCCGATCCCGATCATCTACTGCGCGAAGTGCGACGCCGTGCCCGTGCCGGAGGAGCAACTGCCGGTGCTGCTGCCCGAGGACGTGCAGTTCATGGGCGTGCAGTCGCCGATCAAGGCCGATCCCGAGTGGCGCAGGACCACCTGTCCGCAGTGCGGCGGCCCGGCCGAGCGCGAAACCGACACGTTCGACACCTTCATGGAGTCGAGCTGGTATTACGCGCGCTACACGAGCCCGGGCGCGTCCGACATGGTCGACGCGCGCGCGAACCACTGGCTGCCGGTCGACCAGTACATCGGCGGCATCGAGCATGCGATCCTGCACCTGCTGTACTTCCGCTTCTACCACAAGCTCCTGCGCGACGCGGGCCTCGTGCATTCGGACGAGCCGGCGACCAATCTGCTGTGCCAGGGCATGGTCATCGCCGAGACGTTCTACCGCGACAACGCGGACGGCTCGAAGGACTGGATCAATCCCGCCGACGTCGAGATCCGCCGCGACGAGAAGGCGCGCGTCGTTGGCGCGGTGCTGAAGGCGGACGGCAAGCCGGTGCAGATCGGCGGCATCGAGAAGATGTCGAAGTCGAAGAACAACGGCGTCGACCCGCAGGCGATGGTCGGCAAGTATGGCGCCGACACGGTGCGCCTGTTCTCGATGTTCGCGGCGCCGCCGGAGCAGTCGCTCGAGTGGAACGAGGCCGGCGTCGAAGGCATGGCGCGCTTCCTGCGCCGTTTCTGGCGCGAGGTCGTCGCGCATGCGAGCGGGCCCGATCACGCGGCGCTGTCCGTTCCCCCGCGTGCGGGGGAAGGTGCCGTAGGCGGAACGGGGAGAGCGTCGTCGATCGATCCTTCGAAGCTCGACCCCGCGCAGAGGACGTTGCGCCGGCAGGTGCACGAGACGATCCAGAAGGTGTCCGACGACATCGGCCGTCGCTATGCGTTCAACACCGCGATCGCTTCGCTGATGGAGCTGCTCAACGCGGTGGGCCGGTTCGACGACCCGAGCGAGCTGGGGCGCGCGGTGCGCCACGAAGCGCTCGAAGCGATGGTGCTGCTGCTCAATCCGGTCACGCCGCACGTCGCGCACGCGTTGTGGCAGGTGCTCGGCCACGCCGAAACGCTGATCGAGGACCAGCCGTGGCCGAAGGCCGACCCCACCGCCCTCGTGCGCGACTCGGTCACGCTCGCGGTGCAGGTGAACGGCAAGCTGCGCGCGACGATCGAGGTCGCCGTGTCGGCCGGCAGGGACGAGGTCGAGCGCCTCGCGCTCGCCGAGCCTAAGGTCGCCGAGCACGTCGGCACGCAGGTGCCGAAGAAGGTCATCGTCGTGCCCGGCAAGATCGTCAACATCGTCGTCTGAGCCTGCGTCGTCGCGTCCACGCCGGTGCCCGCCCGCGCGGGCATCCGGTCCTCGTCGCGCCGGTCGCCGCACTCCAGGAGAACCGCCGTGTCGGTGCCCGTCCTCTACTGCAACCGCGAATCCGGCCACAGTTACAAGATCGCGCTCGCGTTGCGCCTCATGGCCGTCCCGTTCGAGCAGCGCGCGGTCGACCTCAACCTGCCGCGCGAGCAGCGCGGCGAGGACTTCCGTGCCGCGTCGCTGTTCGGCGAAGTGCCCGTGCTCGTCGACGAGGACGGCCTCGCGGTGTGCCAGTCGAACGTGATCCTCGACTACATCGCGCGCCGCTACGGCAAGCTCGACGGGCGCACGCCCGCGCAGCGCACGCGCGTGCGCGAATGGCTCGCATGGGAAGCGAACCGGCTCGCGATGAGCTTCCCGCACCTGCGTTTTTCGCGCTGCTTCGCGCCTGCGGATGCCGCGCTGGAGGCGTGGTGGACGCAGCGCATGCGCGCCGATTTCGATCGGCTCGACGGCGAGCTGCGCGCACGCCCGTTCGTCGCCGGCGAAGCGCCGACGATCGCCGACGTGTCGTGCTGCGGCTACCTGTTCTGGACCGACCAGGCCGGCGTCGACCTCGCCCCGTGGCCGGCGCTCGTGGCCTGGCTCGAGCGCATCCGCGCGCTGCCGGGCTGGCTCGCGCCGTACGACCTGCTCGCCGCGAGTCCGCCGATCCGATCCGACGCGCGCGCGTGATCGCGCGTCGCGCCGACCGGCCGGCGCGGGTCAGCGCGGCGCCGCAGGCGCGCCGGCGACGTCGCGGAACAGCAGCATGTCGCCGAGCCGCAACGACGCGCCGTCGGAGAAGCCCGCCGCCGGCGCGAAGTCGCGCGGGTTGTGGAACGTGCCGAACAGGATGTCGATGAGCGGCAGGTCCGCGTAGTTGTCGCGGTGATGGCCGCGCGCGTGGTGCCATGAATGCGACTCGGGCCGCTGCACGACGTAGCCGAGCCAGCGCGGCGTGCGCAGGTTCGCATGCTGGAAGATCGTCAGGAAGGTCACGACCAGCAATGCGGCGGTCGTCGCCGCCGGCGACAGGCCGACGACGACCGTGAGCGCGAGGCTCGTCACCGCGGTCCATCCGACCATGTCGAGCGGGTGGAACCAGAACGCGCCGTACGTATCGAGGCGCTCGGCGCTGTGGTGCATCTGGTGCAGGATGCGCCACAGCCAGTTCGAGGCGTGCATCGCGCGGTGGTAGGCGTAGCCGACGATCTCGTAGGCGAGCACGCCGACGGCCGCGCCGGCCCACACCGGCAGGTACTGCAGGTCGAACAGCTGCAGCGGCGCGAGGTGGTCCGCCCACAGGACCGGCAGGTACGTCGACAGCGCGAAGTACGCCGCGAACGCGAGCAGCCCGCGCACGCGCCACGCGGGCGACGCCGGCAGCGGCCGCGCCGGGGCGAGGTATTCCCACAGCATCAGCGCCGCGTACAGCCCGAACACCGCGAGCGAAACCGGGTCCAGCAGCACGTCGATCGGAGAGGGCACGGCGAAGCTCCTTGCATCAGGTCGATCGGCGCACGATAGTCGGTCGTCGGCGCGATGCCGCCAGTCATTTCGGCAATACAGCAGGCGAATCGGCCATGAGCGGCTCCCGCAAGCCCGTCGTCGCGATCCTCGCGCTGCCCGAGACCTCGGCCTCGGTGCTGTACGGCATGTACGACCTGTTTCGCTCGGCGGGGCGGGACTGGGACTACGTCGCCTCGGGAACGCCCGGTCCGGGCAACGTGCATGCCGTCGTCGCGGCGGCGACGCGCGCGCCGCTCACGGTGCTCAACGACGTCACGATCCGGCCGGAATCGACGTTCGACGACCTCGGCCGCGTCGACGTCGTCTGCGTGCCCGACCTCGCGGTCGATCCGCACGCGCCGATCGAGGATGGCCGCTTCGCGCGCGAGATCGACTGGCTGCGCCGCTGCCATGCCGACGGCGCGATCCTCGCTTCGGCCTGCTCGGGCGCGCTGCTGTTCGCCGAAGCCGGCCTGCTCGACGGCCACGACGCGACCACGCACTGGGCCTACGCGGACGCGATCGTGCGGCGCCATCCGCGCATCCGCATGCGCACGCAGAACGCGCTCGTCGTGTCCGGCGACGAACGGCGCCTCGTGATGGCGGGCGGCGGTGCGTCGTGGAGCGACCTCGCGCTCTATCTCATCGCGCGGCTCGCCGGGATCGAATGCGCGATGCAGACCGCGCGCATGAACCTCATCGAATGGCACGCCGCCGGGCAGCAGCCGTTCGCGCGGCTCGCCTGCCCGGTGCAGGCCGACGACGGCGTCGTCGCGCGCTGCCAGGTGTGGATCGCCGAGCACTACGACGAGCCGGCGCCGGTCGCCGCGATGGTGCGCCTCGGCGGGCTGCCCGAGCGCACGTTCAAGCGCCGCTTCCAGCGCGCGACCGGGCTCACGCCGCTCGAGTACGTGCATACGCTGCGGCTCGAGGAGGCCAAGCAGATGCTCGAAGCCGGCAACGAGCCGGTCGAGGCGGTCGCGCTCGCGGTCGGTTACGCCGACGCGGGCTTCTTCGCGCGCCTGTTCCGCCGCAAGGTCGGCCTGTCGCCGGTGCAGTACCGGCGCAAGTTCGGCGCGATGCGCAAGGCGCTGGTCGGCGAAGTGCCGTCGACCGCCGCGCCCGCCCGGGCGGGCGCCGGTCGCTGACGCGCGCGGCGCGATGCGCCGGCGATCCGATATCATCAGCGGCCGAGCCGGGTGGTTCGTCGGCCTGCGCGCGCGTCGATCGCGCCCGCATGCACGTATGATCGGATCACCTCGGCATCCCGTCCCGTCCGGAATCCGCTCATGATCCTGCGTCGCCCGCCGTTCGCCCTCGTCATCCTGCTCGCGCTGCCGCTCGCCGCCTGCGGATTCCACCTGCGGCGCGAGGCGGAGCTGCCCGCGACGATGAAGCGCGTGCGCATCGAGATCGCCGACAGCTCGAGCGCGCTCGCCAAGGGGCTCGTGAAGGCGCTGCCGCGCTCGGGCAGCGAAGTCGTCGCGGCCGCCGGCCCCGACGTCGCGACGATCCGATTCACGGCGAACACGCTCTCGACCGACGTGCTCACCGTCGGCGGCAATGCGCGCGCGACCGAATACGCGCTGCGCTACCACGTCGAGTTCGAGGTGGTGGACGGCGCCGGCAGCGTGATCGTGCCGAGCCAGGTCGTCGAACTCAGCCGCGACTTCACGTTCGACGCGAGCCAGTCGCTGGGTGTCGCCGCGCAGACCGACCTGCTCACGAAGGAACTGCAGCAGGACATGGTGCAGACGGTGCTGCGCCGGCTCGAGGCGCGAACGCACGCGGCGAACTGACGCGTCCGCGACGCGGCGGCGCCGCTCGCGCACCGCGGCCGCCGTGCCGGCTAGAATCGGCGCATGTCGACGACGCTCGCCGCCCTGCGCCGCCAGCTGGGCTCCCCCGGACTCGCACCGGTGTACCTCATCGCCGGTGCCGAACCGCTGCTCGTGCTCGAAGCCGCCGACGCGGTGCGCGCGCGCGCGAAGGAGCTCGGCTACGCCGAGCGCGAAGTGCTCGACGTCGAGTCGGGCTTCGACTGGAACCGACTCGGCGACGCGGCGCGTTCGATGTCGCTGTTCGCGAGCCGTCGCCTCATCGACCTGCGCCTGCCGAGTGGCCGGCCCGGCAAGGACGGCGGCGCCGCGCTCGCCGAGTACTGCGCCGCGCCGCCGCCCGACACCGTGCTGCTGGTGACCGCGAACGACTGGAGCCGCAAGCACGAGGCCGCCTGGTCGGCCGCGATCGAACGCGCGGGCACGCTCGTCGCGGTATGGCCGCTCAAGCGCGAGGAACTGCCGGACTGGATCGGCGCGCGCGCCGCGTCGCGCGGGCTGCGGCTCGAGGCCGACGCGATCGCGCTGCTCGCCGATCGCGTCGAAGGCAACCTGCTCGCGGCCGCGCAGGAGATCGACAAGCTCGCCCTGCTGCACGCGGGACGCACGCTGGACGCCGATACGCTCGAGGCGAGCGTCGCCGACGACGCGCGCTACGACGTGTTCCGCCTCGCCGACGCCGCGCTCGCGGGCGACGCCGCGCGCGCGCTGCACATCGTCGCCGGGCTGCGCGCGGAGGGCGAGGAACTCATCCCGCTGCTCGGCTGGCTGCTCACGCAGCTGCGCACGCTGCTGCGCCTCGCCTCGGCGCCGAACGTCGAGGCCGCGTTGCGCAGCGAGCGCATCTGGCCGCAGGCGCGCGAAGGCCTGTTCCGTCGCGCGCTGAAGAATTCCGACCGCGCGCACTGGGAGCGCTGCCTCGAACAGGCCGGCCGCATCGACCGCATCGCGAAGGGCCGCGACGAGCTGGCGCCGATCTACCATGCGCTCGGCAAGATGGCCGACCTCACCGCATGGCGCGAGGCGAACGGCTGGCGCGAACTCGAGCGCCTCGTCGCGGCGATCGCGGCACCGCGCCGGGCGGCGTTCCTGTGCGCGCGCGCATGACCGAGCGGGCCGGCACGCGCCTGCGCGAACCGCGGCGGCGTCGCAAAAACGCCCTGGACGCATCGTGATGCGACCGCTCGCGCTGTTCGGCGGCACGTTCGACCCGGTCCACAACGCGCACCTGCGCGTCGCGTGGGAGGCCGCCGAGGCGCTCGACGCCGACGTGCGCCTGTTGCCCGCGAGCGCGCCGCCGCACCGCGACCCGCCGCGCGCGAACGCCGAGCAGCGCGCCGCGCTCGTGCGTGCGGCGCTCGCCGGGCAGCAGCGACTCGTGCTCGACACGCGCGAACTGCGGCGCGGGGGACCGTCGTACACGATCGACACGCTCGCCGAGGTGCGCGGCGAGATCGGTGCCGAGCGGCCGCTCGTCCTGCTCGTCGGCGCCGATGCGTTCGCCGGGCTCGCGACCTGGCATCGCTGGCGCGAACTGTTCGACTTCGCCCACATCGGCGTGCTCACGCGGCCGGGGCACGAAGCCGGTGCGCTGCCGACCGAACTGCGCACGAAGATCGCATCGCGCCGCTGTGCCGACGCGGCGAGCCTGCGCGAGTCGCCGGCCGGCCGCGTGCTCGCGATCGCGGTGACGCCGCTGGAGATTTCCGCGAGCCAGGTGCGCGCGCTGCTCGCGGCCGGACGCGAGCCGCGCTGGCTCGTGCCCGACGCGCTGTTCGCCGATCCCGCGCTGCTGGCGCCGTATCGCGGCTAGCGCGGCCTCGCGGGCGTACCCGTGTACCGCCATCACGCCCGGCGCGCGACCATCGCGCCCTGGCGAGAAGTCAGAGCGAGCAGCCGGGCGGCACCGGCGCAAGGCGTCCGAGATCGAGCGTGCCGCTCAGGCCCGCATGCGGGCCGGCGGTGAATGCGTAGCTCATCGTCAGCGACGTGCAACTCGCGAACACGAGGCGGGCCGTGCCCACGCGCGTCGTGACGGTGTCGGCATGCTGATCGAAAACGCCGCCGGTGGATTCGTAGATGCCGACGTCGTCGACCGTGCTGAAGCCGGGTTCGACCGCGGCCTGCAGCGTGTACCAGTGCTGCGCGGGGGCGCCCGCATCGGCGGCCGCGTCGGCGAGGTAGGTGTACCAGGCGGCGAACAGCACGCCCTGGTTCGCATTCACGTCGAAGACGAGGCCCTGGCCGCTCGTCGAGGGGTCGGTCCAGATGCCGCCGAGGAGGTAGTTGCCGGGATTGCCGGGCGTCGAGCCGGTCGGCGTGCAGGCGACGTTCCCGAGCAGGCGCGTGAGCGGGATCGTGCCGTGCCGACCGGAGCCGTCGCTGAAGGCGTAGTCGAGCGTGGCGTGGCTGCAGTCGTCGACGTGCAGGCTGACCTCGCCGACGACGCGGGTGGAGGTCGGCTGCGCGGAGTCGAAGCGGCCGCCGAGGGTCTGGTAGATCGCCATCGTCGCGGTGTCCTCGTCGGTGACCTCGCCCTGCACGGTGTACCAACGCAGGCCGCCGGCGACGTGGGTGTCGAACGTGAACCAGCCGCCGAAGAGCAGGCCGGAGCCCGCGGACTGGAGATCGGGGAAGACATCGACGACGAGGCCTTGCGACTCGGTGGCCGCGTTGGCCCACGAGCCGGCGAGACCATGCTGGTTCATGTCGAACCCCGCAGGCGCCGTGCCTTCCACCGTGATCGTGCCGGTCATGCCCATCGCCTGGTGCACTTCGCAGTGGTAGCCGAACGTGCCGGGCGTGTCGAACCTGACCGAGGCGTGCCACGCGGCATTGCTCGGATCGCCGTTGCCGCCGCTGCCGTCGCAGCCCTGCGCGCAGCGGAACGTGCCGTCGTCGGCGGCGACGTCGTGCGTACCGCCCGCATTGTCGAACACGACCGTGTCGCCTGCCTGGATCGTAAGCTGGCGCGGACTGAAGCTGAGGTCGGCGTAGTAGTAGCCGTCGCTGTAGCCCTGCCCGCCGACGCGCACGTGGTACTCGGTCGCCGCCACCGATGCGGAGAGCAGCAGGAGCACGGCGGCGAGGCCGCAGGCGCTGGCGTTGCGCATGGTCGTCTCCACGTGGAAGAAGGAACCGTCGCGGAGTAGGTACCGTGCGGGCGCGGCACGGTTGCGGCGTCGCCGCCGCTCGTTGCCGTTACAGCACCAGCTGCCAGTAGCCGACGTCGACCCAGCGATCGAACTTGCGGCCGACCTCGCTGAAGCGCCCGATCGCCTGGAAGCCGGCCTTTTCGTGTAGCGCGACGCTCGCGGCGTTCGGCAGCGCGATCCCGCCGATCACCGCGTGCGTGCCGCACGCGCGCACCGCGTGGAGCAACGCGCGGTAGAGCGGCCGTCCGAAGCCGCGACCGGCACGTTCCGGCGCGAGATAGATCGTGCTCTCGACGGTATGGCGATACGCGCTGCGCGCCTTCCAGGGTCCCGCATAGGCGTAACCGACGACGATGCCGTCGCACGCGCTCACGAGCCAGGGCAGGCCGCGTGCCTGCACGTCGTCGACGCGCGTCGCCATCTCCTCCGCGCCAACCGCGACTTCCTCGAACGTGACGACGGTCTCGAGCACGTAGTGGTTGTAGATCGCCGCGATCGTCGTCGCGTCCGCGCGCGTCGCCGCGCGGATAAGCGTCGACGCGGGTTCACTTCGGGCGACGCGGCTTTCCATCGTGCGGCTTCGTCGACGCATGGCGCTTCGGTGGCTCCAAGCCGCCGCGGCCGAACGACGGTGGCCTGGACGACTTCGGCGCGCGCGGCCGGCCCGCCTCGGACTCCTCGCCGCCGCGCGTGATGCGCAGCTGCTGGCCCGACACCCAGACCTTCTTGAGGTGCTTGAAGATCTCGGCCGGCATGCCCGACGGGAGATCGACCAGGCTATGGTCGTCGCGGATGTCGACGCGCCCGATGTGCTTGCTGTCGAGACCCGCCTCGTTCGCGATCGCACCGACGATGTTGCCGGGCTTGACGCCGTGCGCGTGGCCGACCTCGATGCGGAACGTCTCGAAGCCGGCGTCGGGCACGTGCGGACCGCGTTCGCGTGCCGCGCCGGCGCGATGCGCGCGCGCGTCATCCTCTTCGCGGTGATGCGAGCGCGGCGGTCGCGTGCCGGTGCGCGCGGCGTCGGGTGCGCGATCGTCGCCGTGGCCGACGCGCGCGTCGGCGTAACGATCCTGCGGGCCCGACGGTGTCCGCCCCGCGACACCTGCGGCGGCGGATTCATTCTTGCGCGGGAACGGCGGCTTCGCGGTCGGGTGCGCAGCAGCGGCGCGACCGTCGCGATCGCGCGCGCCGCGTTCGGCAGGTCGCCGCTCGCGCTCCCCTTCGCGCGCGAACGCGCGTTCCACGCGCGGCGGCGGCGCGAGCAGCAACGGCTGCCCACCCTGCACGAGCCGCGCGAGCGCGGCCGCAACTTCGACCGCCGGCACGTTGTGTTCCTGCTCGAACGACTCGACCAGCTGGCGATAGACGCCGAGGTCGTCGCTGCCGAGCGCGTCGGCGATGCGCTGCTTGAACTTCGTGATGCGCTGGTCGTTGACCGCCTCGACGCTCGGCAACTGCATCTCGGCGATCGGCTGGCGCGTCGCGCGCTCGATCGCCATCAGCATGCGCTTCTCGCGCGGCGCGACGAACAGGATCGCCTCGCCGCTGCGGCCGGCACGCCCGGTGCGGCCGATCCGGTGCACGTAGGCTTCGGTGTCGGTCGGGATGTCGTAGTTGAGCACGTGGCTGATCCGCTCGACGTCGAGGCCGCGCGCGGCGACGTCGGTCGCGACGAGGATGTCGAGCTTGCCGTCCTTGAGCTGCTGGATCATCCGCTCGCGCTGCGCCTGCACGATGTCGCCGTTGATCGCGGCGGCGTCGAAGCCGCGCGCCTGCAGCTTCTGCGCGAGTTCCTCGGTCGCCGACTTGGTGCGCGTGAAGATGATCATCGCCTCGAACGGTTCCGCCTCGAGGATGCGCGTGAGCGCGTCGAGCTTCTGCAGGCCACTGACGTACCAGTAGCGCTGGCGGATGTTCGCGGCGGTCGTCGTCTTGGCGGCGATGCGCACTTCGACCGGGTCGCGCAGGTAGGTCTGCGCAATGCGTCGGATCGGCGCCGGCATCGTCGCCGAGAACAGCGCGACCTGGCGCGTCTCCGGCGTCTTCTGCAACACCTTCTCGACGTCGTCGATGAAGCCCATGCGCAGCATCTCGTCGGCTTCGTCGAGCACGAGCGTGGTCAGCTGCGACAGGTCGAGCGAGCCGCGCTCGAGGTGGTCGATCACGCGCCCCGGCGTGCCGACGACGACGTGCACGCCGCGCTTGAGGCCGCCGAGCTGCGGGCCGTAGCTCTGGCCGCCGTAGATCGGCAGCACGTGGAAGCCCGGCATCTTCGCCGCGTAGCGCTGGAACGCCTCGGCCACCTGGATCGCGAGTTCGCGCGTGGGCGCGAGCACGAGCGCCTGCGGCTTGGTCTTCGCAAGATCGATGCGCGACAGCACCGGCAGCGCGAACGCGGCGGTCTTGCCGGTGCCCGTCTGCGCCTGGCCGAGCACGTCGCGGCCCTCGAGCATCGGCGGGATCGTCGCGGCCTGGATCGGCGATGGCGTCTCGTAGCCGACCTCGGCGAGCGCGGCCAGCAGCGGTTCGGCGAGGCCGAGGTCGCAGAAAGGGATCGGATCGGGAGTGGCGTCGCGGGCGTCGTTCGACATGCGCTGGAAGCGGCCGCGCCGCGAGGGGAGGGCGGCCTAGTGTAACCCAGTGCCGCGTCGAACCCCGCGTCGGAACGTCGCTGTTCTGTTCGTACGCGTCGCGGTGTTGATACGTACACGCCCCGCGGAGGACCCTCGATGTCGCGCCATGCTGCCTGTGCTTTGCTGCTCCTGCAGGCCATTCCGGCCGCTGCGACGACCTTTTCCGTGACCTCGACCGACGACAGCGGGCCGGGGACGCTGCGCCAGGCGATCCTCGACGCGAACGCGAACGCCGGCGCCGACACGATCGCATTCGCGATTCCCGGCAGCGGCGTCCACACGATCTCGCCGACCAGCTCCCTGCCGTCGATCACCGGGCCGCTGCTGATCGACGGCTACAGCCAGCCAGGCTCGCAGCCCAACGGCAACACGCCCGCGCAGGGCGGCCTCGACGGCACCCTCGCGATCGAACTGTCGGGACAGAACCTCCCGCCGACGCAATCGGAGGCTTTCCATCCGCTCGGCGTGGATCTCACCGTGCGCGGCCTCGTCGTCAACCGGTTCCAGTGGGTCGCGTACGTGCCCGGCGGCGCGAGCCAGGACTCCACCCTCGCGATAGAGGGCTGCTACCTCGGTACCGACGCGACCGGCAGCCAGGCCGAGGGTGCGAACCAGGGCGCCGCGGTGCGCAGCGACGACGATGTGCACGCGCTGCTGCGCCTCGGCGGCGCCGCGCCGTCGGCACGCAACCTCATTTCGGGTTTCACCGACACGAGCGCCGGCGAAGGCGTCGCGATCAACGTGCGTGCCGCGCGCGGTGGCCCGATCATCGAAGGCAACCTCGTGGGCACCGACGCGAGCGGCACGCTGGCCATTCCGAACCGCAGCGGCATCGGCATTTCGCGCAGCGGCAGCGCGAGCGTCGGCAGCGGTGCGCGCGTCAAGGACAACGTCGTGTCGGGCAACCTCCAGTACGGCGTGCTCGTCTCGTGCGGCCTGGGCGGGGACACGACCTGCATCGACGGTCTCGCGATCACTGGCAACGTGATCGGCGCGCGGCGCGACGGCAGCGCGCCGTTGCCCAACGGCACGTACGGCATCCGCTTCGCCACCAACGACGCGAGCGCGGCGCACATCCTCGTCGGCGGCGAAATGGCGGCGGACGAGAACGTGATCGCATACAACGGGGGCCTCGGCCTCACGATCGCGAACGACAGCAAGGGCACGATCGAGATCGCGCGCAACCGCATCTTCGCGAACGGCGGCCTCGACATCGACCTGCCGAACCCCGAGAGCGGTCGCAACCCGAACGATGCCCACGATGCCGACGGCATCTACGCCAACCGCCTGCAGAACTTCCCGCTGATCGAGTCGATGAGCCAGGCGGGAAGCCAGCTGACCGTGAGCTATCGCGTACCGACCGCGACGAGCTTCGCGACGTATCCGCTGACCGTGCGCTTCTATCGCGCGGGCGCGAGCGGCGGCGACCTCCGGGTGGCGAGCGATACCTACGATGCGGTGGACGCGGAGACGTCCAGGCACGTCACGCTCTCCCTCGCCTCCTCGGCCGGACTACCGGGGCTCGTCGCGACCGCGAGCGACGCGGCCGGCAACACGAGCGAATTCTCCGACGTCTTCGTGTCCGATCTGATCTTCACCGATGGATTCGAGTGAGCGCCTTCCTCTGCACCCGCGCTGCGGACGTGCACGGCGCGGACGCCAAGCGAATCGCGACAGCAGGCCGACGGCGTGGGTGTCATGGCGGCGATCAACGTCGCGATGCCCTTGCATCGAGTCCGATGCACGGACGTCGGGTTGCGCGGCTCCCACGAAGATGGTCAGGACATGCCGGTTCGCTCGGTGCGCGGCGCGCGCGAGGAAGAATTCGATGGTCCCTGGCAGGGCGGTTTCGCCGCGCCGTTCGCGCTCGCCGCGTCCGCTAGTCGAAGCCGTCGGCGAAGATCGCGTCCTGCAGCATGAAGGTGCGCCCTTCGCTGAATTCGGACGTGTTGCCGTCGGCGTCGATCGCGACCGCGCTGATGTGCCGGCCGACGAGACTGCCGGCCGTGGCGACCGGTAGCGAAAACGTGCCGACGCCGTTGTTGCCGGCCGTCGCGTTCGAGATCGTGACCTCGCCGGACCCGAGGTAGTCGCGGCCCTCGCCGTGCAGGCTCGCGTCGAGCAGGGTGTCGGCGTAGAAGTCGATCGCGTAGGTGCCGTTCGTGCTTTCGAGGTAGCCGTTCACGATGCCACCCTGGTCGTTGCCGCCGGCGCTGTCCAGCATCGGAAAGTTCAGCAACCGGTTCGGCGCGCCGGCCGCGGCCGTGGCGTCGTTGTCGTTCGGCGTCACGCCGTCGGCGCCGAGGTCGATGCCGAGTCCGCCGTCGTCGTGCATCGCGTTCGCGCTGATGTAGTTCAACGGGCCCGCATCGGGCAGGGAGACGCCGTCTCCGCCGTTGTAGGCAATTGCATTGCCGCCGATGTTGTTGCCCGCCGCACCGGCCGCGATGCGCACGCCATCGCCCGCGTTGCCGAGCGCGTCGTCGGGCGTGCACGGCGGCGGGAAGCAGGTTGCGAAGCTCTTGAGGCCGATGCGGTTGTTCGAGACGCTGTTGGCTGCGGCATTGCCGCCTTCCAGCCGGATCGCGCTGCCGTCGTTGCCGGAAATCACGTTGTCCACGAAATAGTTCGAGAGCGTCGCGACGTAGGCGCCATCGATGTTCGGCAACGGCGCCGATCCGCCGCGGGTCGTGCCGATGAAGTTGCCGCGTACGGTCGTGCCGCCGCCGCCGAGCAGGTTCACGCCGGTGCCGTTGCCCGAGATGAGGTTGCGCTGCGCGACGTCGCTGCCGCCGATCGAGCGTGTCGTCGCGAAATAGGCGTTGCTCGCCGCGACGCGCACGCCGGAGTAGCCGTTGACGACAGCCGTAAGGCCGTCGGCGGCGACACCGATGAAGTTGCCGCCGACGGTGAAGTTGCCGCCGTCGATGCGGATCGCGTCGTCGAAACCGCCGATGGACAGGCCCGATACGTCGAACGTATCGGTGACGTCTGTCGGCGTGAAGCGCAGTCCTTGCGCGACGCTGTCGCCCGCGGAGACGCGCAGTTGCACGCAGATCGTCGCGTCGTCGGCGGTCGCAGCCGCGTTCGGGCTCGCGCCCGGCTGGGTATAACCGCGGATCGACAGGCTGTCGGTGATCGCGGGCAGCGGGCTCGCGGTGATCAGCGAGATCGTCCGAGGGCAGCTGCCGCTGATGTTGAAGCCGATGATGTTCGGGTTCGCGTCGGCGTTCGCATCGATGATCGCCTGGCGCAAAGTGCCGGGCCCGGCGACGGCGGTGCTCGTCACGATGAGGATCGTCGCGCCATCGAAGCGATCGCCGCAACGCCCGGATGGCGCGTTGGCGCACGACGCCATGACGTTCGGCGAACCGGCGTGAGCCGCGAAGGCCGCGAGCGCGAGCGTCAGCGCGGGCGCGCGCTGGAGTGCGTTCGGGATGGCTTGGTTCATGGGCACGTCTCCACGCGATGCAGCGATTCAGGGCGGCGGCGGATCGAAGCCGTCGGCGAAGATGAGGTCGACGAACGCGTGCGTCACGCACGCGCTGAACTCGGAGGTATCCCCCGCGCGCGCGCTGCCGTCGCGCGGCACCGTCGCGATGGCCGTGATCGCGCGCCCGACGAGGTCCTGGCTGCTCGCGATCGCGAGATCGAACCAAGCCTCGCCGTCGTCGCCGACCGGCGAACCGCCGATCGCGACGCCGCCCGCGCCGACGAGGTCGCGGCCTTCGCCGTTGCCGCTGTCGTCGCAGGTCGCGCTTGCATACAGTTCGATGCGATACGCGCCGTCGATCGAACGCAGTCGACCGTACGCGTGGCCACTCGTGCCGCCGCCGCGCGAGAAGACGAGTTCGGGCGCGTTGAGGCCGTGGTTCGGCGCGTCCGGCGGTGCGGCTGCGTCGTTGTCGATCGGATCGATGCCGAGGCTGCCGATGTCGATGCCGAGGCCGTCGTTGTCGTGGATGCGGTTGCCCGCGATCGTGTTGCCGGCGCTGCCGCTGCCGCTCACGCGCACGCCGGCGCCGCCGTTCCACGCGAGCGTGTCGTCGGTCACCGTGTTGTCGCTCGCGCCGCCCGTGATCGACACGCCGCTGTCGCCGTTGCCGAGGGCGTCGTAGCCGGGCGCACACGGCGGCATCGCGCAGATCGCGAACGCCTTGAGGCCGATGCGGTTGCCGTCGACGGTGTTGAGGATCGCGCCGGGACCGGACAGCGACACGCCGGTCGTGCCGTTGCCCGATATCACGTTGCCGCTCACCTGGTGCAATCCCGTCAACAGGATCACGCCGATCGCATTCGGCCGGGCGACGCCGCCGCTCTTCGTGGTGCCGATGAAATTGCCGACGATGAAGTTGGACTGGTCGGCATCGACGCGCACACCGGCGAGCGCGCCCGCGATGACGTTGCGCTGGGCGATGTCGTCGCCGCCGATCGTGCCGTAGACGCGACCGCGCACGTCGATGCCGGCGACCGTGTTCGGGCGCGACGTGCTGCCGTCGGCGTCGAGCCCGATGAAGTTGCCCCAGATGCGGCTGCCGACGCCGGTGCCGGTGTCGGTGTGGTCGACGAAGATGCCGGTGTTGAAGCCGCCGACCGCGAGGCCGGAAACGTCGAGCGCATCGTCGTCCGATGCAGGCGCGAAATGCAGGCCGTCGAGGACGGTCTGGCCGTTCGCTTCCACCAGCGCGACGCAGATCGTCGCGTTGTCGATGAGGCTGCTGCTGTTCGGATGCGATCCGGGCTGCGTGTAACCGCGAATGGCGACGCCGTCGGTGATCGCGGGCAACTCGGTCGTCACCGCGATCGTCTGCGGGCAGGCACCGGCGATGTTGAAGCCGATGATGTTGAAGGCGGGATTCGCGTTCGCGTCGAGGATCGCCTGGCGCAGCGAGCCGGTGCCGGTGTCGGCGTTCGAGGTGACGAGCAGCACCGTGTCCGCGGTCGCATCGTTCTCGTACGCGCCGCGATCGATCTGGCCGCCCACGACGCGCGCGCCGCCTTCGATGTCGAACGCGGAAAGCGGCAGCGGCAGGCTCGAAGTCCCGCTGTTGCGCGCCGGGGAGGCGAACTGCAGGTTGTAGTCGGTGGTCGACACGAACAACGGATTGCTCGTGAGGTTGTTCGACGAGCCGGGAAGGAAGCTGCCGCCGTGCGTGCCGATCGTGTTGTTGTACGCCCACGCGGCCTCGTCGAGTTCGAGGTCGACGAAGCCGCTTGCGTTGCCGTACAGGATGTCGTTGTACAGCCAGGTGGTACCGTCCGGGTTGAACACGGAGACGCCGCTGCGCGCACTCGCGGTGACCGTCGTGTTGACGAGATCGATGCGCAGGTCGCCCGCGCTCGTGTCGCCGAGCGCGAGTGCGGCGTCGTAGACGGTGCCGCTCATTCGCGCGAACAGGCTGTCGGATATTTCGAAGTGCGCGCCCGATCCGTCGTTCATGGTCAGCGCGACACTCGCGCCGTCGACGAAGCGCACGTGCTGCCAGCGCAGACGCGCCTGGTCGCCGCCGAGATCGATGCCGAGCGGCCGTGGCAGATTCGCGACGGTCAGCGTGCGCAGGGTGAAGCGGTCGCC
>NZ_DATDMY010000091.1:0-3301 GCF_036518555.1 Dokdonella sp. | reverse complement strand
GCGAGCGCCTGCTCGAGTTCCGCGTGCTCGTCGCGGTGTCCGCCGAGGAGGTGTGCCGCGCCCGCTCCGACGCCCCAGCGCGCTGCCGCGCGCGCGAAGGCCTCGCGCAATGCCGGATGCTGCGCGAGGCCCAGGTAGTCGTTGCTCGCGAAGTTGAGCAGCCGTCGGCCCTCGACGGTGATGCCGGCGCCGTCGACCGCATCGACGCGGCGCAGCCGGCGCAGCAGCGACGCGCGTGCGCGTCCCACCTGCTGGTCGGCGAGGCGGGCGAGCAGGTCGGGACGCATCGGCTTCGCCGGCGGCGGCACGCGCGGGATCAGGCGGCCGCTTCGGCCGCGCAGCGATCGACGATGTCCGCGTGCACCGTATTCGATTCGGCCTCGACCTCGAGCGCGTGGATGCCGAGGCGCGTGAACAGCGCCTGGTCGCGCTCGACGTCGGGGTTGCCGGTCGTGAGCAGCTTCTCGCCGTAGAAGATCGAATTCGCGCCCGCGAGGAAGCACAGCGCCTGCAGCTCGTCGCTCATCTCGGCGCGGCCCGCGGACAGGCGCACCATCGACTTCGGCATCACGATGCGCGCCGCCGCGATCGTGCGCACGAACTCGAACGGATCGAGCGCGCGCGTGCCGGCGAGCGGCGTGCCCGCGACCTGCACGAGCCGGTTGATCGGCACCGAATCCGGATGCGCGGGCAGGGTCGCGAGCGCGTGCAGCAGCCCCGCGCGCTGCTCGCGCGACTCACCCATGCCGACGATGCCGCCGCAGCAGGTCTTGAGTCCCGCGTCGCGCACGTGGCCGAGCGTGTCGAGGCGATCCTGGTACTCGCGCGTGTGGATGATCTCGGAATAGAACTCCGGCGCGCTGTCGAGATTGTGGTTGTAGTAGTCGAGGCCGGCGTCCTTGAGCGCGTGCGCCTGCGGCTCGCTGAGCATGCCGAGCGTCGCGCACGTCTCCATGCCGAGCGCCTTGACCGCGCCGATCATCGCGGCGACCTTCGGGATGTCGCGGTCCTTCGGCGAGCGCCACGCCGCGCCCATGCAGAAGCGCGTCGCGCCAGCGGCCTTCGCGGCCTGCGCCTTCGCGAGCACGGCATCGAGGCTCATGAGCTTCTCGGCATCGACGCCGGTTGCATAGCGCGCGGCCTGCGGGCAGTAGGCGCAGTCCTCGGGACAGCCGCCGGTCTTGATCGACAGCAGGGTCGAGACCTGGACCGCGTTCGGGTCGTGGTGTTCGCGATGCACGGCTTGCGCACGCGCGACGAGGTCGGCGAACGGCAGGTCGAGCAGGGCGAGGATCTCGGCGCGGGTCCAGTCGTGGCGCAAGGCGGTCATGCGGTATCCGGAAAGTCGTACGAACGGGGTGGCCGGGCGCGCTCGCGATCGTCCGCGCTCGCGGGGCAGGCTTGGCAGTCTCGGCATCGGACCGGAGGCTGTCAACTTGGGCATCGCACGCGCGGTTGACGGCTGGCTCGACCGCACCTTGCGCGTGGTGCTGCCGCCTCGCTGCGTGCTCTGCGGCGGCCGCGGCGCGGGCGGTCGCGACCTCTGCGCGGGCTGTGCGGCGGACCTCGCCCCCAATGCGCCGTGCTGCCCATGCTGTGCGCTGCCGCTCGCGACCCCGGCGCCCGCGTGCGGCGCGTGCCTCGCCCGCGCGCCGCCGTTCGACCTCGCCTGGGTGCCGCTGCGCTATGGCCATCCGCTCGACCTGCTCGAGGCGCGCTTCAAGTTTCACGGCGACCTCGCCGCCGGGCGCGTGCTCGCCGAATGCCTCGTCGAATGCGCGACGCGCGGGCGACCGGCATTGCCGGCGTTGCTCGTGCCGATCCCGCTGCACACCGCCCGGCTGCGCGAGCGCGGCTACAACCAGGCGCTCGAGCTCGCGCGCCCGCTCGCACGCGCGCTCGACGTTCCACTGCGGCACGACCTGCTCGTGCGCCCGCGCGCCACGCCCGCACAGACGGGTCTCGACGCGAAGATGCGCCGTCGCAACCTGCGCGGCGCCTTCGCCGTCGCGCCGGGCTTCGCGTGGCCCGGGCACGTCGCGCTGTTCGACGACGTCATGACGACGGGCGCGACCTTGCGCGAAGCCGCGCGCACGCTGAAGCGGGCCGGTGTGGCGCGCGTCGACGCATGGGCGCTCGCGCGCGCGCCGCGCCGCTGACCGGGGTGGGACGCCGAGGCGCGACGTCCGCTGTGCATGCGAGGCGCGCGAACGCGAGTCCGACGGCGCCGTGATCACGGCGAGAGCCTACCGATCGCCAGCGCTCAGCGAACCGCCATCGCGAACAACAACCCGAGCCAGATCAGCAGCCCGACCAGGTTGTTGTTGCGGAACGCGGCGAAGCACGCGTCGCGGGCGCGCGCGCGGATCAGCCATTGCTGCCAGCCGAACAGGCCCGCGGCGCCCGCGAGGCCGATGAAATACGGCCACGGCAGTTGCACGCGCGTACCCGCGAGCAGCATCGCGAGCAGGAACGTCGCCATGAGCACGCCGACGATCACGCGGTCGGCGTCGCCGAACAGGATCGCGGTCGACTTCGCGCCGACGCGGATGTCCTCGTCGCGATCGACCATCGCGTACTCGGTGTCGTAGACGACCGAGAACAGCACGTTGGCAAGGAACAGCAGCCAGCACAGCGGCGGCAGCGAATGGGTCACCGCGGCGAACGCCATCGGTATCGACCAGCCGAACGCGGCGCCGAGCACGACCTGGGCCAAGTGCGTCACGCGTTTGGTGAACGGATACACGGCCGCCAATGCGGCGCCGACGAAGGAAAGCCCGATCGTGAGCGCGTTCGTGAACAGCACGAGCACGAAGGCGAACGCGAGCAGGCCGCCGAACAGCAGCAGCGCCTCCTTCTTCGTGACCCGGCCAGCGGCCATCGGCCGTCCGCGCGTGCGTTCGACGTGCGCGTCGAGCCAGCCGTGGTCGGCGTAGTCGTTGATGACGCAACCGGCGCTGCGCATGACGAACACCCCGAGCGTGAAGACGAGGAGCGCTCCCGGCGGCGGGAAGTCGTTCGCCGCGAACCACAAGGCCCACCACGTCGGCCACAGCAGCAGCAGCGCGCCGACCGGGCGGTCGAGCCGCATGAGCAGGACGTACTCGCGGATGCGCGCGCGATGCGCGTCCGGCGCGAAGCCGAGCGCCCAGTCGATCACGCGCGCGCTGCGCGTCGAGGTATCGGCGGGCCGTGCGGGCGCCGGCGAGCGCATCGCGGGCACGGCCGTGCGCGCGAACGACGGCACGAATGCAGGCCCGTCGGCACGCGGGCCGGGCGCGTCGGCGGCGTTGCCCTCTGC
>NZ_DATDMY010000090.1:0-3373 GCF_036518555.1 Dokdonella sp. | reverse complement strand
CAACGGCTTCGTCGTCGACAGCCAGGACAAGGCGATCGACGCCGTGCGCTGGTACGGCGCGCGCGGCTACTGGCAGATCAAGGTCTACAACAGCATGAACCCGGCCTGGGTGCCCGCGATCGTCGCCGAAGCGCATCGCCTGGGCATGCGCGTCGCCGGCCACGTGCCCGCGTTTGCGACCGCCGACCAGATGATCGAGGCCGGCTACGACGAGATGACGCACATCAACCAGTTCGCGCTCGGCTGGGTCATCGGCCCCGGCGAAGATACCCGCACGCTGTTCCGCCTGACCGCGCTCAAGCGCCTGCCCGCGCTCGACCTCGACAGTCCGAAGGTGCAGCACACGATCGACCTCATGGTGCAGGGCAAGAAGGCGATCGATCCGACGCTCGGCATCCACGAAATGCTGCTGCTCAACCGCGACGGCCAGACGCCGCCGGGTGCGGTCGACTACCTCGACCACCTGCCGGTCGGCGCGCGCCGCGACGCGATGAAGCAGCTCGCCGATACGTCCGCCCCGGGCGACGACGAAGCGTACCGTGGCGCATTCGACAAGCTCGTCGACGTCGTGCGCCGCCTGCACGAGCGCGGCGTGTTCATCGTGTTCGGCACCGATACCGGTGGTTCTTTCACCTACCACCGCGAGCTCGAGCTGTACCGGAAGGCGGGCATGACCGCGCCGGAGATCCTCACGCGCGCGACCTACGACAGCGCGAAGTACCTCGGCCTCGACCAGCGCATGGGCTCGATCGAGAAGGGCAAGCACGCGGACTTCTTCCTCGTGCCCGGCGATCCGACGAAGGACCTCAAGGCGATCAAGACGATCGCGATGGTGGTCAAGGACGGCACGTTCTACTACCCGGCCGAGGCGTATCCGAAGTTCGGCATCGCGCCGTTCGTGCCCGCGCCGAAGGTCACGCTGCCCACGTCGGACGTGGCCGTGCCCGCGACGAAGCCGTCGCCGCCCGCGAAGTAGCGCGACGATCCGATCTCGGCTGTCGCCTCTCCCGCTCGCGGGTGAGGCCGACGCGCGCAGCGCGGCGGGTGAGGGAATTCGGAGCGCACCCCCGCGCACGAAACACGCCCGCTGCCTCGCCCCGCGCACCCTTTACGCGCGCGAAGCGGAGCCTTGGATGCTCGCCGCGGCAATGCGGCGCTTGCTCACAGTCCGCCAACCCGGCGCGCGGTTAGGATCGCCGCACGATCCGATCGAGGAAGGGACGCGATGGCTGCATGCGGGCGGGGAAGGTGTGCGCACATCGCGCTGGCGATGTTGGCGGCGGTCGCGTGCGCGCAGGATGCACGCGCATTCGACACCGTGTTCCGCAACGGCTTCGAGCACCCGGCCAACTTCGACTCGCCGCTCGGCGCGAATCTCGACGGTGTCGTCGACTATTCGACGAGCTACACCTTCGTCGATGCGATGAAGCAGTCGCGCGCGTGGATCACCCAGGACACGACCGGCGCGGGCGTGTTCGACACCGGCGAGCAAGCCTGCCTCGACCTCGACGCCAATGGCTACCTGCGCACGCTCGCGCCGGTGACGACACGGCCGGGATGCGATGCGACCGCCTACAACGCCGTCGCAACGCTGTTCTTCTTCGGCGATTTCGCCGGCCACTATCCGGGCGGTCGCTACGTCGTCACGTACCAGGGGCAAGGCACGATCAGCTACCACTTCGCCGCGCACAGGAACGACGCGTTGTCGACGCCGGGTCGCGACGTGCTCGACGTCGACGCAGCGTCGGGCGGCTGGATGATGCGCTTCGACGCGATCGACGCAGCCGATCCGCCGCGCGACATCCACGTCTGGATGCCCGGCTACGACGAGCATTCCGGCCCGTCGCAGTTGTTCCATCCCGACTTCCTCGCGCTGATCCGCCGCGACAAGGTGCTGCGCTTCATGGATTGGATGCAGACGAACAACTCCTCGCAGCAGGAGTTCGCCGATCGGCCGAGACTCGACGACGTGCGCTGGACCGAGCGCGGCGTGCCGCTCGAGCTCATGGTCGAGCTCGCCAACCGCAGCGACGCGCAGCCGTGGTTCAACATGCCGCACCGGGCGACGGACGACTACATCACGCAGTTCGCGGCGCGCGTGAAGGCGCTGTTGCGGCGCGACCTGCGCGTGTACGTCGAGTATTCGAACGAGGTGTGGAACGGCCAGTTCGGCCAGGGCGCCTACGTCGAGGCGATGGGCACGGCCGAGTACGGCGACGTCGGCTCCGGCTTCGACCGACGCCTCAACTGGCACGGCGAACGCACCGCGCAGATGTGCGACCTCTGGAAGGCGGCATGGGGCAGTGACGCCTCGCGCGTGACCTGTGTCCTCGGCGCGCAGGCCGCGAACGCCTACACGCAGGAGCAGTCGGCCGACTGCCCGCTGTGGAGCGCGGGCGCGCCTTGCCGCGCGCACGGTATCGACGCGGTCGCGATCGCGCCGTATTTCGGCGGCTACCTCGACGGCCCCGGCACCGCGGCGACCGTGCAGGGCTGGTCGCTCGCAACCTTGTTCGCGGAGATCGAAAGCGGCGGCCAGATCGCGGGCGGCCCCGCCGGCGGCGCGCTCGCCGACGTGCGCGACTGGATCGCCGCGCATCGAGAGGCCGCGACCGCGCGCGGCCTGCACCTCGTCAGCTACGAAGGTGGCCAGCACCTCGTCGGCATCCTCGGTGTCGAGAACAACGACGCGATCACCGCACTGTTCACGAGCGCGAACCGCGACGCGCGCATGGGCGCCGCCTATTCGCAGCACCTCGCCGACTGGCGCGCAGGCGGCGGCGAACTGTTCATGAACTTCACCGCGTCGAGCGGCTACGGCAAGTTCGGCAGTTGGGGCGCCGTCGAGTACCTCGACGAGCAGGACACGCCGAAGCAGCAGGCCTTGCTCGGCTTCATCGATGCGAACCCGTGCTGGTGGAGCGGCTGCACGCAGTGAGCGGCGCCCCTCACCGGTAACCATGTGAGGCGCGCGGCAATGGGACCGCCGACGTCCACCCGCGTGGTCGAGCGGACGTCCTGCCGGCCAGCCGCAGTGACCGGCACCTGTTCCGCCGGGCGAAGCACGTCGTCGAAGCAGGTCGATGCGCGCGGGACGGGCGCTGTCGGAGCGTTGGCGTCGACGACGCGTCGCTCCGCTTCGGGCGTCGTGCGTCGTCGCGAACTCGTCCTGCGCAGCGCGTCGCCCCGCACCGGCACGGGCGCGATCCGGTTCGCGCGCGCCTCGCGTGCGCGAGGGGCACCGCTCCCGCCGCGCGCCGAAATGCTCTATCGTGCGGTGCAGCGGCCGATGTCCGGCCACGGAACGTAGTACCGCCGGCGACGCCGGACAGGTCGTGGCGGATGCGCGCGCGCACCCTCGACGCCGCGTCCC
>NZ_DATDMY010000089.1:0-23274 GCF_036518555.1 Dokdonella sp. | reverse complement strand
GTTCAGCCACGCTGGCCGAGGCGCTTGCGCTCCATACGGCGCAGGAACTCGTCCATGATGCGTCGATAGAGGTCGTCGCCGAGGTAGGCGTCCTCGACGCCGGCGTCGATCGACGGGTTGTCGTTCACCTCGATGACGACGAGGCGGTCGGCGGCCTGCTTGAGGTCGACGCCGTACAGGCCGTCGCCGATCGGCGCGGTCGCCTTGAGCGCGAGCTTGAGGACGTCGGCGGGCGCGGAGCGCACGGGCAGGGTCTCGAACCCGCCCGATTTGGCCGTGCCCTTCGCGCCGTGGTTGTAGATCTGCCAGTGTCCGCGCGACATGTAGTACTTGCACGCGTACAGCGGCTCGCGATTGAGGATGCCGACGCGCCAGTCGAACTCCGTGAACATGAATTCCTGCGCGAGCACGAGCGCGGTGTGCTGGAACAGGTCGTCGACCGCGGCCTTCAGCTGCGCCGGGTCCTCGACCTTGACGATGCCGCGCGAGAACGAGCCGTCGGGGATCTTGAGCACGATCGGGAAACCGAGCAGGTCGGGCAGTTCGGCGAGCTTCTTCGGGTCGTCGCGGTAGAGGATCTCGGTGCGCGGCGTCGCCAGCTTGCGCGACCGCAGCAGATCGTGCAGGTAGATCTTGTTCGTGCACTTGAGGATCGAGCTCGGATCGTCGATGACGACCATGTCCTCCTTCTCCGCCCTGTTCGCGAAGCGGTAGGTGTGGTTGTCGAGCGCGGTGGTCTCGCGGATGAACAGGCCGTCGTACTCGGCGAGCCGCGTGAAGTCGTTCTTCGTGAGCGTGTCGACCTCGATGCCGAGCTCGGCCCCCGCTTCGACGAACGACTTCAGTGCGCGCTTGTTCGAAGGCGGCATCGGGTCGCCGGGATCGGCGAGCATCGCGAGATCGAAGCGGAACTTCCTGCGCGCGCGCGGCTTGCGCCAGAGCTTCTTCGAGAACTTGTCGAGCGACTGCGCGAACGCGTCTTCCTGCGGGTCGGACAGCGTATGCAGCCCGGTCGGCTTGATCGCGGCGATCTGCCAGACGCGCTCGCGCTCGAACTCGATGCGCAGGATCGGGCACGGGAAGGCCTCGAAGACCTGCCGCGCGATGTCCTCGATGCTGCCCGACGAGGTCTCGCCGAAGTAGACGAGCACCCCGAAGTCGGTCGTGTCGCGGCCGCCGTCGGGCAGGGACTTCGCGAGCTTCTGGTTGAGGTCGTCGATGTCGAGGCCGTACAGCGAACGCCGGCGCAGGTCGTTGATCGTGCGCACCGACGGAATCACCTTGTGGCCGCGCGCCTCCGCCAGCAACGACACGTAGTAGCCGGTGCCGAGATACTTGTAGCTGCGGCACAGGTTGATGACCTGGGTGCGCTCGTCGTCGGCGCCGATCGGTTCCTTGAGGTAGTCCTGCGCGGTCACGACGTTGTCGGACGGGTAGTAGGAGCCCCAGTCCGAGGCTTTTTCCACGACGATGACGAGCCGGCTCATGCGCAGGGCCTGGATGCGGGTTCGAGGGGGCGGGCGCCACGGTCCGCTGCAGGGCGCCGCGGCGACGACGGGATGGGCGAGGGCGGCAGCAGCATGACGGGCGCGCAGTTTGACACAGCCGCGCACCGGCGTGCAGGGCGCGCCGCCCGTGCGATTCAGCCGGCGGCAGGCCTCGCGCGGCGGTACTGCCGCGCTTGCGGGCCCCGGCGTCCGCGCACTAGGCTGCGCGGCGTGCCCGCGCCAGCCGCATCCGCTCCTTCGCCCATCGTCGCCACGCCGGTGCAGGTGCGCCGTGCGCGCTTCGACGACCTCGGCGCCCTCGTCGCGCTCGAACAGTCCACCTTCGCACTCGATCGCATGAGCGCGCGGCAGTGGCGGCGGCACCTGCGCAGCACGAGCGCCGACGTCGTCGTCGCCGTGCGCGACGACCGGCCGATCGGCGCTGCGGTCGTGTTCCATCGCCGCGGCACCGACATTGCGCGGCTGTATTCGATCGCCGTAGCCGCGGGCGAGCGCGGCGGCGGCATCGGCCGGGCGCTGCTCGACGCCGCCGAGCAGGCGGCGCGCGCGCGCGGCGGTCGTCGCGTGCGCCTCGAGGTGCGCAGCGACAACGCCGCCGCGCAAGCCCTGTACGAGCGTGCCGGCTACCGGGCGTTCGGCGTGCACCCGGCCTACTACAAGGACGGCGCCGACGCGCGCCGCTACGAGAAACTGCTCGCCGCGCCCGGCTAGCCGCGGTCGGCGCGCAGCTTCTGCGCGGTCGCGGCATCGGCGGGCCGCGCGACGAGCCCGCCCGCGGCCGCGAGCGTGACGTCGTAGCGACCGCCGTCGACGAGCGGCAGGTAGGCGGCACTGCCGTAGTCGGCATCCACCCAGGGAAGCCACTCGGGGAACGCGCGCTTGAGCGTCCACAGGTCGGGCCAGCGCGCGTCGTCGAGGGCGACGACGGTCCTCGCCGCGCTGCGCTCCTGCGCGACGTCGCGATAGCGGCCGCCGACGCGATCGAGGCGGTACAGCGGCTGCGCGCCGAGCATGACCGCGCGCGGCGTCCATTTGATCACGCGCGCGTCGAGCTGCCAGTCGTCGCCCGCCAGTTCGACCCGGCGATGTCCGCCGTCCGGGGTCGAGACGTCGATGGCGTAGCGCTGGGCCCCGAGCGCCCGCGCCTCGATGTGGGCGACCGGAACCTCCGCCACGAGCCGTCGATAACCGACCAGCGTGGTGCCCGCGAAAGCGCCGAGCAGTGCGAGCGCGAAGAACACCATGCACCAGGCGACGCGCAGCGTTGCCGCGAAGCGGCGACGCTCGCGCCAGCGGCGACGCGCATGGACCCCATGGCCTGCCGCGAACAGCAGGCAGATCGCGGCGAACGCGAACAGTGCGACGAGGAACGGTGTCAGCGACATCGCAGGGCGGCTCCGCGGGGTCCGGCAGTTAGCATACCGGCCCCATCCGTGAACCGCCGCTATACTCCCGCACCAGGCCCACATGCCGGATCCCGCCATGCCGATTCGCCACCTTTCTCGCGCCGCGCTGCTGCTCGCGCTGCTGCTGCTCGCCGCCTGCGGCAACAAGGGCCCGCTCGTCAAGCCGGCGGTGGCAGCGCAGGGCACGCCATCCGCGACGCCCTGAACGCATGTCGCTGCGCTTCACCAAGATGCACGGTCTCGGCAACGACTTCGTCGTGGTCGATGCGCGCACGACACCTTTCGCGCTCGATGCGCCGGCAATCCGCTGGCTCGGCGATCGTCATTTCGGCATCGGCTTCGACCAGTTGCTCACGATCGAGCGCGCGCGCGATCCGTCCTGCAGTTTCGCCTACGGCATCTGGAACTCGGACGGTTCGAGCGCGGGCCAGTGCGGCAACGGCGTGCGTTGCGTCGCCGCCTGGCTTGCCCGCGCGGGCGCACTCGGTGCAGGGATGACTCGGCTCGAGAGTCCTTCGGGTGCGGTTGCGGTGGAGCTGCTCGGTGACGACAGCGTGCGCGTCGACATGGGCGAGCCGCGCTTCGCGCCTGCGGCGATCCCGTTCGCGGCCGATGCCGAAAGCGACGCGTATGCGATCGACGTCGTCGGTCGCGAGGTCGAGATCGGCGCGGTGTCGATGGGCAATCCGCATGCGCTGGTCGAGGTCGACGACGTCGCTGCGGCACCGGTCGCCGTGCTCGGGCCGCAGATCGAGTACGCGCCCGCGTTCCCGCAACGGTGCAACGTCGGATTCGCCGAAGTGGTCTCCCGCGGCGCGATCCGCCTGCGCGTGTGGGAGCGCGGCGTCGGCGAAACGCTCGCCTGCGGCAGCGGCGCCTGCGCCGCGGTTGCGGTGCTGCGCCGGCGCGCTAAAGTCGACGCCGAGGTCCGCGTCGCCTTGCCGGGCGGCGAACTCGAGCTGCGCTGGGACGGCCCCGGCCACCCGGTATGGATGCGCGGGCCCGCGGCGTTCGTGTTCGACGGCGAGATCGCCGGGCGCGCGACCGGCGCCATCGCCCCGGAAGCCACGAGGAAACCATGAGCGAACTCAGCATCAAGGAAGGACTGGACGCGATGGAAGTCGCGAGCTACCTGCGCCGCCATCCGGAATTCCTGCGCGAGTTCCCCGACATCGCGATGGCGCTCGTGCTGCCGCGCGAACAGGGCCAGGCGGCGTCGCTCGCGAGCTACCAGCTCGACGTGCTCCGCGACAAGAACCGCGAACTCGGCAGGCGCCTGCACGACCTGGTCGAGATCGCGCACGAGAACGAAGCGCTCATGGTGCGCGTGCACACGCTGACGCTCGCGCTGATGCGCGCACGCAGCCTCGCCGAAACGACCAACGCCGTCGTCGCGGCGCTGACCGAGGACTTCCACACCGACCTCGTTCGCCTCGTGCTGTTCCGCACGGACCCGGATCTGCCGGTCGCCGAATGGCTCATCGTCGAGCCTGCGGGCACGGTCGCGTTCCCCGCGTTCTCCGAGTTCTTCAAGCGCGCCGAGCCGCTGTGCGGGCGCTTGCAGGAGGACAAGCTCGACGCGCTGTTCGCGGCGCGCTCGCGCGAGGTGCAGTCGGCCGTGCTGTTGCCGATCGGTTCGACCGGCATGCTCGCGATCGGCAGCCACGACGCGAACCGCTTCCATCCGGGCATGGGCACGGTTTTCCTCAAGCTCATCGGCGAAGCGATCTCGACCGCGATCGCGCGTTACCCCGCGTGATGGACGCGGTCGCCGCGAGCGATACCGACCTCGGCGCCGCGGTCGACCGTTTCCTGCACTACCTGCGCGACGAGCGGCGCTATTCGGCGAGCACGGTCGAGCACTACGCGCATGCGATCGGGCAGCTCGCCGAGCACGCCGGGGAGCAGGGCCTGTCGCGTTGGCGCGACCTCAAGCCGGATCAGGCGCAGGCGCTCCTCGCCGAACGGCATCGTCGCCGCGGCTACTCGCCGTCGACGTTGCGCGGCATCGCCTCGGCGTGGCGCAGCTTCTTCCGCTGGCTCGCGCGCGAAGGCGACGTCGCGATCAATCCCGCGACCGGCCTGCGTTCGCCGAAGGTCAAGCGCAAGCTGCCCGAAGTGCTCGATACCGACGAAATGAGCGCACTCGTCGAGGTGCCCGGCGACGATCCGGAATCCGTGCGCGATCGAGCGCTGCTCGAGCTGCTGTACTCGAGTGGCCTGCGCGTCGCCGAACTCTGCGGCGTGCGATGGCGCGACCTCGACGCGGGCGACGGCTCGCTGCGCGTGACCGGCAAGGGCAACAAGACGCGCATCGTGCCGGTCGGCGCGAAGGCGCTCGCGGCGCTCGTCGCGCTGCGCGAGCAGGACGGATGCCGCGACGACGACCCGCTCGTGCGCGGCCGCCGCGGCGCGCCGCTGACGCCGAACGGCGTGCGCGCGCGGCTGAAGAAGCGCGCGCAGGAACAGGGCGTGTGGAAGCGCGTGTATCCGCACCTGCTGCGCCATTCGTGCGCGAGCCACCTGCTCGAATCCTCGGGCGACCTGCGCGCGGTGCAGGAGCTGCTCGGCCATGCCGACATCGGCACGACGCAGATCTACACGCACCTCGATTTCCAGCATCTCGCGAAGGTCTACGACGCGGCGCATCCGCGTGCCAAGCGCCGCAATGCCGACTGAGGCCGGGATGCCAGAAGCCTGAACCACGAAGGACACGAAGGACACGAAGAGAAGATGATCTTCGAGCCTCTGCCGTCGCCTGGCCGGCCTGGCCGTCATTTCAAGGGTTTCTTCTTCGTGTCCTTCGTGTCCTTCGTGGTTCAATCTCTGCTGTATTCGGCTTGCAACGGTCGCAATGAAGCCCCATCTGCATCGTTCCGCAGCAGGAGCCGCCATGGATAGCTTCCACGCCACGACCATCGTCTCCGTGCGCCGAAACGGCAAGGTCGTGATCGGCGGCGACGGCCAGGTCACGCTCGGCAACACGGTCATGAAGGCGAACGCGCGCAAGATTCGCCGGCTCGGCAAGGGCGACGTGCTCGCGGGTTTCGCAGGCGCGACCGCCGACGCGTTCACGCTGTTCGAGTTGTTCGAGGCCAAGCTCGACAAGCACGGCGCGAACCTCACGCGCGCCGCGGTCGAGCTGGCCAAGGACTGGCGCACGGATCGTAGCCTCGGCCGGCTCGAGGCGATGCTCGCGGTCGCCGACAAGGACACCTCGCTGCTGATCTCCGGCAACGGCGACGTGCTCGAACCGGAGCTGGGCATCATCGCGATCGGCTCGGGCGGTCCGTACGCGCTCGCCGCGGCGAAGGTGCTGCTCGAGAACAGCGATCTCGACGCACGCACGATCGTCGCGAAGGCGCTCGGCATCGCCGGCGACATCTGCATCTACACGAATCACAACATTTCGATCGAAGAACTTTGACCAAGCAGGGCCGAAGGGGTGGCTGGCCGGGCCGGGACGCTCGCGCACCACACGCTTCCTCGCCCCCAGCCCCAGGCCCGTAGAACCATGAGCGAACTCACTCCCCGCGAGATCGTCGACGAGCTCGACCGCTACATCATCGGCCAGACCGCGGCCAAGCGCGCGGTCGCGATCGCGTTGCGCAATCGCTGGCGGCGCATGCAGCTCGATCCGGTGCTGCGCGAGGAAGTCACGCCGAAGAACATCCTCATGATCGGACCGACCGGCGTCGGCAAGACCGAGATCGCGCGCCGCCTCGCCGCGCTCGCGAACGCGCCGTTCATCAAGGTCGAGGCGACCAAGTTCACCGAGGTCGGCTACGTCGGCAAGGACGTCGAACAGATCGTGCGCGACCTCGCCGACGCCGCGGTGAAGATGGCGCGCGAGCAGGCGAAGGCGCGCGTGCGGTCGCAGGCCGAGGACCGTGCGGAGGAACGCATCCTCGACGCGCTGTTGCCGCGCCGGCAGTTGCACGGATTCGCTGGCGAACCCGCAGCCGATCCGGGCGAGTCGGACACGCGCCAGAAGCTGCGCAAGCAGCTGCGCGAAGGCGCGCTCGACGCGCGCGAGATCGAACTCGAGTTCGCGCAGAACATCGGGGTCGAGATCATGGCGCCGCCCGGCATGGAAGAAATGACGAGCCAGCTGCGCGGCATGTTCCAGTCGCTGCAGGGCCAGAAGTCGCAGGCGCGCAAGTTGCCGATCTCGCAGGCGCGACCGATGCTGGTCGAGGAAGAGGCCGGCAAGCTCGTCAACGACGAGGAGATCAAGGCACAGGCGATCGCGAGCGCGGAGCAGAACGGCATCGTCTTCATCGACGAGATCGACAAGGTCGCGCAACGCGGCGAGTTCAGCGGCGCGGGCGTCTCGCGCGAAGGCGTGCAGCGCGACCTGCTGCCGCTCGTGGAGGGTTCGGCGGTGTCGACGAAATACGGCATCGTGCGCACCGATCACATCCTGTTCATCGCCTCCGGCGCGTTCTCGCTCGCCAAGCCGTCCGACCTCGTGCCGGAGCTGCAAGGTCGATTCCCGATCCGGGTCGAACTCGCAGCGCTCGGCGCGCACGACTTCCGGCGCATCCTCGCCGAACCGCAGCATGCGTTGACGAAGCAGTACGCGGCACTGCTCGCGACCGAGGGCGTCACGATCGAGTTCGTCGAGGACGGCATCGCGCGGCTCGCGGAGATCGCGTTCCAGGTCAACGAGCGCACCGAGAATATCGGCGCGCGCCGCCTGCACACGGTGCTCGAACGGCTGCTGGACGAGATCTCGTACGAAGCCTCCGATCGCGGCGGCCACCACTACCGCATCGACGCGGCGTACGTCGACGCCCGCCTCGGCGGACTCGTTCGCGACGAGGATCTGTCGCGCTACATACTTTGAGGCCGGCGTGGAATTCCGCCCCGATCGCCCCGATCTGAGGTTCGTGGAACGTTGCCTACGTTCAGGATAGAGCGAGCCATGGGCGCGGTGCGGTTGCGCCACGGGCCCGAGTGCCGGACCATACACACATGACTACCGTAGTTCCGTTCAAGGCGCGCGGCGTGCGCGCCGAGCTTCGCGAGGCGTTCGAGCAACGCCTCCCCCTGCGCATCCTGCGCGAGCGCCTGCACGCGGGCGTGATCCACGGCTACGTGGTCGCCCTGTCGCGCGATTTCTGCCTCGTCGCCGAAGTCGGCGACGCGATGCGCTTCGACGGCTATATCGCGATCGCGATCGCCGACATCAGCGCGATCGAAGAGGACCCTTCGCGCGAGTTCGTCGAGAAGGCGCTCGCGTTGCGCGGCGAGGCGCTCAAGGTGCCCGACGAGTTCGAACTCGACGACTGGGCCGCGATCGCGCGCTCGGCGATGGCGTATGCCCCGTTGATCTCGCTCAACATGATCGAGGACGACGAGGGCGAGATCAGCTACGTCGGGCAGCTCACCGAGGTCGAGCCGAATGCGCTCGTGCTGCGCGAACTCGATCCGAACGCGCGCTGGTATCCCGACACGGGCGCGTACGAACTCGACGGGCTCGGTTCGATCGGGTTCGGCTCGGGTTACCTCGACGCGTTGTGGCAAGTGGCCGGCTTGCCCGGCGACCCGCAACAGCCGCGTGCGCCGCAGCAGCTCCATTAGGCCCCGCGCTCGTCCGGAATCGCGCCTCGACCGCGACGTTCCGGACGTCGGCGCGGCACGAGCAAGGCGAGTGCGGAGCGGCCATCCAGGGCCGCACGTTCCATGAGCAGCCGCTTCGCGTGTAGATGGTTTTCAATCCCGCACGTGGCGGGCGACACTGGACGACGATGAGCGCACCCGTTCCGATCCGCATCGTGCTGCATCGCGCGTCGCACGCGCTGGAAGTGGCGTTCGACGACGGCGCGACCTACCGCTTGCCCGCCGAGTACCTGCGCGTGCACTCGCCGAGCGCGGAAGTGCAGGGCCACGGTCCGGGGCAGAAGGTGCTCGTTGCCGGCAAGCACGACGTCGCGATCGACGCGGTCGAGCCGGTCGGCAACTACGCGGTGCTGCTGCGGTTCTCCGACGGCCATGCGAGCGGCCTGTTCTCGTGGGGCGTGCTGCATGAACTCGGCCGCGACCACGCGCGCAACTGGCAGGCGTATCTCGATGCATTGGCCGCGAACGGACTCGCGCGCTGATCGGGCCTACCAGCCGCCGCCGCCACCACCACCGCCGCCGCCACCCGACGACCCGCCACCACCGCCGCCCGACGACGAGCCGGGTGCGCTCGACGACGACGAGATCGCGCTACCGAACGAGGAGCCGAGGTCGCTCGCGAAGCCGCTGACATTGCCGATCGACGCGCCGTGATACCAGCCCGCGCCCGCCACGGCCGCTGCCGCGGCGGCCGGCCCGACCGCAGCCGCGAACCGATCGGTCCAGTTCTCCTCGACGCCGAGCGCGAGCGCGTACGGCAGCATGCGATGGAACTGATCCGCGCTCATCGGCGGCGCCTTCTGCGCGGCGAGTTCGTCGCGTTCGGCGACGCCGAGGTAGAGGCGCAGGCCGGCGATCTGGTCGAGCAGGCGGCGCCCGGTCGTCGTCGGCGCCTTCATGAGCCAGGCGAACACGACGTTGGTCGCGATCAGGGCGACGATCGCGATCGCGAACGCGACGCCCGCGAGCATCACGAGCGCCCCGAGTCCGAACACCTCGCCCGCGACGAACGGCAAGGCGAACACGCTGAGGAAGATCGCCCCGACCGTGGCCGCAGTGCGCTTGCCGAGCGATCCGCGTCCCGCCATGCGCCACGCGCTCACGACCTTCGCACACAAGGCGAATACGCCGACGCTCCAGCCGCTGAGCCAGACCAGCATGAACACGGCGCCCGCGGTGCGACCCGTGTCGCCGATGAGCAGGGCCGCGCCGATCACGGCCGCGACGGTGACGAGCGCGCCGATCACGACGAGGCCGCTGTTCTTGCGGAAGTGGCTGTCGGCGTAGGCGGCCTTCAGCGCCTTCTTGTGCGCGTCGAGCGCCTTAGAGATGCGCGCGTGCGAGGACGGCTTGAACGTGAACGCATCGTCGCCGCCGAGAAGGTCGGCGACGAGCCGCGATTCGAACCCCGGCAGCTCGGCCTTGCCCGCGCGCTCGATGCGGTAGTCGCCGTCGTCGTCGGCGATGCGGATCGCGCCGCGCACGGCGGCGTCGACGATGTCGGCGGCGACACAGCGGTCGTCCCACCCCATGCGTTCGACGTAGCGGAGCGCGCCGGGCGTGTGGCCGGCCGGCGGCTCGTAAAGCGGGATGATCGTGCCCGGCCTCGGATCGCGCCCGACGCGGGCCCACTGCACCGAATAGTAGGCGAGCACGAACAACAGCCCGGCCACCAGCGCGAGCACGCCCGCGTTGTCGCCGAGGAACCACGCGACACGCTGCCGCCCGGTGGGCGCGGCGACGACGCCTTTCGGGAAGCCGACCGCGATCGTGAGCCCCTCCTGCGGCGCGAGCGTGCGCGTCGTTGCGAACACCGCGCGCGACTCGCCGTCGGCATGCGCGCTCCAGTCCCTGCCTTGCGCGCCCTCGGGGCCCGTATAGGCGTCGAGGCGCAGCTCCGCCTCCGGTATCGATCCGGGCAAGGTCACGGTCGCGACGGCTTCGTCGATCGGGAAGTCCCAACCGTTGCCGGTCGCGTTCCAGTAGAGCTCGTCGTGGTCGGCGAAGAAGCCGAGTTGGCGGCTCGTGTGGTAATCGAACGAGTAGGTGTACTCGCCGGGCGCGAGCGTCGTCTCCTTCGAACCGAAGTAGACGCGCACGCCGTTCCCGTGGCGCTCGGAATGGAACGGCTCGGTCCTGCCGTCACGGGTCAGTGCGCGCGGTTCGAACGCCACGTGCACCGCGTTGCGCCAGCGATCCTCGTAATCGGTCGGGAAATCGCGGTAGATGCCATGGCGGATGCTCACGCCCTCCGCGCGCACGCGGATCGTCTCGGTGACCTCCATGCCACCATCGGCCGCGACTTCGATCGCGCTCTGGAACGACAGGATGCGCTCGTCGGCGGCCGCCCCGAGGGGCCAGAAGAACGCCGTGGCGAGCAGCCACGCGATGCACGTTGCAAGCTTCACTGCGGCGCCTCCTGGCCTTCGCCCTGGCGGAAGAACTCGGCGGGGCGGAAATTCGCCGCGCGCGCGACGAGCAGCGACGGGAACGATTCGATCATCGTGTTGAGGTCGCGTACCGCGCCGTTGTAGAAGCGCCGCGCGTACTGCAGGTGGTCCTCGATCTCGACGAGGTCGCGCTGCAACCCGAGGAAGTTGCCGCTTGCCTTGAGGTCCGGGTAGCTCTCCTGCAACGCGAGGATCCGCTGCACCTGCGTGGCGAGTTCGCCTTCCAGTTGCGCCTTGTCCTGCAGCGTCGCCGCAGCCATCGCGCGCGTGCGCAGCTCGGTCACGAGCGCCAGCGTCGCGCGCTCGTGACCGGCGTAGCCCTGCACGGCGGCGACCAGTTGCGGCACGAGGTCGTGCCGCCGCGTGAGTTGCACGTCGATGTCGCTCCACGCCGAGCGCACCTGGTTGCGCGCGGCGACGAGATCGTTGAACAGCACGATCGCGGCCGCCACCACGAACAGCGCGATCGCGCCGAGCCACCAGACCAGCATGTCGATGCTCCCCCGCCCCTGCGGCGCGACGCCGCGCGCGGCCGCCCCCGCGGAGCGCCCCGCGCATTATGCGGCTCGCGGCCGCCGGCGCAACGCAGGCCGCACCATGCCTGCGGTACCATGCGCGCCATGAGCGAAACGACCGGCAAGCGCGGCACCACCCACTTCGGCTATCGCGACGTGCCCGAGTCCGACAAGGCGCGCCTCGTCGGCGAAGTGTTCACCTCGGTCGCGCGCAGGTACGACATCATGAACGACCTCATGTCGTTCGGCGTGCATCGGCTCTGGAAGCGCTATTTCGTCGCGACCAGCGGCGTGCGCGAAGGCGACGTCGTGCTCGACCTCGCCGGCGGCACCGGCGACATCGCCGCGCTGTTGCTGCCGAAGGTGAGGCCGACGGCAGCCGGCACGGGCCGCGTCGTCGTCGGCGACATCAACGGCGACATGCTGCGCGTCGGTCGCGACCGCCTGCTCGACCGCGGCCTCGTGCGCGGACTCGACTGGTCGCGCATGGACGCCGAAGCGCTGCCGTTCCCCGACCGCAGCTTCGACTGCGTGACGATGGCGTTCGGCCTGCGCAACGTCACGCGCAAGGAGAACGCGCTCGCCGAGATCCATCGCGTGCTCAAGATCGGTGGCCGCGCGCTCGTGCTCGAGTTTTCCAGCGTGCGCGCCGAATTCCTCAAGCCGCTGTACGACTTCCATTCGTTCCAGGTGCTGCCACGCATCGGCGCGCTCATCGCGGGTGACGCCGCGAGCTACCGCTACCTCGCCGAGTCGATCCGCAAGCACCCCGACCAGGCCACGCTCAAGGCGATGATGGAGGCCGCCGGCCTCGCGCGCGTCGACGTGCGCAACCTGTCCGCGGGCATCGTCGCGATCCATCGCGGCTACCGCGTCTGAGTCGCGTCGCGTGCGCGGGCGGCCGCGGGTCGCCCGCGTGCTCGCGCCGTGCCGGACGATGGCGGCGTGGCGAGGGCTGGCGGCGAAGCGGTCTTTGCATCGCGTTTACACCGGACCGGCACTTTCGTCACGGGCGACGCAGCGGGCGCCGGAGCAGGCTGGGCGCTTCGTATCGGCCAGGCGGGGGTTTCCGTGATGCGTCGCAAACCGTTCGGGGCGCTGCTCGCCTCGCTGCTGCTCGTGTCTTCGTTCGCCGTCCACGCGGCCGAGGAGGACAAGGACGCCGAGTCCGCGGACAAGGACGCGAAGTCGGCGAAGAAGGACGAGAAGCCCGTTCCGCCGGAGAGGACGTCGGTCTCGCACGGCAGCGTCGAGGTCGGCGGCCGCACGGTGCGCTACACGGCGACCGCGGGCAACGTGCTCATCCGGGACAAGGACAATACGCCGAATGCGAGCGTGTTCTACGTCGCTTACACCGCCGACGCCGCGCGCGGCGCGGGCGAGCGGCCGGTCACGTTCTTCTACAACGGCGGTCCGGGTTCGCCGAGCGTGTGGCTGCACATGGGTTCGGTCGCGCCCGTGCGCGTCGAATCGGCGAGCGCGGCGGCGACCGCGCCGCCGCCGTACCGGCTCGTGCCGAACGCGTACAGCCTCGTCGACCGCAGCGACCTCGTCTTCATCGACGCGGTCGGCACCGGGTTCTCGACGCCGGTCGGCAAGGGCAAGGGCAAGGACTTCTGGGGCGTCGACCAGGACCTCGATGCATTCGCGAAGGCGATCACGCGCTACGTGACGATCAACCGACGCTGGAACGCGCCGAAATTCCTGTTCGGGGAGTCCTACGGCACGACGCGCTCGGCCGGGCTCGTCGACAAGCTGCAGAACGACGGCATGGCCTTCAACGGCGTCGTGCTGCTGTCGTCGATCCTCAACTACGGCGCCAACTCGCCCGGCCTCGACCACACCTACGTCGGCGCGCTGCCGACGCTCGCGGCGATCGCGTGGTACCACGACAAGGTGCCCGACAAGCCGGCCGACCTCGACGCATTCCTCGCCCAGGCGCGTGCGTTCGCCGCGGGCGACTATGCGGCCGCGCTCGCGAAAGGGCAGGACCTGGCGCCGGCCGAGCTCGACGCGATGGCGACGAAGCTCTCGCGCTACACCGGACTGTCGGCGCAGTACCTGAAGGAGGCGAACCTGCGCGTGAACCAGAGCCGCTTCCGCAAGGAGCTGCTGCGCGACGAGCGGCGCACGGTCGGACGCTACGACGGCCGCTACGAGGGCATCGACCTCGACGCCGCCGGCGAGAATCCCGAGTTCGATCCGTCCTCGACCGCGATCACGGGCGCGTACATCGCCGCATTCAACCATTACGCGCAGGACACGCTGAAATGGAGCAGCGACACGCCCTACGTGCGCACGGGTCCCGACATCATCCGCGCGTGGGACTGGAAGCACGAGCAGCCGGGCGCGCGTTTCCCGCAGCGCGTGCCGTACGTCGCCGCCGACCTTGCGCGCGCGATGCGCGAGAACCCGAAGCTGCAGGTGCTGTCGGCGAACGGCTGGTTCGACCTCGCGACGCCGTTCTTCGCGACCGAGTACGACCTCTCGCACATGCAGCTCGATGCCTCGCTGCGCGGCAACGTCACGTTCACCTATTACCCGTCCGGGCACATGGTCTACCTCAACGTCGATGCGCTGAAGCAGTTCAAGGCCGACCTCGACCGCTTCTACGACCACGCGCTCGCCGCGGCCGCGCACTGAGCGCGCGCGGGCGCATCGGTCGCGATGCGCCCGCGACTCGGGCCCTGGCCGCACCGGCCACCGGTTCGCGCGGCGCCGCGCGAACCGCACGGCGAATTCGGCGACAATCCACGTTCCGCAACCATCGCCAAGCCACCGAGGTACCGCCGTGTCCGCCCTGTCGCGCCTGCTCGTCCTGCCCCTGCTGCTCGCGGTCGATGCCGCGGCGGCGACCGACCCGCACAGCTACGCGAATACGGACGAAGTGTCCGTGCGCGCGGTCGCGCTCGATCTCGACGTCGATTTCGGCAAGCGCGAACTCGCGGGTACGGCCGATCTGCAACTCGACTGGCACGACCCGGCCGCCCGCACGCTCGTGCTCGACACGCGCGACCTCACGATCGAGCGCGTCGAGGCGCAGGCCGTCGGCGGTCCGGCGCGAGTGCTCGGTTACGCGCTCGATCCGCGCGATCCGATCCGCGGTTCGGCGCTGCGCATCCGCCTCGACCAGCCCGCTACGAGCGTGCGCATCGCGTACCACAGCGCGCCGCAGGCGTCGGGTCTGCAGTGGATGACACCCGCGCAGACGGCGGGCAAACGGCATCCGTTCATGTTCTCGCAGTCGGAATCGATCCACGCGCGCAGCTGGGTACCGTTGCAGGACACGCCGTCGGTGCGCTTCACCTACGCCGCGCACGTGCGCGCACCGAAAGCGCTGCGCGTGGTCATGAGCGCCGACAACGACGTCGGCCACGCGCTCGACGGCGACTTCCGCTTCACGATGGACAAACCGATTCCGTCGTACCTGCTCGCGATCGCGGTCGGCGACATCGCCGTGCGCGAGACCGGCCCGCGCAGCGCGGTCTACGCGGAGCCGTCGGTGGTCGAGGCCGCGGCGAAGGAGTTCGCGGACACCGAGAAGATGATCGCGACGACCGAAAAGCTGTACGGGCCGTACCGCTGGGGCCGCTACGACATCCTCGTGCTGCCGCCGAGCTTCCCGTTCGGTGGCATGGAGAACCCGCGCCTCACGTTCGCGACACCGACCGTGCTCGTCGGCGACAAGAGCCTCGTGTCGCTCGTCGCGCACGAGCTCGCGCATTCCTGGTCCGGCAACCTCGTCACGAATGCGGCGTGGAAGCACATGTGGCTCAACGAGGGTTTCACGACCTACGTCGAGAACCGCATCGTCGAGGCGGTCTACGGCAAGACGCAGGCCGACGAGGAGTTCATCCTCGCCGCCGACGAACTGCGCGGCGAGCTCGCCGAGATGCCGAAGCCGGACCAGCGCCTCGTCCCCGACTTCGACGCGCGCGACGCCGACGAGGCTGGTTCCGACTTCGCCTACACGAAGGGCGCATGGCTGCTGCGCACGCTCGAGGTGAAGTTCGGGCGCGACGCATTCGACGCGTATCTGCGCGGCTACTTCGACCACTTCGCGTTCCGGAGCATCACGACGGAAGAGATGCTCGCGTACCTCGAGCCGAACCTGCTCGCGAAGTACCCCGGCAAGATGAGCCTCGCCGAGGTCAAGGCGTGGATCGAGCAACCGGGCATCCCGGCCGACGCGAGCGTGCCGACGTCGGAACGTTTCGCCTCGATCGCGAAACAGCGCGGTGAATGGCTCGCCGGCACGCGCAAGGCGGCCGACCTCGATGCGAAGGGTTGGAACACCCACGAGTGGATGTACTTCCTCGACGGCCTGCCGAAGCCGCTGGCGAGAACGCAGCTGGCCGAGTTCGACGCGGCCTGGCACCTTACCGGTGCCGCCAATGCGGAGATCGCGCGCCGCTGGTACCTTGCCGCGATCCGCGCCGACTACCGCCCCGCGCGCGAGCAGATGGCCGCGTACATGACGCGCATCGGACGCCGCTACCTGATCCTGCCTCTGTACGAGGAACTCGCGAAGACGCCGGACGGCCTCGCGTTCGCGCGCGGCGTCTATGCGAAGGCGAAGCCGGGCTACCACCCGCTCACGCGCGCGGGCGTGGAGAAGGCGCTTGCGACGCAGGGAAAGGATTGACGCGGGCGGCGCTCAGCCGGACCCGAGCGCACCGAGATCGCGTTTCGCGGCGTCGAGCCATTCGCGCTCCTTGCGCCGGTAGTAGCGCGGCGCGAGTCGCGCGCGCTTGAGCATGTCCTGCAGCACCGCGCGTGCGTCGGCCGCGCGGTCGCGACGGCGCAACAGGTTCGCATAGCGGTAGCGCGCCTGCTCGCCCGGGTAGCTGCGCGCGAGTACCTCGTATTCGGCGAGCGCGGCGTCGTGCTCGCCGAGCTCCTCGAGGCAGCGCGCGTACAGCAAGTGGCCGTCAGTCGAGCGGAATGCGGGATTCGCCGCGATCAGCGCATCGAGCGTCGCGCGCGCGGCGGCGAAGTCGCCGTTGCCCGCCTGCGCCTGCGCGAGCCCGAGCATGAAGGGCGGCTCGGTCGCATAGATGCCCTTGAGGACGGACGCGTAGAGTTCGGCTGCGTTGCCGTAGTCGCCGAGGCGAAGGCATTCCTCGGCGAGCGCGCGGCGGTTGTCGGTTGTGTCGGCGAGCTCGAGCCGCTCCCGGATCGCGCGACGACGACGCTCGGGGTCGACCGTCTCGAGTACGCGCCTGGCTGCCGTGCGGCTGCGCGGGTCGTTGCGAAGGTCCGGCAGTACCGCGACGAACACGTACACGGCCACGGCAAGATAGGAGCCGATCAGCAGCAGCCAGATCCAGTACAGCGGCCGACCGCTGCGCACGACGTGGATGGCGCACAGGATCGTGAGCGCGAACGAGGCGAGCAGTAGCAGCGGCATGGTGGGCGCGAGAGGGTGAAAGCCGCGCATCGTGCGCATTCCGCCGCGTCGGTGCAAGCGACGCGGGCAGCCGGCGGAGCGGCGACGGCGCGGGCGATGCCGTCGCCGCGATGGATGTCGCCTCGCGCCGGCGGGCGCGCTACGTCGTGGGTCGACCGTCCGCGATCGCGACCGCCGGGTCGATCCTGGTGCGCCGGCGGCGTTCGCAGGTCCTCAAACAGCGGCCGTCCGTGACCGCATCGTCCATCCGGACCGGACCGGTCGCCGCGGCCTTACGGGTGGTCGCCGGAGAAGGCCTGGGCCTTCGCGCCCGTGATCGGGCCGACCTTCGCGGTGTCGCTGACGTAGAGGTCGACGTCACGGCGGAATTCGAGCGTGCCCTCGACGATCGCGTGCGGGCCGATCACGACGCGCGGGTTGCGCTGCTTGCCCCACGACCAGCCATGCGGCTTGTCGACGAGGATGCCGCCTTCGACGCGCGAGTCGGCGCCGATCTCGATGTCGCCGCTGACCGTCTCGATCCCGCCGCCGATGTGCGCCGCGTCGAGCACGTAGCGGCCGTTGACGTTCGAGGCGTGCCCTGCGATGTCGGCACCCTTGCCGAGCCGGACGCCGCCGTTGACGGCCTCGACCGTGCCGCTGATGCGCGCACCGGCGCCGAGCTCGATGCCGCCGTTGACGGTTTCGAGCGATTCGGCCGTCGCGCGGTCGCCGAGCTCGATGCCGCCGTTCACGGTCGACACCTTCGTGGCGCTGCCGCCACCGTCGATGCGGATCGATCCGTTGACCGTGCTCAACGAGCCGGCCTGCTGGTCGCTCTCGATATGGATCGAGCCGTTCACCTTGTCGACGTCGATGCCGCGCCCCGAGGCGCCGGCGGCGAGGAACAGGGAGGCGAGGGCGAGGGACAGCGCGGTCTTGCAGTGCATGGCGGTCTCCGATGTGTACGGTCGGGTGCTTGGATGCGCGCCCGCGCGCAAAGGTTGAAACGCCTCGTCGAGCGCTGTCGACAGGGTGTGGCGCGGCCGACGACGCGGTGCTCGGTGGATGATATTTGCCCGACACCCCACTAGCATGGGCGCCAGCCCCACGCCACGGAAAGTGCCACGTGTCACGACCCAAGCCGATCCTGCTGCTGATCCTCGACGGGTGGGGTTACCGCGCCGACACCGCGCACAACGCGATCGCGATGGCCGACTGCCCGAACTGGCGGCGCCTGCTCGCCGAATGCCCGAACACGCTCGTCGACACGCACGGCGAGTACGTCGGCCTGCCGCACGGGCAGATGGGCAATTCCGAAGTCGGGCACATGAACATCGGTTCGGGCCGGATCGTCTACCAGGACCTCACTCGCATCGACGCGGCGATCGCCGACGGCTCGTTCGACGACAATCCCGCGCTGGTCGGCGCCTGCGACGCCGCGCGCGTCGGCGGCGGCACCTTGCACGTACTCGGACTGCTGTCGCCGGGCGGCGTGCACAGCCACGAGCGCCACATCGTCGCGATGCTCGATCTCGCCGCGCGCCGTGGCGTACCGCATGTCGCCGTGCATGCGTTCCTCGACGGTCGCGACACGCCGCCGCGCAGCGCCGGGCCGAGCATCGAGGCGCTCGCGGCGAAGTGTGCCTCGCTCGGCAACGTGCGCATCGCGACGGTGAGCGGCCGCTACTTCGCAATGGACCGCGACCACCGTTGGGAGCGCGTGCGGCTCGCCTGGAGCGCGATCGCCGAAGCGGTCGCCGAGTACCACGCGGTCGACGCCGCGACCGCGCTGCGCGATGCGTACGCGCGCGGCGAGAACGACGAGTTCGTCAAGCCGACCGTCGTCGACGGCGGCGCGCGCGTCGCCGACGGCGATGCGATCGTGTTCATGAACTTCCGTGCCGACCGCGCGCGCGAGCTCTCGCACGCGTTCGTCGACGCCGAATTCGACGGCTTTGCGCGCGTGCATGCGCCGCGCCTGGCCGCGTTCGTGACCTTGACCGAATACGAGCAGGGCCTCGCCGCGAGCGCGGTCGCCTGGCCGCCGCAGTCGATGCGCAACACGCTCGGCGAAGTCCTCGCCGCACGGGGCTTGACCCAGTTGCGCATCGCCGAGACCGAGAAGTACGCGCACGTGACGTTCTTCTTCTCCGGCGGGCGCGAGGACCCGTTCGCGGGCGAGGATCGCATCCTGGTGCCGAGTCCGAAGGTCGCCACCTACGATCTCAAGCCGGAAATGAGCTGCCCCGAACTCACCGACCGCCTCGTCGAGGCGATCGGGTCGGGCCGCTACGACTTCATCGCCTGCAACATCGCCAATCCGGACATGGTCGGCCATACCGGCGTCGAGGCGGCCGCGATCAAGGCCGCCGAAGCGGTCGACGCCGCGCTCGGTCGCCTCGTCGCGGCGATCCGCGCCGCCGGCGGCGAGATGCTGGTCAGCGCCGATCACGGCAACCTCGAGCAGATGGTCGACGAGAACGGCGTGCCGCACACGCAGCATACGGTCGGCCCGGTGCCGCTCGTCTACGTGGGTCGCCACGCCCGGCTTCACCATGGCGCGCTGCGCGACCTCGCGCCGACCGTGCTCGCGCTGATGGGACTGCCGCAGCCGGCCGAGATGAGCGGACGCAGCCTGGTCGAATTCGCCTGAGTGGCGCCGCGCCTTCACGCGATCGCGCTTTGCTGCCTCGTGGCGGCGCTCGCCGGCGCGCCGCGCGCGCGCGCGCAGGATGCGCCCGATCCGCAGCGCGCGGCGCAGGAGCAGGAAGCGAAGAAAAAGCTCGATGCCGTGCGTGCCGAACTTCGCGCGCTCGCCGAGCAGCAGCGTGCGGCGGGCGGCGAACGCGACGAGGCCGTGCGCGCGTTGCGCGAGAAGGAGCTCGCGCTCTCCGCGGTCGCGCGCGACGTGCGCGCACTGGATGGCGACATCGCCGCGCAGCAGGCGCGCCTCGACGAACTCGATGCCGGGAAGGCGAAGCTCGACCGCACGCTGGCGACGCAGCGCGAGGCGCTCGGTGGCCTGCTGCGATCGGCTTACGCGCTCGGCCACGGCGAGGAACTCAAGCTGCTGCTGCAGCAGGACGATGTCGCGGCGATCTCGCGCGTGCTGGCCTACCATCGCTATTTCCAGCGCGCGCAGGTCGAACAGATCGAGCGGTTGCGCGACGACCTGCGCCGGCTCGCCGACGTACAGGAGCAGATTCGCGCCGCGCGCGCCGAACTCGCCGCGACGCGCGACGCGCGCGCAGCCGAGGGCACGAAGCTCGACGGCGAGCGCACGGCACGCGCGGAACTCGTCGCGCGCCTGGAGGCGACGTTGAAGGACCAGGCCGCGCGCATCGCCGCGCTCGGCCGCGACGAGGCCGAACTCGGCAACCTGCTCGAGCGCCTGCGCGACGTATTCGCCGACATCCCGAGGCAGCTTTCGGGCGCGGCGTCGTTCGCGACCCTGCGCGGCCGGCTCTCCTGGCCGCTGCAGGGCAAGGTCGTGACCGCGTTCGGCGCCGCCGACGATTCGGGACAGCGCAGCAGCGGCCTGCTGCTTGCGGCGAAGACCGGGAGCGCGGTGCACGCGATCTCGCACGGACGCGTCGCGTTCGCCGACTGGCTGCGCGGCTACGGCCTCATGCTCATCGTCGACCACGGCGACGGTTACCTCAGCCTGTACGGCTGCAACGAGACCCTGCTCAAGGACGTCGGCGACTGGGTCGACGCGGGCGAGACGATCGCGACGAGCGGCGCGAGCGGCGGCCAGAAGGTGGCCGGCCTCTATTTCGAGCTGCGCGCGAACGGGCGTGCGGTGGATCCGCGCGCCTGGCTGCGCTGAGCCTGAACGTTCGGCGGGAACTGCGGTCCAAGGCAGGGCAGGCGTGGCAGGGTGGGACTACACTGCACCCCGCGCTGCACGCCGCATCGCCTGTCGCTGCTTGCATTCGACCGGCCGTGGCGGCACGTCTTCGTGGTGGGGCGGCCGGGCGGCCGCTCGACGTTCACCCGTGAGGTCCGGTCCGATGTCCAAGCACCTGTTGTCCACGCTCCTGTTCGTTCTCGCATGCACGCCGGTCTTCGCGGATGAACCGCCTGCGCCCGCCCCGAGTCCGGCGGTCGACGCCAAGGCGCCCGCCGCGGCCGCGAAGAACGCACCGCTCGACCTTGCGGACATTCGCGCGTTCACGGCCGTCTACAGCCTCGTCAAGCAGGCCTATGTCGACGACGTCGACGACCATCGCCTCATGCAGGCGGCGATCCGCGGCCTGCTCGGCGGGCTCGATCCGCACAGCGAGTACCTCGGCAAGGAGCAGATGGAAGACCTCGCCGAGGATACGACCGGCAGCTATGCCGGCCTCGGCATCGAGGTCGTGCAGGTCGACGGCAGCCTCAAGGTGATCGCGCCGATCGACGATTCGCCGGCGGAGCGCGCGGGCATCAAGGCCGGCGACACGATCGTGCGCATCGACGGCAAGCCGGTGCAGTCGGACGATCTCGACGGTGCGGTCGCGCAGCTGCGCGGCAAGCCCGGATCGCCGATCACGCTCAGCGTGCTGCATGAGAGGCAGACGCTGCCGATCGACATTCCGCTCAAGCGCGAGGTGATCCGCGTCGCGAGCGCGAACGGACGCGTGCTCGAACCGGGTTACGCTTACCTGCGCGTGAGCCAGTTCCAGGCGGAAACCGGATCGCAGCTGCGCCGGCGCATCGAACGCCTCGCCACCGAGAACAAGGCACCGCTGCGCGGCGCGGTGCTCGACCTGCGCAGCAACCCCGGTGGCCTGCTCACGGCCGCGATCGAAGTCGGGGACGAATTCCTCGACGGCGGCGTCATCGTCAGCACGCGCGGTCGCGTCCACGATTCCGAGATGACGTTCCGCGCGACCCCGGGCGACCTGCTCGCGGGTGCGCCGATGGTCGTGCTCGTCGACAACGGCACCGCGTCAGCGGCCGAGATCGTCGCCGGGGCGCTGAAGGACAACCATCGCGCACTGCTGATGGGGCGGCGCACGTTCGGCAAGGGCTCCGTGCAGACCGTGCTGCCGCTCGACGCCGACCATGCGGTGAAGCTCACCACTGCGCGCTATTACACGCCGAGCGGCGTATCGATCCAGGCCGCAGGCATCGAGCCCGACATCGCGCTCGCCGACCTCGCGCTGAGCCAGCGCGACGGCGAGCCGTCGCCGATCCTCGGCGAGCGCGACCTGCGCAACCATCTCAAGGGCGCGAACGAGGTCAACGCGGTCGAGACGCCGCCGGCCGCGAACCGCGACCTGCAGCAGGATTACGCACTCAACGAGGCGCTCAACGCACTGAAGGCGCTGGCGTTGCGGGCGCCGCGTGCGCAGCAGGTCGCACCCGCGAAGGGCTGACGACGGCGGTCGGCGAGGCGTCCACTTGCATCGGGTGCCGGCGTCGTTCGAGCCGACGCCCTGAGGCCGCCACATCGTCCACGCCGACCGCTTCCGAACCGATGCACCGCGGAGACATCCCATGAAGAACTGGCTGCACGCGAACCGCCGCATCGTCGCATTCGTGCTCCTGCTCGCCGTATTCCGCACCGCGGTCGCCGACTGGAACCCGGTGCCGACCGCGTCGATGCGCCCGACCATCCTCGAGGGCGACGTCGTGCTCGTGAACCGGCTCGCCTACGACGTGCGCCTTCCGTTTTCCGACACGGTGCTCGCGCACGTCGGCGATCCGCGTCGCGGCGACATCGTGACGTTTTCCTCGCCGAAGGACGGCACGCGCCTGATCAAGCGCGTCGTCGCGCTGCCTGGCGACACGGTCGAGATGCGCGACAATCGCCTGCTCGTCAATGGCGAGGAAGCGCGTTACGTGCCGCTCGGCCGCGAATCGCCTGCGCACGTAGGCCAGCACGGCATCGCCGCCGAACGCGAGCGGGAGACCTTCGCGGGTTCCGAACGCGTCGTGCAGTGGTTGCCCGGCAGCGCCGCGCGCTCGAGCTTCGGGCCGGTGACCGTGCCGGCCGACCAGTACCTCATGCTCGGCGACAACCGCGACAACAGCGAGGACTCGCGCTACATCGGCTTCGTGCCGCGCGACCGGCTCATCGCACGCGCCGAGCGCATCCTCGTCTCGGCCGATATCACGGACCACTGGCAGCCGCGGCCCGCGCGGTTCGGCGCGGCATTGCATTGAGGCCGCGGGCGACCGACCATACGCCGTTTCGCGCATCGGGAACGCCGAGGCAGTTCGGCGTTCGGCGGCACGGAGGTGCCGCCCGCGACGGGCGCGAGCGCTCGATCACACAGGCGGCCCGGATGCCTGCGGGCGCGCCGACCCGCACGAGGGGCTCGGAGCTCGTCGTCCGGGATTCCCCACCGGAGTCGCGATGAATACCCCGCAGGACATCACCGAGGACCA
>NZ_DATDMY010000088.1:0-10256 GCF_036518555.1 Dokdonella sp. | reverse complement strand
GACGCGGATGCGCGACGCACTCGATGTGTAGCACATCGGGCGCACAGGAAGAATCCCTGCCGGACGGCGCCATCGTCGGCACGAAGCGCGCGCTGCAGGAAGCACCGATGGCGCTCGCGCCCTTCACCACGATGACGCCGTCGCGGTCTGCGCGGCTCGCCGGATCACGCGTGCGCCGTGCCGGATCGCCTTCCGCCCCGCGTGATCCAGCCAGTGAGCGGATTCAGGCCTGCCCGCGGCCGCGCAGCCAGCGCGCGCGCAACGGCCACGAGAGCGCGAGCACGGCGAGGAACACGCCGTAGGCGAGCAGGGTCGCGACGATCTGCGGCCATAGATGTCCGCCGCTGCCCGTGCTCGCGTCGAAGCCCCAGCGCATCGCGACGATGCTCGCCGCCGCCGCGAGCGCGAGCACGCCGAGGTCAACCGCCCAGCGCGCCGCCCCGCGCGGCGCACGCGGCCAGATGCAATAGATCGCGCCGACGATCGCGAACGTCGGCAGGAACAGGATGAAGGAAAGGCCGGTCTCGAAGAATGCGTTCATCGTACTCCCGCTCAATCGACGACGATGCCCTGCATCGATTCGACATCCTGCGCGGTGAGGCGCGAATCGCGCGCACCCCAGCGCCGGCGCACGTGGTTGACGACCGCGGCGATCTCGCCCGCGTCGAGCTGCTGAACGAACGGCGGCATCGAGTGCGGTCGCGGCGCGCCCGCGGTCGTGGGCGGCATGCCGCCGTAGAGCACGAGGCGCACCGCATTCGTCGCGTCGGGTGCGGTCGCGGCGACCGAACCCTGCAGCGGCGGATACGCACCGGGCTTGCCCTCGCCGTCCCTGCCGTGGCAATCGGCGCACGCGCGCGCGTAGACCTGCGCGCCGTGGCTGCCCGTGTCGTCGCCCGCTTCGGTGCCCGCCGGCGCGCGCAGCGGGGCGGGCTCGACCTGCTTGAGATGCCGAGCGATCGCGAGCGCGTCGTCGGGCGTGAGTGCGCGCAGGCTCGCGTAGACGACTTCCGCCATCGGCCCGTACGCGATGCCGTGCGCGGACGTGCCGGTGCGCAGATAGTCGGCGAGTTCCTGGTCGGAGTAGCGCTCGAGCTGCACGCGATCGAGCGGCGGCGCGTACCATCCGATGCCGGGGATGCGTCCGCCCGCGAAATGGCCTTCGGGCGGCAGCGAGCCGCGCTCGCCGCGCGCGCTGTGGCACATCGCGCAATGGCCGAGGCCTTCGACGAGGTAGCGGCCGCGATCGTTCGGGTCGATGCGCGCCGCGTCGGGCCGGTAGTGCAGCATGCGCCAGCCGACGAGCGCGGCGCGCGAATCCGCGGGTGGCTCGAGCCGGTTCGGCGGTGGCTCAGACGCGCTCGCGGGCTGCGTGCGCAGCCAGGCGTAGATGGCATCGAGGTCGACGTCGGCGACGTCGGCGAAATGCGCGTACGGAAACACCGGGTAGAGCGCGCCGCGGCGCGACACGCCATGGCGCATCGCATGCGCGAACTCGTCGGCCGACCAGTCGCCGATGCCGTGTGCCGGATCGGGCGTGATGTTGCTGCTGTAGACGGTGCCGATGCCGGTCGCGAACGCGCGCCCGCCTGCGAAAGGCACGCCGGCGCGCGGGGTGTGGCAGGCGCGGCAGTTGCCGATGAGCGCGAGGTACTCGCCACGTGCGAGCGTCGCCGGATCGCTCGCGACGACGCGAGCGCCGTGCGGGATGCGGTACGGCTCGAAGCCGCCCTGGCGCGCGAACAGCACGGCAGCGATCGCGACCGCCGCGAACACGAACGGCAGCAGCAGCCAGGCGAGCGCGAACAGGAGGCGGCGCGCGCTCACGGCGCGGCCTGCGTGTCGAGCGCGCCGCACGGGACCGGCGGCACGAACGCACCGGCCCGCGCGGGCCGGATGCCGTCCGCGTTCGGCTGTTGCGACAGCCACGTCGCCACCGCGCGGACGTCGTCCGGCGACAGCGCCTGCGCGACCGCGCGCATGCAGTCGGGCTCGCGCGCACGGCGCGAACCGTTGCGCCAGTGGCCGAACTGCGCGACCACGTAGTCGGCGGGCAGGCCCACCGTCGCAGGAATGCCAGGCTCGAGCCCGGCGAGGCCGGCACCGTGGCACGCGCTGCATGCAGGCACCCCGTGTTCCGGGTCGCCCTCGTGCACAAGCCGCTCGGCACGCTCGCGCCGCTCCGGCGTGAGCTGCGTCGCGCCGGTATCGGCGGCCCGCGTGCGCGGCGGCAACGCGGCGTAGTACGCGGCGATCTCGTGCAGCCATGCATCGTCGGCGAACTGCACGAGCCAGGTCATGGACGCGTTCACGCGCCGGCCGTCGCGGAAGCCCGCGAGCTGCTCGAACAGATAACCGGCCGGCTTGCCGGCGAGGTGCGGCACGTACTCGGCGCCTTGCATGCCTTCGCCGTGCGCGCCGTGGCAGGCCGCGCATGCGGCGAGGTGCTCGGCGATGCCTTCATCGGCGAATGCGGGCGACGTGGCCAACAGGAGCACGGCGAGCGGGAATGCGAGGAGGCGAAGCATGCTGGCGGCATCCCGGCTTACGGCGCGACGCCGTGCGGCTGGATCCAGCCGGTCGCGACGCCGAGCATGACGACCACGATGAGGCCGACCGACAAGCCGATGCGCCACGTCAACGCGCGCACGGTGCGGCCGGTCGAACCGTGGTCGACCATCATGAAGTAGAGGCCCGCGCCGAGCTGGTAGAGGATTGCGGCGAGCGCGGTGACGATGAGGATCTTGCCGGCCATGGGCGGCTCCGCGGTGGTGGACCGCCGCCACGATACCCGCGCGCGCGGGCCGGATACCGATCAGCTGGCGCCGAAACGACCGGATCAGGCTGCGCGTATTGTCGCAGTCACGGGGTCGCGAGGCGACCGAGCACCGCGAGCGCGGCGTCGACGCGCTCGTCGTGGGCATGGCCGTAGTTGAGCCGCAGGTGGCGCTCGAACTGCGCGCGCGAGGAGAAGATCGGACCGGGCGCGACGCTGATCGACTGTGCGAGCGCGCGCCGGTGCACCTGCATCGCGTCGACGCCGGGCGGCAGCTCGAGCCAGAGGAAGTAGCCGCCGTCCGGTCGCGTCGTCGGCGTCGCCGCGGGAAAGTGTCGCGCGATCGCCGCGAACATCGCATCGCGCTGCTGCGCGAGCGCCTCGCGCAGCTTGCGCAGGTGGCGGTCGTAACCGCCGTGCTCGAGGTAGGCCGCGATCGTCGCTTCGGCCGGCGTCGACGCGGTCAGCGTGGTCGAGAGCTTGAGCCGCGCCACCGCCTGGAGATGGCGACCGGGCGCGATCCAGCCGATGCGGTAGCCGGGCGCAAGGCATTTGGAGAACGACGAACAGTGCAGCACGAGTCCGGCGTTGTCGTAGGCCTTCGCCGGCGGCGGTCGACGTGCGCCGAAGTACAGCTCTCCGTAGACGTCGTCCTCGATCAGCGGCGTGTCGTGTCGCGCGAGCAGCTCGACCAGCGCACGCTTCTTCGGCTCCGGCATCAGGCTTCCGAGCGGGTTCTGGAAGTTCGTCATGAGCCAGCACGCGGCCGGGCGCAGGCGCTCGAGCACGTCGGCGAGCGCCGCGAGCTCGATGCCCTCGCGCGGATGCGTCGCGACTTCGATCGCGCGCAGGCCGCGCTGCTCGAGCGCCTGCAGCGCGGCATAGAACGTCGGCGATTCGACCACGACCGCGTCGCCCGGCTTCGTCACCGCAGCGAGGCCGAGATGCAGCGCTTCCATCGCGCCGTTCGTGACGACGAGCTCGTCGGGATCGATCGAGAGGCCGTCGACGAGATAGCGCAACGCGATCTGCCGGCGCAACGCCGCGTTGCCCTGGTGCAGGTGGTCGACGCTCGCGCGCGGATCGAGCCGCTGCACCGTCGCCGCCATCGTGCGTGCGAGGCGCGCGAGCGGAAACAGCAGCGGGCTCGGGAACGCCGAGCCGAGCGGCACGACGTCGCGCCGCATGGTCGCCTTGAGGATCGCGAACACGCGTTCGCCGACGTCGACCGCGATCGATTCGCCCGCGGGCGCCGACACGCGCTCGAATTCCGGCGGCGGCACCGCGGCGACGTAGTAGCCCGAGCGTGCCCGCGCGCGGATCAATCCGCGCGCTTCGAGCCGGTAGTAGGCCTGGAACACCGTCGAGGCGTGCACGCCGCGACTGGCCGCGGCCTGGCGCACCGAGGGCAGGCGATCGCCCGTGCGCAACGTGCCCGCGCGAATCGATGCCTCGATCTCGTCGGCAAGGGCTTCGTAGCGTTTCGATGGAAGGTCGCGGCTGCGCAAGCGCGAAGCGTGACGCAGGGGCGACGCTGCGATCAAGCGCTGATTCGTGGTCGGGGGATCGGTCATTCGTGACGATCGGAAGCGGCGGATCCGGCGCTACGCGCCTTGATCCGCCCTACGCAATGCTGCGGCACGCTGCGCTCAGAGGTAGGGCGGCTCAAGGCCGAAGGCCGGAGCCGCCGCTATTCTCCGACGTCGGATGGCAGGTCTGGGGGCTCCGAACGCCCCCAATCAGGACTGTACCAACCGCGTCCAACCGCGCGCGCAAACGTGCTGTAAGGCCAATCTCCCGGCGCGCGTGCCAACCCATGTTTGACTGGGTTGTAGTGGACGTAGTCGACGTGGCGGCGCCAGTCGCGTTCATCCCGCAACACGTGTTCCCAGAATCGCGGCTGCCAGGCGCAGGTTGGCCCGCCGCCCGTCGAGGCGTGGTGCTTGATCAGCCTCCATCGGCTCGAGAAATCGCAGTCGCCTTGAGGCAGGCGCCAGACTGCATGAAGGTGGTCAGGCAGCAGCACGAAAGCGTCGATTCCGAACGGCCGCTGCTTCGCGACTTTCAGAAGCGCCTCTCGCAATCGGATACGCATGCTGTCGACGGTCAACCATTGCACTCGTCGATGGGTCACCACCGTGAAGAAGTAGCACCCACCGGGTTGATATGCGCGGCGATAGGCTTTCATGCGCACATCCTAGCGATACGTCTTCTGCGCGATGTCCGAACTCGGCGATTCCTGGTCCCGGAACGCAGCGATTCGTCACGACCGAAGGCGGCGGTTCCGGCGCTGCGCGCCTTGAACCGCCCTACTCGCCTTCGCAACTTGGTAGGACGGCTCAAGGCCGAGGGCCGGAGCCACCGCGCGGTGCAGTCCGGCTCGATGCATCTCGCAACCCGAGGCGGTTCCAGCGCTGCGCGCCTTGAACCGCCCTACGCGCCTTCGCAACCCGCAGGGCGACTGAAGACCGAAGGCCAGGGCCGCCGCGCGGTGCAGTCCGCTCGAATCACAACCCGCCCGCCGCCTGCGCGACCGCGCGGAACAGCGCGCGGCCCTTGTTCATCGTCTCCTCCCACTCCTTCGCGGGATCGGAGTCGTACACGACCCCGCCGCCGGCCTGGACGTAGAGGCGTCCGTCCTGGATCACCGCGGTGCGGATCGCGATCGCGGTGTCGGCATCGCCGTTCCAGCCGATGTAGCCGATCGCGCCCGCGTAGATGTTGCGCTTGTGCGGCTCGAGCTCCTGGATGATCTCGATCGCGCGGATCTTCGGTGCACCGCTCACGGTGCCGGCCGGGAACGTCGCCTTGAGCACGTCCATGTAGGACAGGCCCTCGCGCAGCTCGCCTTCGACCTGACTGACGATGTGCATCACGTGCGAGTAGCGCTCGATCACGAAGCTCTCGGTGAGCTTGACGCTGCCGGTCTTGCTGACGCGGCCGACGTCGTTGCGGCCGAGGTCGATCAGCATGAGGTGCTCGGCGCGCTCCTTGGTGTCCGCGAGCAGCTCCTGCTCGAGCGCGAGGTCTTCCTCGGGCGTCCTGCCGCGCGGACGCGTACCCGCGATCGGCCGCACGACGACGCGGCCCTGCTTGAGGCGAACGAGAATCTCCGGCGACGAACCGACGATCTGCGTGCGGCCGAGGTCGATGAAGTACATGTACGGCGACGGATTGAGCGCGCGCAGCGCGCGGTAGACGTCGACCGGGCGCGCGCGGAACGGTACCGACAGGCGCTGCGACGGCACCACCTGGAAGATGTCGCCGGCGCGGATGTACTCCTTCGCGCGCTCGACCATCGCCTCGTACTGCTCGCGCGTGAAGCTCGATTCGAAGTCGGCCTCGCCGAGTCCCTTCGGATCGAGCACGTCCGGATAGCTCGAGCCGGAGTGGCGCAGGCGGAACGCGAGTTCGTCGAGGCGCCGGCGCGCGCGCGCATACGCCTGTGGCTGCGCGGGATCGGCGTGTACGATGAGATAGAGGCGGCCTTTGAGGTTGTCGAACACCGCGACTTCCTCGCTGAGCATGAGCAGCGCGTCGGCCGTGCCGAGCTCGTCGCGCTTGTCCTCGCGCGCGAGCCGCGGCTCGATCCAGCCGATCGTCTCGAAGCCGAAATGCCCGACGAGGCCGCCACTGAACGCGGGCAGGCCCGGCACGCTCGCGACCCTGTATGCGGCGCGGATGCGTTCGATCTCGCCGAGCGGATCCTCGAGCTCGCGCGTCTCGACCACGTCGCCGAGTTCCTCGATCGTGAGCGTGCGCCCGCGCAGCACGTGCACGCGCCGGCACGGCAGGCCGATGATCGAATGCCGGCCCCAGTTCTCGCCGCCCTCGACCGATTCGAACAAGTACGAATACGGCCCGTCGGCGAGCTTGAGGTAGACCGACAGCGGCGTGTCGAGATCGGACAGCACTTCGCGCACGAGCGGGATGCGGTTGTATCCCTGCGCGGCGAGCGCGGCGAATTCGTCCTGCGTGATCACGGCTTGGCCTGCGAGTGGGCGGCCCGCCAAGATAGCAGGGCATGCTGCGTCGCGACAGGCCGGCCCCTGCGAGGCGAATGCGTCAAGCAGGATCGAGGCCGTCGGCGAAGATCGCATCGACGACGACCACATGCGGCTCGCGCACGATGTCGTGGGTGAGGCTGCCCGCGGGCGCGTCGCGGCCCCAGTAGAGTTCGACCGCGATCGGCGACGCGCCGACGAGCGGGTGCGGCTCGACGTCGTCCTCGTCGGGCGAGTCGGTGAGCGCGATCGCATTGCTCCAGTTCAAGCCGTCGCTCGAACGGCGCACGGCGAGGTCGAACTGGTCGCCGTTCGCGCGGATCCAGAACAGCGCGAACGCATCGTCGGGCATGACGACCGGGAGCGAATCGTGGTTGTTGCCGGTCACGGCGAAGTCCTGCGGCGCCGCGCTCCAGTCGTGCACGTCCGTGGTCGTCTTCACGTACATCGAGAGCGCGCTGCTGCCGACCTGGTAGCTCGCGAGGTAGAGGCCGTCGCTCGCACGGAACGCGATGCGCGGCAGTTGGCTGCCTGCGGCGATCGGCGTCCTGAGTTGATCCCAGGTCGCGCCGCCGTCGCTCGATTGCGCGACGTAGCTGCCGCCCGGGAGGCGCTGGTAACTCATCGTCAACATCCCGTCGGGATGGCGGATCACGTGCGGATTGACTTCGCCGCCGGTCGCCCAGCCGAGGTCGAGTTGGCTCTGCTCCAGGAACGCGATCCCGTCCGCACTGGTCGCGCGCCAGAGGCGGAAGGTCGAACTGCCGCCGGTTCCCTTGAGGTAGAACAACGCGTAGCTCGACGGACCGAGCTGCAGCAACGACGGGTGCCGTTCGTTCGCACTCGTCGCGACGATCGCCACCGGCGTGCTCCAGGTCGCGCCGTCGTCCGTCGATCGCGTGAGCAGGAGATCGCCGCTGAGCGCGGGCGGCGCCGACAGGCGCTCGAACACGACGATGCGCGCGCCGTCGTCGCTCGAACGGATCACCGAGGGCATGTAGTCGATCTCGTCGCCGCTCGTCACGGATTCGGCCGCGTTCGCGACGGCGCTCGCGCAGAGCACGGCAAGAACGGAGGCGAAGAGCTTCATGCAATGACCCCAAGGCTTCGCGGGCGCGTCCGCGAAAGTACCGCGATTAAGACATCGAAGGCGCGCAACGACACGCCGCGATGCGGCAAAGCACGTGCCGCCCGCCCTCGTGGGAAGCAAGAAATGCGGCGCTACGCGGCGCCGTCGGAAAGGCGGCGGCGCGGCATGCCCGACATCGCGATCGAGAACACGACGCCGTTGCCGTCGGCGAGGTTGGCGGCGCCCGCACGCCCCTGGTGCAGTTCGGCGACGAGGCGCACGACGTAGAGACCGAGGCCGAGATGCGGCGCGACGCCGCCGCGCGCGCTGCCCTCGCGCATCGACACGAGCGAGTCGAACAGGCGCTCCTGCATCGCCGCGGGCAGCGAAGGCCCCTGGTTGGCGAGGCGCACGACCGCGCCGGTCGCGCCGACCTGCAGCGACAGCGCGATCCAGCCGCCCGGCGGCGTGAACGAGCACGCGTTGTCGAACAGCTTGTCGAGCGCCTGCGCGACGAGGTCGGGCGCGCCGTGGAACGGGACCGGTGCGGGTGGCAGCTCTAGGCGCAGTTCGCGTCCTTCGCAGAGTGCGCGGTAACCGTCGGCACAACCGGCGACGAGCGCACGCAGGTCGAAGTCCTCCGCCTCGGCCGAGGCGATCGCGCGTTCGATCCTGCTCGCCTCGCTCATCGCCCGCACGATCGTGCCGAGCCGCTCGGCACCGTCGCGCGCTCGCGCGAGGTACGGACGCGCCGCGGCGGGCACGTCGTGGTGCTCGAGGTTGTCGAGCGAGGACTTGACGATCGCGAGCGGCGTGTTGAGCTCGTGCGACAGTTTCGACGCGAGCGTGCGGAGGTAGTCGGTGTAGGCGGCGACCTCGTCGACGAGCCTGGCGAAGCTGCGCGCGAGGTCGCCGAGTTCGTCACGCGCGTCGGCGAGCGGCATCGGGCCGTCGAGCCGTCCGGACGTCCGCACTGCGCGCTCGGCCGCGTCGCGCAGGCGGCGGATGCGCAGCGACAGCGAGGCGCCGAACGCGAACAGGATCGCGAGCGCGATCGCGAGCGCGACGAGGGTCGAGCCGGCGAGGCCGACCAGCGCGCGGTTGGCGAGCAGCGGCAGCGCCCGGTTCGCCTGCTCGAGCACGAGCGCGCCATGCTGGCCGTCGGCCGACTGCAGCGGGATCGCCGCCGTGAGCACGACCGCGCCGCCGCGATCGACCGCGCGCCAGCTCGTCGCCGGCACGCCCGACAGCGCCTGCCAGACTTCGCTCGCGTCGAGGCGCGGCCGTTCGCCGTCGAGCGTCGCCGAGCCGCCGAAGCCGGGCGCGATGAGCACGCGGTAGACGACGTTGGCGAACCCGCCGGGCGCGTCGCGCGCGGCGACGCCCGCGGTATCGAGCCGCCCGGCGTCGGCGACGAGCCAGCCGTCGGCGGCGACGAGGCGCGTGCGCGTGTGCGCGGGCACGAGCGGCTGCAGCGATCGTGCGGCGCCGTCGTCATAGGCGATCAGGCGGCGCGGATCGGGCGGCGTCGCATCGGCCTGCGCCGTATCGCGCACGGCGAGACCGATGCGCTCCGGCATGACCCCGCGCGGCAGGCGCAGCTCGATGCGGTAGCCGGAACCGTCCTCCTGCAGCATGCCCGCCAGGTGTGGTGGCAGCCGTTCGCCCTCGCCCTCGGCGGGCGCGTCGAACGCGCCGGGTGCGGCGCTCGTGAGCCGGTAGCGACGCGCCTCCCCACCGTCGGCGAGCAGCAGTTCGACGTGGTCGCCGAACGCGCTGCGCGCGTCGGCGGGATCGAAGCGCGCGCGTGTCGCGTCGCGCACTTCGGCGAGCAGGTACAGCGTGTCCCTGTCGCGCGCGAGCGTCACGCGCAGCTTCTGTGCGTCCTCGCTCGGTCCGAGCGCCTGCGCGTAAGGACGCAGCGAACTCCAGTCGTCCGCGTAGCCGTCGACGACGATGCGCTCGCTCGCGCGCTGCAGGTAGAGCACGGGCCCCGATGGCGGCCAGGCGATGCCGCGCGCCTCCACGGTCTTGGCGAGCATGCCGGCCGATGCGAGCAGGGATTGTTCCTGCCCCTGGCGCAGCAGCAGTTCGACCTGGCGCACGAACTGCCAGCCCGCCCACGGCAATGCGAGCGTCGACAGGGCGACCAGCAGCAGTTTGAAGCGGAGGGACATGGGATAGGGCGAGGGCCGGGGGTCGCGGGTCGAAGGCCGAGGTACGAGGGCCGAGGGCCGGAGTGCGTCGCGTCGCGGGAGGGTCAGTGTCCCCTCGGGTCGTCGGGACCCGCTTTCGACCCTCGGACGTCAGGCCTTCGATCACGGCTTCCAGCGATACCCTGCACCATGCACCGTGTCGATCGCGTCGAACGCGGGATCGATCGCGATGAACTTCTTGCGGATGCGCT
>NZ_DATDMY010000087.1:0-4544 GCF_036518555.1 Dokdonella sp. | reverse complement strand
CAGCGGCCTGAGGCCGAGGTTCGAGGGCGCGCCGACGATGTCGATGCCGCGCGGCGCGGCGGCGCGCAGCATGGGCACGGCGCCACCGGCGCCTGCCGCGAGCAGCGCGCCGAGCATTCGCCGCCGCGTCTGGTCAGGGGATGCGTTCGTCGCCACTTGTAACCTCATATTTGTCTTTTGGAGGTTAGCATGCGCGCCGGCGACGAACCTGTCAAAATCCGTTTGCCGGTTACCCATGCGTCCATGAACTCCGACCTCGCCAGCATCGAACGCGTCGGCGGCAGCCTCTGCCTCGACTTCGTCAACACGCGCGCGTCGCATTTCGATCCCGAGGCGCGCGAGTACCTCGCCGGCTACGCCGACCTCGTCGAGTGGCTGGGCGGCTGCGAGGGAGGCCTCGACGCGCGCACGGCGGCGCGCCTCGCCGCGGCGGCGCGTGCGCACCCGCGTCGCGCCGCGTCCGCGTTCGCGCATGCGCGCAGCGTGCGCGACCTCCTGCAGCGCGTGTTCGCAGCGCGCGCGCACGCACGCGCGCCGGCGCCCGCGGATCTCGACGCGTTCAATCGCGAAGCAGCCGCCGCGCTGGCGCACCGGCGGCTCGCGCCCGGCGCGCATTGGCACTGGTACTGGGACGAGGACGACGCGCTCGAGCAGCCCCTGTGGCAGGTCCTCGCATCGGCCGTCGAGCTGCTGCAGTACGGCGAACCTGCGCGCCTCAAGCAATGCCCCGCTCCGGACGGCTGCGGCTGGCTGTTCCACGACGCGAGCAAGAACCAGACCCGGCGCTGGTGCAGCATGCGCATGTGCGGCAATGGCGCGAAGGCGCGGCGGTTCCAGCAGCGCCGGCGCGACGCGAGCGACTGATCGCAGCGCGCGCACCCGGCGCGCGGGCGCGCGCCGAGGCCGGCCGCCAGCGGGCGGCGACGACGAGATGGATCGGCGCGACGGCGCTCCGCACGAGCATCGATGGCTCGTTCGCGGGCGCATCGAGCGCGGATGTGCGCGCCGCCTGATGCCGGCCGATCGGCTGCTCGAACGGCGGTACGCTTCGCGCGCGTGCGACGGCCGTGCGGCCCTTACAAGCGACAGGCACCCGAAGGTGCCTGCCGGTCCCTCCCCAATCGATGCCGATGCGTCAGAAGGCGTACTGCGCCGAGACGCCGAGCACGTTGCCCGAACTCTGGAACGCGCCGACGAGATGGCTGAACGTCGAGGTCGTGTGGTCGATCTTGCCGTCGTCGACCCACAGGTGGACGTAGCCGGCGTCGAAGCGCCAGTCGGCGTTCGGTTTCCAGCCGAGGCCGACCGACACCCACGTGCGGCTGCCGTCCGGCACGCGCGGCGTGCGCGTGACGTCGTTGGTCGGCGTCTCGTCGTAGGCGACGCCCGCGCGCAGCGTCCACTGGTCGTTCAAGCGGTATTCGCCGCCGAACGAGTACATCCAGGTGTCGTCCCAGCTGAATTCCTGTGCGCGCGTGAACGGGCCCATCGCGGCATCGGAGTACTTGATCAACAGCTGCTCGAAGCTCGACCAGTGCGTGAAGCTCACGTCGGCGCCGAAACTGAGGCGTTCGTCGAACGTGTGCCACCAGCTCGCGGTCACATACCACGGCGTGTCGAAATCGGCCTGGCCCTTCTGGTTGAGGAACGCCCCGCCGAGCAGCGGCAGGATATTGCTCGGCACCTTGAAGCGCGCGTCGCCTTCGAGCGTATGGTCGATCTGCGAATGGAAATTGACGCCGATGCGATCGCTCGTGGTCGGCTTCCACAGCAGGCCGACCGTGAAGCCGTAGCCCCAGTCGTCGCCCTTGAGGCCGCCGAAGCCGTCGGCTTCCTGCGGCAGCACCGCGCCATTGGTCGGTGACGCGAGGATCGTGCCGAAGTCGACCGCCTGGGTCAGCTCCGCGCTCGTGCGCTGCGCGATGATGCTGCCGCCGATCGACCACTGGTCGTTGATCTTGAACGACGTCGCGAAGCTGAGGTCGATCGACTCGAGCTTGGACAGCACGCCTTCGTAGCGCAGCACCGAGCGATCGTCGTAGTTCGTCTCGAAGCCGAACGGCGCGTTGACCGAAGCACCGATCGACCATTGGTCGTTGATGCGATGGGTCAGGTAGATCGCCGGCACGGGCTTGGTCACGCCGCCGTCGCCGCCATTGCCGCCCGTGAGCGGGCGGCCGAGCAGGTCGGTGCCGCTGCCGTGGAATTCGGTCTTGAAATTGATGACGTTGAGGTCGATCTGGACGCAGTTCTCCGAGGCGAGGTCGCCGATCGCCGCCGCATTGTTCGCGACCATCGAACAGTCGCCCGGCGCGGACGCACCACCGGCGTAGGAACGGCCCAGACCCTGCACGCTGTTTTCCTTGAGCTGGAAGCCGCTCGCGAGCGCGTCCTGGCCCACGAGGGCCGCCGCGAGTGCCAACGGCAGGGCGGCGAGCGACGGAACGAGCCGGGTCCGACGGGTCTTGTGCTGCATACGGCACTCCTTGGGGCGAACGGTTTCTTTGCGGGTCTGTAACGAATCCGCAGCGATCTTAACGTCAAGTTCGACGATCTGGCCATCGTGCGCTGCCGCAAACGGGGGCGTATGGTCGGCATCTCGATCCGGCCCGAGCCGCATTCGTGAAATCACCCGCGACAGCGGCCGCCGCCGCCCGCTAAGGTGCCGACTCATCGAACCAACGGAGGTTCCCCGTGCGTCTCGTGCGCCGCTTCGCCGTCCTGCTCGCCCTCGCACCCTGCGTGTGCGCCTCCGCGCTGGCCGCGAGCACGGTGCGCCTCCCCGGCGCGATGTGCCCCGGCGGCGACGCGATCTTCGACGACGGCTACGAGTCGCGCGTGGTGCCGCACGACCCCTCCGGCGGCAGCGGCGGAGCCTACCCCGGCAACGTGACCCGCACGATCGGCGTGCCCGGCGTCGGCACGCGCAGCTATTACCTGCATGTGCCGCCCGGCTACACGCCCACGCAGGCGTCGCCGCTGCTGCTCGCGTTGCGCGGGCAGTCGCTGCCGACCGCGACGGCGGCGCAGCAGGTACGCACGGATTGGACGACCTGGGCCGACAGCAAGGGCTTTCTCGTGCTCGCGCCGGTCGGCAACTCGACCCAGGGCGGCTGGGGCGCGAACGGCGACATCGAGGAAATCAGCGCCGCGCTCGACGACGTGCAGGCCGCCTACAACATCGAGCGCAGCCGCATCTACCTGTGGGGCTTTTCCGCGGGCGCGCACTACGGCCACGCGCTCGCGTTGAACAACGCGACCTACTTCGCCGCGTACGGCGTCAGCGCGGGCTCGCTCGAGCAGTACACGTGCACCGACAGCGGCAATCCGCCGCCCGCGTGCGCGAGCTTCCTCGGCGCGGTGCAGCCGAAGATCCCGATCGACATCCATCTCGGCAACTCGGATCCGCTCTACACGCAGTACGGCGCCGGCGACGACCCCCAGCGCTTCGAGGACGCCGGCTGGATACGCGGTCGCGACCTCTACTTCACGCTGTTCGGCGGCGGCCACACCTACACCGTGACCCATCTCGGCCAGATCTGGAATCACATCTGCCCGTTCGCGCTTGGACCGTGAGCGCGCCCCCGGCGCGGGCAACCCGGGCGCGCCGGCATCGACGATCTCGCCCGCAGGCTCGCACGTGCATCCCGAGCCTGCGGTCGCAGCGGTGCGCTCACGACGAGGCGGCGGGATCCTCGCGCGCGAGCTCGGCGATCGCCTCGCGCACGAGCGGGTCGAGGCCTGCGCCGCCGGCGGCGGCGTGGGCATGCAAGCGACGCCGCATGCGCGGTTCCCAGAAGCGGCGGATGTGCGTCGCGATGCCCGCGACCGCCGCGGCATGGTCGGGCTCGGCGCGAAAGTACGCTCCGATGTCGTTGGCCATCTTCACGAGGCGATCGGGTGCGCTCATGTGCGCGACCCCTCGGTGCCGGCGATGCGCCCGGCATGCGTGTAGACGACGCAATGGTCGCCGCGCGCGAAACCGACGAGGGTGAGATTCGCCTGCGTCGCGAGCTGGATCGCGAGCGCGGTTGGCGCCGAGATCGCCGCGAGCAGGCCGATGCCGAGCGTCGCCGCCTTCTGCACCATCTCGTAACTCGCGCGGCTCGTCACGACGACGAAGCCGGCGCGCGCGTCGACGCCGCGGCGCACGAGCGCACCGAGCAGCTTGTCGAGCGCGTTGTGACGGCCGACGTCCTCGCGCACGAGCGTGATATCGCCGTCGGTCCCCGCCCAGCCGGCCGCGTGGGTTGCGCCGGTCGCTGCGGCGAGCGGTTGCCGCGCCTGCAGCCCCGCCAGCGCGCGTGCGATCGCGCCTGCGTCGATACGCGGTCCGTCCGCGACCGGCGCAGGCTGGCGCAATGCGTCCTCGAGCGCCTGCGCGCCGCACAGCCCGCAACCGCTGCGCCCGGTCAGGTTGCGCTTGCGTTGCTCGAGCGCGTCGGCGCGCGCGGCCGGCACGCGCAACTCGAGTTCGATGCCTTCGAGCAGGGTACGCATCGCGACGACGTCGAGTTCGGACGCGTCCTCGACCACGGCTTCGC
>NZ_DATDMY010000086.1:0-2683 GCF_036518555.1 Dokdonella sp. | reverse complement strand
ATCGCGACGACCCCGCCGTCGCGTTGCGGCGCGGCCTTGGCCGCGACGTCCGCCTTGGCCACCGCGTCGACGAGCGCGCGCCGCGTCGGATCGAGTCCATCGACGCCGCGGTCGCCGGCGAGGTCGAGCAGCAGGCGCGCGCCCGCGGTATCGAGCCGGTCGATGCCCGACGCGTCCACGCGCAGGCGCTCGCCGCGAGCGCGCGCGAGTTCGGCGACCCGCGCGGCGAGCGCGGGCGCGAAGGCGAGCGTCCAGTCGCCGGTTGCGGCGACGACGTCGCCGTCCTGGTCGTGGCGGAGTGTGGCGGTCCCTGCAGCGCTCATCGGGCAAGGCTAGCAGGGTAGGGCCCGATCGCACACGCGGCACGGGCGCCGAACATGAACGCTCGCCAATCGGCGCGGCCGCGCGGCATCATTGCGCGATGGACATGGCAGGGTTCACGCAACGCATCGGCGGCGACGCCGAGCTCAAGACGCGCATCGGCTTCGTGGTCGAGCTGTCGCGCCGCCTGCACGAGTACGGCACGACCGCGCCGCGCCTCGAGGACGTCGTCAACCTCGTCAGCGCCCGCCTCGGGCTCGCCTGCAACGTCCTGTCCACGCCGACATCGATCGTGATGTCGTTCTCCGACCCCCGTCACGGCGACGACCTCGCCGAGACGACGCAGGTCGTGCGCATGCCGCCGGGCGAGGTGAACCTCAAGCGCCTGTGCCAGGTCGACGAGATCGCCGACCGGGTCATCGCGGGCCAACTCGACTTCGTCGAAGGCCGGCGACAGCTGCGCGCGGTCGGCGAGCGGCCGCCGAGCCGCGCGAGCGACGTCGCCGGCGTGCTCAGCTTCGGCGTGTCGTCGGCCGCGATCGCATTGATCCTGCACACGGGATGGCGCGGTGCCATGGTGGCCGGTCTCAATGGCCTGCTGATCGGCGCGATCTCGCTCGCGCCGCGGCGCTGGCCGACGTTCGCGGCCGGGCTCGAGGCCGCCGCGGCGTTCCTCTGCACGCTCGTCGCGATCGCGATCGCGCAATGGATCGCGCCGATCGCGCTGCGGCCGGTCGTGCTCGCGAGCCTGATCGTGCTGATGCCGGGCATGACGCTGACCACCGCGGTGCGCGAGCTGTCGAGCCAGCACCTGATGTCCGGCACCGCGCGCATGATGGGTGCGGCGACGACGTTGCTCAAGCTCATCTTCGGCACCGCCGCCGCGTTGCAGGCGTGCGCGCTGCTCGGCGTCGTGCCCCCGGCGGTCGATGCAGCGCCGTTGCCCGCATGGGCGGGCTGGTGCGGCGTCGTCGCCGCGGCGTTCTCGTTCGCGGTGCTGTTCAAGAGCCCGCTGCGCTTCTACCCGGTCGTGATCGCGGCGCCGATCCTCGGCTATGCGTGCACGCAGATCGGCGGCGCGCACGTGCCGCCCGCGTTCGGCACCTTCGTCGGCAGCCTCGTCGTCGGCGCGGCGAGCAACCTGTTCGCGCGCGTGATGCAGCGCCCCGGCGCGCTCGTGCGCGAGACCGGCATCATCCTGCTCGTGCCGGGCAGCGTCGGCTTCCGCAGCCTCAGCTACGTGCTCGACCGCGAGGTGCTGCTCGGCATCGATACCGCGGTGACGATGGCCGCGTTGCTCACCGCGATCGTCGCCGGCCTCCTGTTCGGCGATTTCCTCGTGCCGCCGCGGCGCAAGCTGTGATGTTCGCGAAGCTTCCGCGCTGGGTGCTCGGCGGGGGCGCGCTGCTCGCGTTCGTCGCCGGCATCGTCAACGCGTGCGGATTCCTCGGTGTGCAGCACCAGGGCATCACCCACCTCACGGGTACGACGACCCTGCTCGGCATCGCCGTCGGCGGGCGCGACGTCGCGGGCGTGCTGCATTTCGCCGCGCTCATCGGCGCGTTCATGGCCGGTTGCGTCGCGAGCGGTGCGATCGTGCAGGATTCGACCCTGCGCCTCGGCCGTCGCTATGGCGTCGTGCTCGTGATCGAAGGCGTGCTGCTCGCGCTCGCGGTCCCTCTGCTCGTGCGCGGCGACGTCTCCGGAGATTACCTTGCCTCGGCCGCGTGCGGCCTGCAGAACGCAATGGCGAGCACCTACAGCGGCGCGGTGCTGCGCACGACGCACTTCTCGGGCACGCTGACCGATCTCGGCATCTTCCTGGGCCACCGCCTGCGCGGGCTGCCGGTGGACGCGCGCCGCGTGCGCCTGCTGCTTTCGCTCGTGCTCGCGTTCCTCTGCGGCGCGGTCGCGGGCACGTGGCTGTTCGCACGCCTCGGCTATGCCGCACTGTACGTGCCGGCCGCCGCGACTGCGGCGATCGGCTCCGTCTACGGCGTCTACCAGCACCTGCACCCGCAGCGGCGGCGCGCCGGCGGATGATGCGCCGCCGGCCGCGTCGTGCGCATCACTTCAGCAGCGAGCGCAGCATCCAGGCGGTCTTCTCGTGCTGCTGCATGCGTTGCGTCGCGAGGTCCGCCGTCGGCTGGTCGTCGGCCTTGTCGGCGACGCGGAACACGTCGCGCGCGGTGCGTGCGACCGTCTCGTGGCCCTCGACGAGCTGCTGCACCATGCCCTTCCAGTCCGGTACGCCGGTTTCCTCGCCGATCGCGGTGAGCTTGCCGAACTGCGTGTACGACCCCGGCGCGTAGACATCGAGCGCGCGGATGCGTTCGGCGATCGCGTCCGCCGCCGTCCACAG
>NZ_DATDMY010000085.1:0-4547 GCF_036518555.1 Dokdonella sp. | reverse complement strand
TCTTGCGCATGCGGCCGGAGATGTGCGCGGTCACCACGTGGCCGTTCTCGAGCTTCACGCGGAACATCGTGTTCGGAAGGGTCTCGAGGATCGAGCCTTCCATTTCGATGACGTCGTCTTTGGACATTGGTTCCCGATATGCCCGGGCGTGAGGCCCGGAAAGGCGCGCGATTCTGCCACGATCGGGTCGCTGCGGGAAGCGAAAATGTCGGCAATCCGCGCCAATGGTCGCGTTCAGGGTGCCAGGTCCGCCGGTTCGAGCCGCGGAAAGTGCTCATGCCACGAGCCATCGTGGCCGGGCAGACGCACCAGCGCATCCACCGCAGCGCAGAAGGCGGTGCGCGGCATTTCGCGGGCGCCGAGCGTGAACAGGTGGTCGGAGGCGACCTGCGCGTCGAGCAACGGCCAGCCCCAGTCGTCCATCGCGCGGCACAGGGCGAGCAAGGCGACTTTCGATCCGTTCGTCGCGCCGCTGAACATCGATTCGCCGAAGAACATGCGGCCGATCGCGACACCGTAGATGCCGCCGGCGAGGCGGTCGCCGTCCCATGCCTCGACCGAATGCGCATGTCCGAGCGCATGAAGCCCGGCGTAGGCGGCCAGCATGTCGTCGGTGATCCAGGTGCCGCGCTCGCGGGCGCGCGGCGCGGCGCACGCGCGCACGACGTCGCCGAACGCGGTGTCGGCGCGGATATCCCAGGAGCACGTGCGCAGCCAGCGGGCGAGTCGGCGCGGGACGTGCATCGCATGCGTATCGAACACGGTGCGCAGCGACGGGGACCACCAGAGGATCGGCTGGCCTTGCGAGTACCACGGGAAGATGCCGCGGCGATAGGCGAGCAGCAGTCGAGCCGGCGCGAGGTCGCCGCCCGCCGCGAGCAAGCCATCCGGATCGGCGAGGGCCTGTTCCACCGGTGGAAACGCGATGTCCAGCGTGAGCGATGGAATGCGGATCACGGCTGCTCGTCGGAGGGGTGGGAGCGTCGACGATGTTCACACAGGGGACTTCACGAACACCATTCCTTCGGCGTCCGCGCATGCCCGGCGCGCGCGTGCGCCGCTGGATGGCTGCCGCCGCGATGTCGATTCCGGCGCTCGCCGGCGCGACGCCGCCTCGTTGGACCGACGTGCCGCTGTTCGTCAACGGGATCTGGAGTGCCGATCTCGCCGATGAGCAGGTTCGACGCGCGTCGGACTCGCCCGGGATGTCAGGGCCGCGCGTCGGTCGTCGCGTACGGCGAATGCGCGAGCAGGTCGGCGCGGTAGTCTTCGAGCGCCTGCGCCTCCCGGCGCAGCGCCACGGCGATCGCCGCGCGAAAGCGCGGCTCGGCGATCCAGTGGAACGAACGCGTGCGGGTCGGCAGGAAGCCGCGCGCGAGCTTGTGCTCGCCCTGCGCGCCCGGCTCGAACGTGCGCAACCCTTCGCGCAGGCAGTAGTCGATGCCCTGGTAGTAGCACGCCTCGAAGTGCAGGCCGGGGATCTGCTCGCGGCAGCCCCAGTAACGTCCGTACAGCGTGTCCGCGCTGCGCAGCATGAGGCTGCCGGCGACGAGCCGGCCTGCGCGGCGGCACAGCACCGCGACGACGTTCCGCGGCATCGCCGCGCCGAGGTGGCGGAAGAACGCGAGCGTCAGGGCAGGGTAGTTGCCCTTGTCTTCGAAGGTGGCGAGATAGAAATCGTGCAATGCGTGCCAGTCCGCGTCGTCGAGCTCGTCCCCGTGGCGGATCTCGCAGGCGACGCCCGCGCGCGCGACCTGCGCGCGTTCGTGGCGGATGTTCTTGCGCTTCTTGTGGCTGAGCGCCGTGAGGAAGTCGTCGAAGTCCCGCCAGTCCCGGCGTCCGTCGGCGCCAGGGTTGCGCCAGTGGAACTGCCAGTCGAAGCGCGTCAGCCATGCGTTGCCGGTGAAGGCTTCCGCGTCCGCATCGGAGGCGAAGTTGAGATGGGCGGACGACAGCGCGAGGCGTTCGGCTTCGCCGCGCATCGCGTCGACGAGCGCGCGACGCAACGTGGCGGCGCCGGCACTCCTGCCCGCGAGCAGGCGGGCACCACCGACCGGCGAATACGGCACCGCGCAGAGGAGCTTGGGGTAGTACTCGCGGCCGTGGCTCGCGTACGCGTGCGCCCAGCTCCAGTCGAACACGAATTCGCCGTGCGAATCGTGCTTGAGGTAGAGCGGCGCCGCCGCGACGAGACGGTCGCCCTCGTAGAGGCCGACGTGGTGCGGCTGCCACCCGTTGCGCAAGTTCGCGCAACCGTGCTCCTCGAGGCCCGAAAGAAACGCATGCGCGAGGAACGGGCTGTCGTCGCCGCGCAGCGCGTCCCACTGCGCAGCGGGGATGTCCCGCAGCCGGGCGTGGAACCGCGCTTTCATGGATGGCGGATCAAGCGAAGGCGAGGCCGAAGACTGAAGCACGAAAGGACGCGAAGGAAACGACGAATGAGTGAATACGGATCACACGGAGAAAGACCGCACGTCATCCCTTGCCCGCCTGGTCCCTGTGCCCCGTGCTCGGGCCTTTTCCGACTCCGGGCCCGGTCGATCAGCCCTTGTCGAGGTATTTCTCGGCGTCGAGCGCGGCCATGCAGCCGAAGCCGGCCGAAGTGACGGCCTGGCGGTACACCTGGTCGGCGACGTCGCCGGCTGCGAACACGCCGGGCACGCTGGTCGCGGTCGCGGCGCCTTCGAGACCGGTACGGATCACGATGTAGCCGTTCTTCATCTCGAGCTGGCCATCGAAGATCGACGTGTTGGGCGTATGGCCGATCGCGATGAATGCGCCGCTGACGCCGATCTCGCGCTTGCGGTCGTCGAGCGTGCTGCGCAGGCGCAGGCCGGTCACGCCGGCGTCGTCGCCGAGCACTTCGTCGATCGCGTGGTTCCAGACGATCTCGACCTTGCCCGCGCGCTCCTTCTCGAACAGCTTGTCCTGCATGATCTTCTCGGCACGCAGCTTGTCGCGGCGGTGCACGAGGGTGACCTTGCGGCAGATGTTGGAAAGGTACAGCGCTTCCTCGACCGCGGTGTTGCCGCCGCCGACCACCGCGACGTCCTGGTCGCGGAAGAAGAAGCCGTCGCAGGTCGCGCACGCGGAGACGCCGCGGCCCTTGTAGTGCTCTTCGGAGCGGATGCCGAGGTACTTCGCGGTCGCGCCGGTCGCGATGATGAGCGCGTCGCAGGTGTATTCGCCGGCGTCGCCCTTGAGGCGGAACGGCCGCTGCGTGAGGTCGGTGCTGTGGATGTGGTCGAACACCATCTCGGTGTTGAAGCGTTCGGCGTGCTCGGCCATGCGCCGCATGAGGTCGGGGCCCTGCAGGCCCTCGACGTCGCCGGGCCAGTTGTCGACGTCGGTCGTCGTCATGAGCTGGCCGCCCTGGGCGAGTCCGGTGATGAGGGTCGGCTTGAGGTTCGCGCGCGCGGCGTACACCGCGGCGGTGTAGCCGGCCGGGCCGGAACCGAGAATGATCAGTCGCGAGTGCTTGGCAGTGCTCATGTATAATCCGGGCCGCTTTCGAGGCGACCGACTCGTGGCGTTTTTCCGTACACCGGCGCATCGGTCCGACGCTGCCGGCGAATCCGAATCCTCCGCTGTCCGACGCGCCGCCATGCGGCGACCGTCGCGCGGGAGACCGGAGAATGGAGGGAACGCGTGCACGATTCAAGGCGCCCGGCGTCCCGCAACGATCTGGCAACACTTCTTTCGAGGAACCTGCAATGCGTATCGGTGTGCCTTCGGAAACCAAGACCCTGGAAGGGCGCGTCGCGCTCGTGCCGGCTGCCTGCGCCGATCTCGTGCGCCGCGGCCACGAGGTGCACGTGCAGGCCGGCGCCGGCCTGAAGAGCGGCTTCAAGGACGAGGACTACACGCGTGTCGGCGTGAAGATCGCCGCGACGGCGAAGAAGCTCTACGACGTCGGCGAACTCATCGTGAAGGTGAAGGAGCCGATCGCAGGCGACCTCAAGCTGCTGCGCAAGGACCACCTGCTGTTCTGCTACCTGCACCTCGCGCCGGAGCCGAAGCTCACGCGGGCGCTGCTCGACATCGGCCTCACCGGCATCGCGTTCGAAAGCGTGCAGGAAGACGACGGTTCGCTGCCGCTGCTCGCGCCGATGTCGATCATCGCCGGTCGCATCGCCACGCAGATCGGCACGCATCTGCTGCACCAGCCCGCGGGCGGCAAGGGCAAGCTGCTCGGCGGCCTGCCGTCGACCGAACGCGGCAAGGTCGTCGTGCTCGGCGCCGGCGCCGCGGGCGGCAACTCGGCCGCGCTCGCGGCCGCGATGGGCGCCAACGTCGTCGTGTTCGACAAGCGCCAGGATCGCCTCGCGCAGATGATGGCGCTCGGCAGCAACGTGACCGCGTTGTACCCGTACGAGGAATACGTCGCGCGTGAAGTGCGCGACGCCGACCTCGTCATCGGCGCCGTGCTGATCCCGAGCGCGAAGGCGCCGCACGTCGTCACGCGCAAGATGGTGAAGTCGATGGAGCCGGGCTCGGTGCTCGTCGACATCTCGATCGACCAGGGCGGCTGCTTCGAGACCTCGAAG
>NZ_DATDMY010000084.1:0-2425 GCF_036518555.1 Dokdonella sp. | reverse complement strand
CCGCGGTCGTCGTCTCTTCAACGTCGCACGGCCGCGCCAGGTCTGCGCCAATTGTCTGCAAGCCCCATGATCGTCCGTTTCGTTCGGTAGCGCGCCCACGCGGCGCGCGCGTGCGCGGGTTCTTCGCGTCACGCGACTCCGCCATCCCGCAACGTTCGAGGTCTGCCATGTTCCGTTCGCGTCGCAACGTCCTGCTCGCCGGCAGCCTCGCCGCGCTGGGCCTGCCCGGCATGAGTCACGCCTACTCCGCCTGCGTGGGGACGAGCCAGGAACTCGACGATGCCCTCGCCCAGGCGACCGCGACGACCGACGCATCGATCACGATCAAGGTGCGCGAGGGCACCTACGCCGCGGGCGCGGGCAACGTCTTCTACCTCACGCTGACGCATTCGAACCAGACCGCGAGCATCAGCGGCGGCTGGAGCGGCGCAGGCTGCGGGACCCGGCGCCTCGGCGCGCATTCGGGCAGCGTGCTCGTCGGCTCGGCGAGCGTGGCCGCCATCCAGCTCAATACGGGCTTCGGCACGAGCGGCAACACGATCAACGCGACCGACCTCGCACTGCGGAACGACGCGGGCATCGCCAACGATGCCGTCGGCGCCTGCCTGCACGTCGTGCTGAACCCGGGCAGCACGGTGCGCGCCTATCGCATGCGGCTGGACGGGTGCGTCGGTGCCTCGGCCGCGATCCTCGACAACTCCGGCGGCGATCTCACGTTTGCCAACAGCGTGGTCCAGGGTGGCTTCAACGCGGGCGCGCCGGTGCGCTCGCTCGGCAACGACGGCATCACGCGGCTCGCGCAGCTCACGATCACCGCCAATACGGCGACCTCGACGAGCCAGGAAGCGAGCGGGCTGTACATTCTCTCGGCACCGAACGTCGGCACGCAGGTCACGCTCGACAACAGCATCGTATGGGGCGGCGTCGCGCCCGCGGGCATCCCCGACATCGCGACCGACGGCCCCGGCATCGTCTTCACGCGCGCGCACTACGAAACGCGCAGCAACGTCAACGCCGCCGTCACGGACAATGCGCCGAGCCACGGCGCCCCGGGCTTCATGACGCCGACCAACCCGCGCCTGCGCAGCGACTCGCCGCTCGTCGACAGCGGCGTCGCGATCGCGGTCGGCGGCACCAGCGACGCGGATGGAGAGGCGCGCACGCAAGGGGCCGCGGTCGACGTCGGCGCGTACGAGACGAATCCCGATCGGATCTACGCCGACGGGCTCGAGTGAGGGAGAAAGCGGAAAAGAGGCGACCGAGGCCGTTTTCCGCCCGAGCCCGCAAGGCCGCGGGGAGCCGCGGTGCGGGAATTACCTGCGTCCGGTTGCTCCCGGCGCGCGCACCGTCGTGTCGAGCAGGCGCTCGAGCATCGTCGCATGGTCGTCGCAGCGTCCGCTGTGCACAGGCGAGGTCTGGATCACCGTGCTGCGTGGCGCGACGAGCCAGCGGAACCGCTCGCGCGCGGGCAGGCGGCCGATCGGCCCCGCGTCCTCGCCGCCCGCACAGATCGCGACGAATGCGGCGAGGTGCGCGCGCACGGTGTCGAGGTCGACACCCGGATCGAGCGCGCGCAGGCGCGCCTCGTCGAGTTCGATGCGCGCCTCGAGGTAGCGGCCGGCCTTGCACGACAGCACGACGCCGGCGTTGACGAACTCGCCGCGCTCCACGCGCGGGACGACGCGGATCACCGCATAGTCATACGCGTGCACGCAGCGCCTCCTCGACGAACGCGCGCGGCGCTTCGATGCGCCGGCAGAGGTAGTTCGCGTACGCCTCGCGATGCCCGTCCACGCTCGCGAACGGCGCGTCGCCGCCGAGCCATTCCGCGGGGATCATCGCGACGATGCGTTCGATCGCCTCGCGCGGGAGCAGCGCGGCGAGGCGATCGTCCGCCTCGCGCAGCAGGGTCGCGAACGGCAGCAGCACGTGGTCCCTGATGCGCGCGAACGGGTCGGCCGCGCGCGCGAGGTAGCCGTCCCACGCGTGATGGAAGTACAGCGCGGCGCCGTGGTCGATGAGCCAGAGCTTGCGGTGCCAGACGAGCAGGTTCGTGTTGCGCGCGGTGCGGTCGACGTTGCTTACGAACGCGTCGAACCAGACGATCGCCGAGGCGAGCCCGGCGTCCGGCTGGTCGACGACCGGATCGAACGTGATCGATCCGGGCAGGTAGTCGAGCGCGAGGTTGAGCCCGCCGCTCGCGCGGATCAGGTGCTGGATCTCGGGATCGGGCTCGGTGCGCGCGAGATCGGCATCGAGTTCGACCAGCACGATCTCGGGCACGGGCAGCCCGAGCGCGCGCGCGAGCTCGCCCGCGACGAGTTCGGCGATCAGCGCCTTCGGCCCCTGCCCCGCCCCGCGGAACTTGAGCACGTACAGGCCGTCGTCGTTGCCCTCGACGATCGCGGGCAGCGAGCCGCCTTCG
>NZ_DATDMY010000083.1:0-5612 GCF_036518555.1 Dokdonella sp. | reverse complement strand
GCGGAGGGCTAGTCGTGCTCGAGCTTCCGTTCGTGCGTCTCGGGCATGAACAGCGAACCGATCACGGCGGTCACGATCGCGATGACGATCGGGTACCAGAGGCCGTAGTAGATGTCGCCGGTGGCCGCGACCATGGCGAAGGCGATGGTCGGCAGGAAGCCGCCGAACCAGCCGTTGCCGATGTGGTACGGCAGCGACATCGACGTGTACCGGATGCGGGCCGGGAAGAGCTCCACGAGCCACGCGGCGATCGCCCGACCCAGCCCCGCATTCGCAGGTGCCGAAAAAAAAACCTTCCCCGTCGCCGGGGAAGGTTGCCATGCAAGGCGATCGCGCGATCGGGGGAGGGAGAGAGGGATGGAACGCGCGAATCGCCTTTCCCGAGCAGGGTTCTACTTCGAGATGTCGACGTCCTTCGTCTCGCGCAGGAACAGCGTGCCGATCACGAACGTCATCGCCGCGACGATCACCGGGTACCAGAGGCCGGAGTAGATGTCGCCGGTCGCGGCGACGATCGCGAACGCGGTCGTCGGCAGGAAGCCGCCGAACCAGCCGTTGCCGATGTGGTAGGGCAGGCTCATCGAGGTGTAGCGGATGCGCGTCGGGAACAGTTCGACGAGCCACGCGGCGATCGGCCCGTACACCATCGTCACGTAAAGCACGAGGATCGTGAGGATCAGCAGCAGCATGCCGTGGTTGACCTGCGCCGGATCGGCCTTGTCCGGGTAGCCGGCCGTCTTCAGCGCTTCCTTGAGCTGGCCGTTGAACGCGTCGGATTGCGTCTTGAACGCGGCCGCGTCGAGGCCGGTGCCGTTGAACGACGGGATCGTCGTCGCGCCGACCTTCACGCTCGCCGCGTCGGTGCCCGGCGTCGACTGGTTCGTGTACGGCACGCCGCCTTTCGCGAGCGCGCTCTTGATGATGTCGCACGCACTCGTGAAGGTCTTCTTGCCGATCGGGTCGAACTGGAACGAGCACCTGTCCGGGTCGGCGATGACGACGACCGGGCTCGACGTCGCTGCGGCTTCGATCGCGGGGTTGCCGTAGTGCGTGAGCGCCTTGAACAGCGGGAAATACGTCAGCACCGCGAGCAGGCAGCCGAGCATGATGATCGGCTTGCGCCCGATGCGGTCCGAGAGCGCGCCGAATACGACGAAGAACGGCGTGGCGATGAGCAGCGCGCCCGCGATCAGCAGGTTGGACGTGACCGAATCGATCTTGAGCACCTGGGTCAGGTAGAACAGCGCGTAGAACTGGCCGCAGTACCACACGACCGCCTGGCCCGCGGTCGCGCCGAGCAGCGCGAGCAGCACGATCTTTCCGTTGTCCCAGCGCCCGAACGATTCGGTGAGCGGCGCCTTCGAATGGCGGCCTTCGGCCTTCATCTGCTGGAACAGCGGCGACTCGTTGAGCTGCAGGCGGATGTAGACCGAAATGCCGAGCAGCAGCGCCGAGAGCACGAACGGGATGCGCCAGCCCCAGGTATCGAAGTCGGCGCCGAGCATCTTGCGGCAGGCGAGGATCACGAGCAGCGAAAGGAACAGGCCGAACGTCGCGGTGATCTGGATGAAGCTCGTGTACAGGCCGCGCTTGCCGTGCGGTGCGTGCTCGGCGACGTAGGTCGCGGCCCCGCCGTATTCGCCACCGAGCGCGAGGCCCTGCAGCAGGCGCAGTGCGATCAGCAGGATCGGCGCGGCGACGCCGATCGACGCATAGGTCGGCAGGACGCCGACGAGGAACGTCGACAGGCCCATGATCACGATCGTGATCAGGAACGTGTACTTGCGCCCGATCATGTCGCCGAGGCGACCGAAGATGATCGCGCCGAACGGGCGCACCGCGAAGCCCGCGGCGAACGCGAGCAGCGCGAAGATGAAGCCGCTGGTGGGATTGAGGCCGGAGAAGAACTGCTTGGCGATGATCGCGGCGAGCGATCCATACAGGTAGAAGTCGTACCACTCGAACACGGTGCCGACGCTCGAGGCGATGATCACGCGCTTGTGCCCGGTGGTCAGCGGAACGGCGGAAGGAGTGGTGGTCGCTGCGGTTGCCATGGTGTGGTCGCCCCCCAAGGTTGATGACGGCTGTCGCCGGCGAGGTGGATGATCGGCGCCTGCGCCGCGCGGATGGCGCCCGGCGCGCATGCGGCCCCGCGCGCGGATGCGCGCGGGGCCGGGCGATCAGAACGTGTACATCGCGCTCACGGCGATCTGGTTGCCGCTGGTCTCCTTGGTCGCATCGCCTGCGATCGACTTCAGCGTGTCGTGCAGGAACTCGAGGCCGAGCTGGTACGGCCCGCTCGCGTAGTGGAGGTTCAGGGCCGTCTGGCGGTTGCGCAGCAGCCCGCTCGCGCCATTGCCGGCCCACGCGATGACGTCGCCCGAATCGGGCTTCGCCGACGCGAAGAACGCGTTGACGCTCCAGTTCTTCGTGAAGCTGTAGCCGACCTGGAAATAGCCGCCGGTTTCCTGGATGTCGCCGAACTGCGACATCGCGCCGAAGATCGGGCCGAGACCCTTGCCGGTGTAGACGAGGCCCTTGAGGTTCCAAGGACCCGGCCGCCACGAGCCGCCGACTTCGACGCCGGTGCTCTTGAGCCCCGTCTTCACCGGCGTCGCGGCCGTGCCGTCGACGCCCTTGAGATCGATGTCGGCGTAGTGCGCCGCGACATAGGCGAGCCAGTTGGACCCTTCGGCGCGCAGACGCGCTTCGATCTGCGGGCGGAAGTCCGCGTTGCCGGACGTCAGGTGGTTGACCGCGGTGCCCTGGTTGTTCCAGCTGCCCTCGAACGCGCCGACGTCGAGGCGCCACTTCGTGCCCGTCGCGCCGTGGTTGAGGTCCTGCATCATCACGACACCCGGGTAGCGCCAGCCGATCAGGCCGGTGCCGTAACCGAGCGGGAACGCGATGTGCGCGAGCGAGGCGGGCAGGTTGTCGATCGGGAACATGAGGTCCCACTGCTGGCCCACGCGTACCTTCGTGCCCGAGTCCGCGCGCGCGATGTCGAGGTAGGCCTGGCGCAGGCGCGGCGTCGGTTGCGCGAGGCTGTACGCGCCGGTGCCGTTGTAGCCGCCGAAGAAGTCCATCTCGATCCGGCCGCCGCCGGTCCAGTCGTCGTTGAAACGCGCGCCCGTGATGTCGAGCCAGAAGCGCGTGTTGCGGATGTCGACGCCGCTGAGCGTGCCCTTCGAGCCGACCACGGGGAACTCGGCGTTCTGGCCGTTGCCGTAGGTGAACGACTTGTTCTGGCTGAACGCGGTCGCATTGACGAAGCCATGGAACGCGACGCTCATGCCCGGCGCGGTCGTGAACGCGGGCGTCTCCTTCTTCGCCTCCGCCGGCGGTGGCGGAGGCGGTGGCGCCTGCACCACCATCGGTGGCGCCTCGCGCTGTGCCTTGATCTGGTCCATCAGGACCTGCACCTGGTGTTCGAGCTCGCTGACGCGCTTCTCCAGCGCGTCCTCGCGCTTGGAAGCGGCCGACGCGACCGCCGGCAGCGCGAGCGCGCAGGCGAGCGCGAGTGCGCTGGTGCGCAAGCCGCGACGTAGCTGTGCATGCATGGTGACCGACCCCTCTGTGTTGGTGGAACCGCAGCGGTTCGACGTTCTCCCCTTGGCGAGCGCGGGCGCATCGCCAACCCCGGGTGCGATCGCACCAGGCCCGCCGAGCTTGCGCGCGGCGGCGATGCGCCCTCAATTCGCCAAAGGTCGCGACTCGACTAAAGTCGCAGGCGCACCGCCGGCCGCCGTGGCGCGGGCTACCATGGCGCCACGCGCATTCGCACCCGGAGAGAGCCGATGGCCAGCCTGCACCCCGTTTCCGCCGACTTCGCCGCGCGCGCGCGTATCGACGAGTCGGCGTACGAGCGCGACTACGCCGAGTCGGTGCGCGACCCGGACGCGTTCTGGGGCCGCATCGGCCGCCGCCTCGACTGGATCAAGCCGTATACGCAGGTCAAGGACGTCTCCTTCGACGCGCGCGACCTGCACATCCGCTGGTATGCCGACGGCGAGCTCAATCTCGCCGCGAACTGCCTCGACCGCCACCTCGCCGCGCGCGGCGACAAGACCGCGATCATCTGGGAGGGCGACGATCCCGCGCAGTCGCGGCGGATCAGCTATCGCGAGCTGCACGCCGAGGTCTGCAAGGCGGCGAACCTGCTCGCGAACCTCGGCGTCGGCAAGGGCGACCGCGTCGCGATCTACCTGCCGATGATCCCGGAGGCCGCGGTCGCGATGCTCGCCTGCGCGCGCATCGGCGCGGTGCATACGGTCGTGTTCGGCGGTTTCTCGCCCGATTCGCTCGCGGGCCGCATCGCCGACTCCGGCTGCACGCTCGTGATCACCGCCGACGAGGGCTTGCGCGGCGGCAAGAAGGTGCCGCTCAAGGTCAACGTCGACGAAGCGCTGCTGCGGCCCGGCACGAACAGCGTCGAGACCGTCCTCGTCGTGCGCAACACCGGCGGCGCGGTCGCGATGCAGGCGCCGCGCGACCGCTGGTGGCACTCGCTCGTCGCGGAGCAGCCGGCGACGCACGAGCCGGTCGCGATGAATGCGGAGGATCCGCTGTTCATCCTCTACACGTCCGGCAGCACCGGCAAACCGAAGGGCGTGCTGCACACGACCGGCGGTTACCTCGTCTATGTGAGCTACACGCACGAGTGCGTGTTCGACCTGCGCGAGGACGACGTCTACTGGTGCACCGCCGACGTGGGCTGGGTCACCGGCCACAGCTACCTCGTCTACGGCCCGCTCGCGAACGGCGCGACGACGCTGATGTTCGAAGGCGTGCCCAACTGGCCCGACACGAGTCGCTTCTGGCAGGTCGTCGACAAGCACCGGGTGACGCTGTTCTACACCGCGCCGACCGCGATCCGCGCGCTCATGCGCGAGGGCGAGGCCCCGGTGAAGAAGACCTCGCGCGCGAGCCTGCGCCTGCTCGGCACGGTCGGCGAGCCGATCAATCCGGAAGCGTGGGAGTGGTACTGGCGCGTGGTCGGCGACGGTCGCTGCCCGATCGTCGACACCTGGTGGCAGACCGAAACGGGCGGCATCCTCATCACGCCGCTGCCCGGCGCGATCGACCAGAAGCCGGGGTCGGCGACGAAGCCGTTCTTCGGCGTCCGGCCCGCGATCGTCGATGCCAACGGCGCGATCCTCGACGGCGCGACGGAAGGCAACCTCGTGATCACCGATTCGTGGCCGGGCCAGATGCGCACGGTCTACGGCGACCACCAGCGCTTCATCGACACCTACTTCCGCACCTATCCGGGCATGTACTTCACCGGCGACGGCGCGCGCCGCGACGAGGACGGCTACTACTGGATCACCGGCCGCGTCGACGACGTCATCAACGTGTCCGGCCACCGCCTCGGCACCGCCGAGGTCGAGAGCGCGCTGGTCGCGCACCCGAAGGTCGCCGAGGCCGCGGTGGTCGGCTATCCGCACGACATCAAGGGGCAGGGCATCTATGCCTACGTCACGCTCAAGAGCGGCGAGGCGCCGACCGACGACCTGCGCAAGGAACTCGTCACCTGGGTGCGCAAGGAGATCGGTCCGATCGCGACGCCGGACCAGCTGCAATGGGCGCCCGGCCTGCCGAAGACGCGTTCG
>NZ_DATDMY010000082.1:0-4996 GCF_036518555.1 Dokdonella sp. | reverse complement strand
GGCGCGGCGGCCGGCTCGGCGCGCGGTTGCGCGGCGGGCTCGGCGGCAGCAGCGGGCGCAGCGGCGACCTCGGGCTTCGGCTGCGGCGGCTCGGGCATCTCGACGGGCATCGCGCGTTCGCCGAAGTCAGGCGCCGGCGCTTCGCTCGAGGCTTCGAGTTCCACCTCCTCGTCGATTTGCCACTCGCCTGCTTCGGGGAACGGCACGCCGGTGGTTTCCGGTACGTCGATCGCGGACTCTTCGAGCGAAATCTCCTCGACCTGAAGGTCGGCGAACATCGCGTCGATCGGCACGTCGTGCGGGGTGATCGGCTGTTCCTCGAGCGTACTCGCCGGCACCACCGGCCACTTCTCGAACTCGGCGAGGGCCGACGCGAGATCGTCCGGGATCTGCGCCTGCGGAGGCAGGTCCGCATCGTCCATCGCGATCGCCGCGTGGGCGTCGCGCAGCCAGTCGTCGACGCTGGGCTCCTCGGGTCCCGCCGCGGTTGCAGCCGCTTCGGCGAACGGGTCTGGCGGCATTCCGCCCTCGCCCGGTACGGGCTCGGCGGCGACGCCGGCCGGCGTCTCGGCGACGTCGCTGTACCAGGTCAGCGATGCCTCCGGTTCGGGCAGCGAGTCGCGCAAGGCCACCATGCGCGCGGCAAGCGCGCTGGAATCGGGCAAGCGGGCCTCGCCCGCTTCGAGCCGATGCATCACGTCGCGCGTGAGCGCCGCCGTGTCGCGCATCGCCGCGACGCCGACGCGCAACGGCGGCCGGTCGGCGGCACGCAGGCGCTTGATGTAGGTTTCGAGCGGCGCGAGCACGTTGCCGATCGACGGGATGTCCACCATCGCGATCGCGCCGTTGAGCGTATGGACCGCGCGCAGCAGCGATTCGCTCGCGCGCACGGCTTCGGGCTCGCAGTTCGCGACGTACTCGTCGACCACCGCGAGGTGCGAGGCGACCTCGCTCTGCAGGATGTCGAACAGCACGGGGTCGATGCTCGGCAGCGGGCCCGAGACCACTTCGGCGGCGCCCGCCGGCGACGGCGCGGTGGCGGAGATCTCGCCCGCGAGCGAACCGGTCGCGCGCACGTCGGCCGCCAGCACGGGCTGCTCGCGCACGGGCGCCGCGACGCGCCTGCGTACCGTGCGCCGCACGCGGCGCGTGCCGATGGCAGCCGCGGGCACGCGAGCATCCTCGCCCGCGGCGACGCGGTCCGCGGTGTCCATGATGCCGGCGACGTTCGCGCTTGCTCCCGCTTCGCCGCGCAACGCGGCGAGCAGCGCGGGCAGTGCCCCGATCGCATGATCGACGAGCGAGACGACCGCATCGCCCGGCGGTATCGACCGATCGAGGACGCGGTTGAGCATGTTCTCGACCTTCCAGCTGAACTCGCCGAGCGTGAGCGCCCCGACCAGCCGGCCGGAGCCCTTCAGCGTATGGAACGAACGGCGAATCGGCTTCAATTCCTCCATGTTGCCGGTATCGCGCTTCCACACCGGCAACTGGTTCCTGAGATTGGCGATTTCCTCGTCCACTTCCTCGAGGAACACCTCGCGGATGTCGTCGTCGATCTCCTCGGCCGCGGCGCCGTCGAATCCGGCGAGTGCCTGTGCATCGGTGGCGACGTCCTCCTCGACTTCCTCCTCGACCTCGATCCAGTGGGCGTCGGCGTCCCCGGCGGCGCTGCCGGCGACGTCGGTCTGGGCAAGGCGCAGGCCGGATAGGTCGTGCGATTCCGGTTCCGCGGCGCGCGCCTCGCCGACGACGAGGTCATTGAGGTCTCGGCCCGGCAGCAGGTCGACGGTCGGGGTCGCGTCCGCGGCGGGATGCTCGATCACGCGGGATTCCGCGGTGGGCGTCGGCGGTGGCGGCGGGACGGACGGCGTGGCCGCCGCGGCGCCGCTGCGCGCGGGCGCCTCGAATACCGGCGCCGGCAACGGCTTCTCGCGCAGCTCCGCGGGGGGCAACGGCCAGTAGCCGAGCGATTCGAGGCTCTCGCGAGCGACGTCGAGGATCTTGTCGCGGTTGCGGCGCTGTTCGCGCGTGGCCTCGAGGTAGTACTCGATCGCGGCGAGCGCATCGGCCAGCTTGTCCATCTGCTCGGCGGTGGGCACGCGCTTGTGGGCGATGAGTTCGACTTCGACGAAGCGCACGACCGCCGTCATGAGCTCGGCCGCGTTGGCGAGCCCGAGCATGCGCAGCGCACCGGCGATCTCTTCCAGCAGACGCGGGATCTGCTGTACGCGCTGGTGGTCCCACGGCGACTCGATGAACGCGATGATGTCCTGCTTGGCCTGCTGGATGTTGACGGCCGCCTCGCGCATCAGCGCATCGAGAATGCGCCGCACTTCGGCCTTGGGCAGTTCCAGTTCGCCGCTGCTCGGCGCCTCGCCTTCGCCGCCGTCGCCGAGGCGTTCGATGTGGTCGTCGAGCGAGGCTTCGACGTAGAGCAGCGCGCCGGCGACGTCGAGCAGCGCGCCCTCGTCGACGGGGCGGCGATGCTGCGACATCTCCTCGATGATTTCGCGCTGCTCGCCGACGACGCGACGCGGCACGCCGAGGCCGAGCATGCCGAGCGTGTCGCCGACGCGGTTGAGCACCTCGGCTTGCGCGGCGAGCTCGCCCGCGTCGGTGTTGTGGCCGCGCAGGAAGATGTCGAGCGCTTCCTTTACGCGCACGAGGTCGTCCTTGATCGCCGCCGAGACGGTACCGAGCAGGTTCTTGTTGCGGCCCGTCATCGAACCTTGAGCGTGCTGCAGCTCGCTCTGCGTCGGCAACAGGGTGTCGAGCCGGTAGGTGCGGCGGATTTCCGCGCAGCGCGCACCGGGCGTCGCACCGTCCGCGCTGGAATGCGCGACGTAATACAGCAGGTTCTTGAGCAGCTCGCGCGGCGGCTTCGCAGCGAACGCGGCCTCGCCGCCTTCGGCGAAACGATGGATCTCGCGATCGACGCGACCGAACAGCAGCTTCACCGCGACGCTCGGCTCGAGCCCGCGATCCTCGACCGCCTCGACCACGCCGGCGGCGATCCACCAGAGGCGCCGCGGCTCGACCCCGTGCGAGATCGAGCGCAGGCGGTCGAGCACGTCGACGAGACGCCGCAGGTGCTCGGCACCGCCCGAGTCGCGGAACCATTTCAGCAGCGCGGCCTGGAAAGCGAGGCGCAGGCGCAGCGCCTGCGCGCGCAGGTCGCCCGCCGCGAGGGCCTGTGCGCTCCCCGCCGCTGCGTCCGGCAACGGCAGGCCGAGATCGGGCGAGAACAGCGCCGATTCGCTCAGCAGGTTCTCGCCGCGCACCGCGCGCAGGTCGTTGAGCAGCGGCAGCAGGACGATCGGAATGTCCTTGTGGCCGCTCTGCAGGCGCTCGAGGTAGTCCGGCAACTGGACCATGCCGCGCATGAGCACGGAATAGCCCTCGTCGCGCTGCTTGATCGTGTCGGCCACGAGCGCTTCGGCGAGCCGCTCCATGTTCTCGACCACCATCGCCGCGCCGTACAGCTCGACCATGCGCAGCGTTCCCTGCACCTGGTGCAGGTGTTCGGCGCACGCACGCATGAGCGCGATGTTGTCGGGCTCCTCGACATAGGTCTCGAGCGCCTCGCGCGCCTGCGCGAGCGTCGCGTCGAGCGCCGGCTTGACCCAGTTCAGGGCGGTGAATTCGCCATCGTCGTACAGTTTCATGCCACTAGCCTCGACTGCGACGACCGGCGCCCGCCGTGCGCGGCGCCACGGGGGCGCCCGCCTGGGACGGATGGAGGAGGATCAGGGGTCGCTTCATTCGTCTCGACTCATCCCGGCAACTTGAAGTCGGCGACCGATCGGCGCAGGTCGGACGCGAGCTGCGCGAGGTTGCCGATCGACTCCGCGGTCTGGCTCGCGCCGACCGAGGTTTGCGAGGTGATCTCCTGAATCACGTTCATCGTCGCGGAAATGTTCGTCGCCGCGGCCGACTGCTGTCGCGCCGAGGTCGAAATGCCCTGAATCAGGGCCGCGAGATTGTTCGACACGTTCTCGATCTCGCCGAGCGCGTGGCCCGCGTCCTCGGCGAGGCGCGCGCCCGACACGACTTCCGACGTCGTCTGCTCCATCGAGCTGACCGCCTCGTTGGTATCGGACTGAATCGTCTGCACGAGCGTTTCGATTCGCTTGGTCGCACCCGACGCGCGTTCGGCCAGCCGCTGCACTTCGTCGGCGACGACCGCGAAGCCGCGCCCCGCCTCGCCGGCCGAAGCGGCCTGGATCGCCGCGTTCAGGGCGAGGATGTTGGTCTGCTCGGCGAGATCGTTGATGAGTTCGACGATCGCGCCGATTTCCTGCGACGACTCGCCGAGGCGCTTGATGCGCTTGGACGTTTCCTGGATCTGGTCGCGGATCGAATCCATGCCCTGGATCGTCTGGCGCACGACCTGCGCGCCGTTCGCGGCGATCTGCACCGAACGCTGCGCGACGTCCGCGCTTTCGGCGGAGTTCTTCGACACGTTGTCGATCGACGTCGCCATGTCGTTGATCGCGACCGACGCGGAGCTGATCTGGCGCGCCTGGTGCTGCGCGGCGTCGGCGAGCTGCATCGCGGTCGCCTGGGTCTCCTGCGCGGCCGCGGACACCTGCACGGCGGTCTCGTTGATCGTTGTGACAAGGCTGCGCAGCGCTTCGACCGCGAAGCCGCGGCCCGCTTCACCGGCGGACGCGGCCTGGATCGCCGCGTTGAGCGCGAGGATGTTGGTCTGCTCGGAGATGTCGTTGATCAGTTCGACGATCGCGCCGATCTCCTGCGAGGATTCGCCGAGGCGCTTGATGCGCTTCGAGGTTTCCTGGATCTGGTCGCGGATGTTGTCCATGCCCTGGATCGTCTGGCGCACGACCTGTGCGCCATTCGCGGCGATCTGCACCGAGCGCTGCGCGACGTCCGCACTTTCGGCGGAGTTCTTCGACACGTTGTCGATCGACGTCGCCATGTCGTTGATCGCGACCGACGCGGAGCTGATCTGGCGCGCCTGGTGCTGCGCGGC
>NZ_DATDMY010000081.1:0-12203 GCF_036518555.1 Dokdonella sp. | reverse complement strand
CACGCCGTCGCGACCGCCTGCGCGGGCGCGGTCGTCATCGGCAGCGACCAGGTCGCCGAACTCGACGGGTGCGCGCTCGGCAAGCCGGGTACCGCCGCGAACGCGTGCGCCCAACTGCGCGCGTGTTCCGGGCGCGCGGTCGAGTTCCACACCGCGCTGTGCCTCGTCGATGCGCGTGGCGCGGCCCCGCGCGCCGGCGCCGAGTGCGATCTCACGCGCGTCGTGTTCCGCACGCTCGACGATGCCGAGATCGAACGCTACGTCGAGGCCGAGCGTCCGTTCGACTGCGCCGGCAGCTTCAAGGCGGAAGGCCTCGGCATCACCCTGTTCGAACGCATCGAATGCATCGATCCGACGGCCCTCGTCGGACTGCCGCTGATCGCACTCGCGCGCCTGCTGCGTGCGGCGGGCATCGAGATCCCGTAGGCGGGTCGCGCCCCGCAGCGGCGAGTCCCGCCGGATCCGCTTCGCTGCTCCACCGCGCGTCGGCGCCGGCGGCACGCGCGATGGGCGCGCCGCGCTACAGGATCGCGTCCGGCCCGGGCGGCTCACCGCGCGCGAGCAGCAGCACGAGACGCCTGCGCGTATCCGCATCGAGATTGTCGGGCGTCAGCAATACGCGGAAATGGGCGCGCGGCGCGCAGCGCCATTCGAGCGCGAGCAGCGCTCCGAGACGACGATGCGCGCGGAGGATCGCCGCGTGTTCGCGGCCGTCGCGGTCGACGAGCCGCCAGCCGGAAGCGCGACGTACGATGCGCCGGAAAGGCGGCGCGCTGAATCTCCGCAACGCGACGGCTGCGCCACACGTCGCGAACAGCGACAGCGCGGCGCTCAGTACGGGCGGTGCACCGCTCGACCACGGCGAGAGCGCAGCGACCGACGCCACCGCGACCGTCGCGGCGACGACGACCGCGGACGGTCGGTAATCAAACGCGATCGAGGGCGCGGATCTCATCGACGATCTCGACGTAGCGCGGCGCGGGCTCGAGGTGCCCGGTCAGCCAGTCCCACAGGTCCGGATCGGCCTCGCCGAGCAGCGCGTCGAAGTCCGCGCGGCGTGCTTCGTCGGCGCCGGGATAGCGCCGATCGAGCCACGCACCGAGCAGCCGGTCGAGCTCGCGCGTACCGCGGCGTGCGCGCCAGCGCAGGCGACCGAGGCGTGCATCGTCGCTCATCGCGGCGCGACCGCCGCCTCGGCGCGGCGCTGGTAGAACGCGAGGATCGTGCGCGCGGCGTCGCCGACGAGGAGGTCCGCCCATGCACCCGCGTACGCATTGAAGTGCGTGCTCACGCGATAGTTCACGTCGATCGCGAGTCGCGTGCCGCCCTGCTCCGGCGTGAGCCGGTACGACGTGTCGACGAGATCGAAATGCCGGCCGCCGACGAGCACGTGCTCGTCGAGCGCCGCGGGCGGGATCGAATCGGCTGCGAACACGTAGCGCCAGCGGATGTAGCGATTCTCGACCCAGTCGAGGATCGGTTCGTCGAAATGCACGCCCTTGTCCCAGCGCAGCTTGCGTACGCGGCCTTCGGGCGTGTCGACCGTGACCGCTTCCTGCGGGAATGGCACGCCGATGCGCCAGGCGATTCCCTGCGCCATTTCATCCGGCTGGATTCCCCTCGCGTCGTTGATCAGATGCCAGATCGTCTCCGCGGGCGCCGCGATGAATACCGAGGCATGGGCTTGGCCGCGGTAATCCGGCAGCGGCGCGTCACGCTCGACCGCGCCGAGCAGCAGCGGCAGCGCGAGCACGGCGCCGACGGTCGATCGCGACGGCGACACGGCGAGCAGCAGCAGCCAGCCGAGCAGCCCCCCGAGCATCGCGGCGAACAGGAAGATCGGCAACGCGAGGGCGATGCAGATGCTGCCCTCGATGAGCAGGATCGCGGTGCCGCCGACGAACGCGAGCACCGGCACGAGCGGCGCGAAAAGGGCCCGACCGATCGTGCGCTGCACCGGCGGCAGCAGGTACACGGTGAGCGCGCCGATGAGCATCGGCACGAGGAGCACGAACGAGGCGAGCATGACGCCACTCGAACCCCCGCGCTCGCGATAGAACGGCAGTACGAAGAGCAGCCGCGTGAACAGGCCGTACAGGGCGCCGGCGCCGAACATCCAGCCCGGATGCGGCCGCCGGGACACCGTGGACGCGGGCGGGGTCGGGCCGGCTTCGTTCGCTGCCATGCGCCCCGCCCCGGTCAATCCGCGCGAACGAGCGCGAGAGCCAGCATGCCCCACATCGCCCACAGGGCGATGGCGCCGGCGACGTAGGCGCCGAAGCGGTGCAGGACCTTGTTGTAACCGCAATGCACGAAGCTGTGCACGACGCGAAGTGCGACGAACAGCCACGCCACCGCCAGCAGCGCGTCGCTCGTCGCGCCGATCGCATGCGCGACGAGCACGCCGGCGTAGAACAGGACGGGAAGCTCGAACAGGTTGCGCAGGTTGTCCGATGCGCGCGTGTCGACGTATCGCGCGGCCGCATCCGCCGACGTCGAGACGCTCTGCGGATCGATGTGCAGCCTGCGCATCTCGCCGATTCGCACGTAGTACATGCGCACCCACACTACGAGGGTCAGCGCGACCAGCGCGAATGCCGGCCACAGGATCGCATGCGGGCCGGCGAACATGCGCGCCACCTCAGCCCGCGCGCTCGACGATGAGCTTCTTGATCTCGGCGATCGCCTTGGCCGGATTGAGGCCCTTCGGGCAGGTGCGCGCGCAGTTCATGATCGTGTGGCAGCAATACAGCTTGAACGGGTCCTCGAGCTCGTCGAGGCGCGTGCCCGTGTCCTCGTCGCGCGAATCGACGATCCACCGGTACGCCTGCAGCAGCACGGCGGGCCCGAGGTAGCGCTCGCTGTTCCACCAGTAGCTCGGGCAGGACGTCGTGCAGCACGCGCACAGGATGCATTCGTAGAGCCCGTCGAGCTTGGCGCGGTCTTCCTTCGACTGCAGGCGCTCGCGATCGGGCGGCGGCGGCGTTTCGGTGCGCAGCCACGGTTTGACCGACGCGAGCTGGGCGTAGAAATGCGTGAGGTCGGGCACGAGGTCCTTGACCACCGACATGTGCGGCAGCGGATGGATCTTCACGTCGCCGGAGCCGCAGTCCTCGATCGCCTTCGTGCACGCGAGCGTATTGGTGCCGTCGATGTTCATCGCGCACGAGCCGCAGATGCCTTCGCGGCACGAGCGGCGGAACGTCAAGGTCGGGTCGATCTCGTTCTTGATCTTGATCAGCGCGTCGAGAACCATCGGTCCGCAGGTCGCCATGTCGACGTCGTAGGTGTCGATGCGCGGGTTCTCGCCGTCGTCCGGGCTCCAGCGGTAGACGCGGAACGTGCGGATGTCCTTCGCGCCCGCGTTCGCCGGATGGTGCTTGCCGGCCTTGATCTTGGAATTCTTGGGGAGCGTGAACTCAGCCATTGCATTTCATCCGTGCTGAACCGGAGCAGCGCGCTCCGCGTTGACGACGAGGAAAACCGCGTAACCGACCCACGAGAAGAACATGGCAAGCAATGCCCAGCCAGCCTTGGCCGAACCGCGCGCGCGCCGCCACAGGACCACGAATGCGCGCGGCAGCAGCCATGCGACGGCGAATACGGCCATGATCGTCAACGCGGTGGACATGATCATGGAGCGCCCTCAGTAGACACGCTTCTTCGGCGGCACCGGCTCGACGTCGTTCGTCATCGTGTTCATGTGCACGGGACGGAAATCGAACGCGCACTGGCCCTTCGCGTCGACGCTGACGAGCGTGTGCTTCATCCAGTTGTCGTCGTCGCGGTCGGGGAAATCCTCGCGCGCGTGCGCCCCGCGGCTTTCCGGCCGCTGTTCCGCCGAGTTGATCGTCGCGACCGCGTTGTAGAGCAGGTTCTGCAGCTCGAGCGTCTCGATCAGGTCCGAGTTCCACACGAGCGAGCGATCCGAAACGCGCACGTCCTCGAACGAGGCGAACACCTTGTCCATCTTCGCGCAGCCTTCCTTGAGCGTCTGCGCCGTGCGGAACACGGCGGCGTCGGCCTGCATCGTCTTCTGCATGGTGGCGCGGATCTCCGCGGTCGGCGTCGAGCCGTTCGCATTGCGCAGGCGATCGAGGTTCGCGAGCGCCGCGTCGCAGGCCGAGGCCGGCAGCTCCTTGTGCGGCTGTCCGGGCCGGATCGTCGCCGCGCAGCGCTGCGCGACCGCGCGACCGAACACGACGAGGTCGAGCAGCGAATTGGAGCCGAGGCGGTTGGCGCCGTGCACCGATACGCACGCGGCCTCGCCGATCGAATACAGGCCGGGCACGACCGCATCGGGGTCGTTGCCGACCTTGCGCACGACCTCGCCGTGGTAGTTGGTCGGAATACCGCCCATGTTGTAGTGGACGGTGGGGATCACCGGGATCGGTTCCTTGGTGACGTCGACGCCGGCGAAGATGCGCGCGGACTCGGAGATGCCCGGCAGCTTCTCGTGCAGCACGTCGGCGCCGAGGTGCATGAGGTTGAGGTTGATGTGGTCCTTGTGCTCGCCGACGCCGCGGCCTTCGCGGATCTCGATCGTCATCGAGCGCGAGACGACGTCGCGCGAGGCGAGGTCCTTCGCGTTCGGAGCGTAGCGCTCCATGAAGCGCTCGCCCTTCGAATTCGTGAGGTAGCCGCCCTCGCCGCGCGATCCTTCCGTGATGAGGCAACCCGAGCCATAGATGCCGGTCGGATGGAACTGCACGAACTCCATGTCCTGCATCGGCAGGCCCGCGCGCATGACGAGGCCGCCGCCGTCGCCGGTGCACGTATGCGCCGATGTCGCCGAGAAGTACGCGCGCCCGTAGCCGCCGGTCGCGAGCACGACGCCGTGCGCGCGGAACAGGTGCAAGGTACCTTCGGCCATGTCGAGCGCGAGCACGCCACGGCAGACGCCTTCCGCGTCGAAGATGAGATCGAGCGCGAAATACTCGATGAAGAAGCGCGCGTCGTGCTTGAGCGACTGCTGGTAGAGCGTGTGCAGGATCGCGTGGCCGGTGCGGTCGGCCGCGGCGCAGGTGCGCTGGGCGACGCCCTTGCCGTAGTGCGTGGTCATGCCGCCGAACGGGCGCTGGTAGATCTTGCCCTCGTCGGTGCGCGAGAACGGCACGCCGTAATGCTCGAGCTCGATGATCGCGGGGATCGCCTCGCGGCACATGTATTCGATCGCGTCCTGGTCGCCGAGCCAGTCCGAACCCTTGATCGTGTCGTAGAAATGGAAGCGCCAGTCGTCCTCGCCCATGTTGCCGAGCGCGGCGGAGATGCCGCCCTGCGCGGCGACCGTGTGCGAGCGCGTCGGGAACACCTTGGTGAGGCACGCCGTCTGCAGGCCGGTCGCAGCGAGGCCGAAGGTCGCGCGCAGGCCCGCGCCGCCGGCGCCGACCACGATGATGTCGTACTTGTGTTCCTGGACCTTGTAAGCGGTACCGGCCATGTCAGCGTCCCAGCGCGATTTTGAGGATGGCGAGCACGCTCGCGGCGGCGCCGACGAAACAGAGGAACTTGACCGCGACCTGCAGCGCGAGCTGCGTGCCGCGGGCGTGCACGTAATCCTCGATGACGACCTGCAGCCCGAGCTGCGCATGCCAGAACACGGCGACGACGAACGCAAGCAGCAGGACCGCGTTCCACGGCTGCGCCACGAGCGCGTGGGCACCGGCATAGTCGAGATGGAGCAGCTCGAGCACGGTCCAGACGAACCACAGGCCGAGCAGCACGAGCGCGGCGGCGGTCAGCCGCTGCACGATGAAATGATGCGAGCCCTGGCGGGCCGAGCCGAGCCCGAGTGCGTTCTTGAGCGGCGTGCGCAGGCGGGCGTTCATGCGCCACCCCGCTGCGCGAACACGCACGCCCAGACCAGCCCCGTGAGCAGCACGCTGCCGATCGACACGATCCAGCCGTTGCGCACGAACTGCGCCGGCAGGTAGCCATGGCCGAGGTCCTGCCAGAGATGGCGGACGCCGTTGAGCAGGTGGTAGGCGAGCGACCAGGTCCAGCCGACCAGCAGCAGCAGCCCGAGCCATGATCCACAGAACGCCGTGACGTTCGCATACGCGTCCGGGCCGCTCGCGAGCGCGAGCAGCGCGACGACGAGCAGGATCGTGCCCACCGCGAGTGCGATGCCGGTCGCCCGGTGCAGGATCGACGTGACCATCTGGATCTGCCAGCGGTAGATCGACAGGTGGGGCGAAAGCGGGCGCGCATTGGCTGGCATGGCTGGCTCGTGCTGGCGTTGTCGTGTCGTCCGGTCGCGCATCCTACGCATCGGAATCAGAAATCGATGCAGCGGCCGTTCTTTTCCCAATCCCCGTAGCGCGTCGGATCGAGCCCCGACTCGCGTCCACCGATCTCCACGGGCTCCTCGCGCGACGGTACGACCGGCGCTTCCACGGCGGGGCTGGCCGCGGTGGGCGTCGTAGCGTCGGTCGGGGAGGGTCGGGTATCGGGCATGATGCAGTGCGGCGCGAAGGTTAAACCCAGTCGCCCATCGAGACAACCTTGCGGGCGGTGCGCGGTGCGCGTCGCGGCGACGTCGTACACGCGCCTGATAGAGTGTACGACTCGCCACCGACGACGCCTGCGATGCCCACTGCCCTCTGCCGCGCGGAACTGGTTGCCCTGCAAGGCAAGGATGCGCTCGCGTTCGCACACGCGCAGTTCACGAGCGACGTCGCCTCGCTCGCGCCCGGTCGCTGGCAGTGGAGCGCCTGGCTCGACGCGCACGGCCGCGTGCGCGCGGTGTTCGTCGTGCTGCGCGTCGACGACGCCCGGCTGCTCGCCTGGCAACCGCTCGGCGACGCTGCCGCCGTACGCGACGCGCTGATGCGATACGTGTTCCGCAGCGCGGTGCGCATCGACGTGGTCGACGGCTGGGCCTTGCACCGGCTCGACAACGAGGCGCCCGCGGCGGGTCGTGTCGTGGACCTGGACGGCGGCCATGCGTTCGCCCTGCCCGGAGCGGAGCCACGCGTCGCCTGGCTGGCCCCCGCCACCTCACCTGCGAATGACGCCGCGCTCGCGGCATGGCGTCGCGGCGACCACGCCGCGCACCTGCCCCTGCTGGCCACCGAACTCGCGGGCGAATTCGTGCCGCAGGCGCTCGAACTCGAACGCATCGATGCGATCCGCTTCGACAAGGGCTGTTATCCGGGCCAGGAGATCGCCGCACGCCTGCATTTTCGCGGCGGGAACAAGCGCCACCTGCAGGTCTATCGCATCGAGCGGACGGGGGCGATGCCCGCACCCGGCGCGAACGTCGTGGTCGGCGACGCTACGGTGGGGCGCATCCTCTATTCGGTAGCCGACGAGCACGACGCAGGCGGGTCGGCCCTCGCCGTCGTCGTCGACGAGGCGCGCGGCGCCATGGCCAGGACCGTGGATGGGCATTCGCTAAGCCCCTGCGCATAAACGAAATTTTTACATAGGCTCTGCCAGATGGCGGCTTACGCCACGCTGAACGGTATCCAGCCGTTCAGCGACTTGCAGGCGCGACTCGCGTAGGCTTCGTTCCGCGCCTCGTTCAGACGAGGCGCTTTGTGCATCCATAAGCTTGTTTCAACTGGCTTTTTGGGCGTCGCCGATCACCCGATCAGGGCGGCGGTGCCCCCGGCGCAAGGCGCCGGTTCACGAAAGACGTCGGAGCGACTGCCGGGGTGGCAGACGCGACCGGCGGGCGTAGCAAGGCGCGGCAGGACCGCGCCCACGCCGCAGCGTCATCCAAATCGATGGTTCGACCGGCCCGGCGTTTCTCGCCTGGCATGCCCTCATGGCGTCCGTGCCGTGGCGGCAGGGCGAGCCTCCCGACTGCGAGAGGTATGCGACATGAAACTTTCCTTCGTGCTGTGGCTCGCTTCGATCCTGCCGCAGCCGGCCGCCGACCAGGTCTGCCTGGCGACGACGGTCTACCTGGAAGCGCGCAGCGAGCCCCTCGTGGGCCAGCTCGCGGTGGCCGAAGTCGCCCTGCGCCGCCGCGAGAGCGGACGCTGGGGCAAATCGGTGTGCAACGTGGTGCTCGCACCGGGTCAGTTCGCGACGACCACCACCAGCGGCAATTTCATGCTGCGCAATCCGGTGGCGTGGGACAAGGCCTGGCGCGTCGCCGCAGGCGAGCTCGAAGTGTGGGCGCGGCCGCAGGACCGGCGCCACTTCGTCGTCCCCAACGCGGATCATTTCGTCCTCGCCGATTCCGCCTCCCCCGCATGGATCAAGGGACCGCCGCTCGCGACGATCGGCGCGCACAACTTCTACCGGATCAACTGACGGTCCTGGAACCGGGTATGGGCCGGCGTTGCCTGGCCCCAACAAGAAACGGCGAAGGCGCGAAGCCTTCGCCGTTCTGTCCTGCGTCCGGCCGATCGCCGGCGCGCTCGCGCGACCTCAACGCAACCGGATCAGGTGGTCGTTGCGGATCATCACGCGGTCACCCGGGCGCAGGTCGTTGTTGTCCCATTGCGTGACCGTCGCCCATCGCCCGTCGTCGAGGCGGACGCGGAATTGCCACGCCTCGCGGTCGCCGCGATCGTTCGAATTGCGCTCGATCGCGTTGCCCGCGAAGCCGCCCGCGACCGCACCGGCCACGGTGGCCGCCGTGCGACCATCGCCCTTGCCGACCGTGCTGCCGAGCACGCCGCCGATGATCGCACCGAGCACCGCGCCGCCGCCGCCCGTGCTGTTCTCGCGCACGTAGACGCGGTCGACCTCGCGGATCACGCCGCAGCGCGAACAATCGTACGCCGCTCGTCGCTGATAATAGGCGTCGTCGTAGTAGCGGGCGCGCGGCGGGGTCGCGACGCACCCCACGAGCGCGAGCCCGGTGACCGCGGCCAGCACCATCGACACGAATCTGCTGCTCATCGCCTTTTCCTCCGGAAGACTGCGATGAATGGTCACGCACCGAGGTTAAAGAGGTCGTGAACGGCCGCGCGTGCGGCCGCGCGCGGCCGACCGGAGCGAGCCGCGCCGTCGCCCGATCGCCGGCATTGTCTCGGACGCGCTATGGGCCGCCCCGCGCTTCGGCTAGCATCGACGCATCGCCAGGGGAATCGCATGACGCCGCCGCCCATCGTGACCGTTGACGAATTGCGCGACCTCGACGCCGACGACGCGGTCGCGCGCCTTGCGCCGCTGCCCGACGCGTCGGTCGCACGGCTGCTGAACTCGCTTGGCCCGGGCCGCGCGGTCACGATCCTGGATCGCTTCGGCGCCGAACGGCGCCGCCAGATCGCATTCGCGGCGGGCCAGGGCGAAGACGGCCAGTGGCTGAGCGGCCAGCACTGGCCGGAGGGCTCGATCGGTCGCCTCATGGAACCGGCGCCGGCAGTGTTCGCCGAAGACGCGACCGTCGCCGAGGTCATCGAAACGCTGCGCCCGATCGTCTCGCACACGCTCGTGACTTACGTCTTCGTCGTCGACGACAGGCGTACCCTCACCGGCATCGTCGCGTTCCGCGAACTCGCCTTCGCGCGCGCGACGCAACGCCTCGCCGAGATCATGGTGCCGCGGCCGTTCTCGCTGCAGCCGCAAACCGACGTCATCGCCGCGATGCGCGAAGTCGTGCGCCGCCACTATCCGGTCTATCCGGTCTGCGATGCCGACGGCCGCCTCATCGGCCTCGTCCGCGGCGCGGTCATCTTCGAGGAGCAGGCGTTCGAGATCAGCGCGCAGGCCGGCGCGATGGTCGGTGTCGAGAAGGAAGAGCGCCTCGCGACGCCGTGGCAGCGCGCGCTGCGCTTTCGCCACCCGTGGCTGCAGATCAACCTCGTGACCGCGTTCGTCGCGGCGAGCGTGGTCGGCATGTTCCAGGGAACGGTCAATCGCATCGTGCTGCTCGCGGTATTCATTCCCGTGCTGTCGGGCCAGTGCAGCAATACCGGCTGCCAGTCGCTCGCGGTCACCCTGCGCGGCATGACGCTCGGCGAGCTCGGCGCGAGCCGCACGAGCGCGCTGCTCTGGAAGGAAACCTGGCTCGGCTTCCTCAACGGCGCGCTCACCGGCCTCGTCGCCGCGCTCGGCATGCTGTGGCTCGCGCATCACCAGCAGCATCCGCAGGCCTTCGTGCTCGCGGCGATCACGTTCGTCGCGATGGCGGGCAGCTGCGCGCTGTCGGGCGTCGCCGGCGCCGCGGTGCCGCTCGCGCTCAAGCGCCTCGGTGCCGATCCCGCCACTGCGTCGAGCATCTTCCTGACCACCGCCACCGACGTCGTCAGCATGGGCCTGTTCCTCGGCCTCGCCGCGTGGCTGGTGTCGTGACTCGCGCCCGCAGCGATCGACCGATGGCCGTGCGCGGGCGCACGCGCTAACCTCGGACCATGTCCCATCCGGTCTACGTCTTCGGCGAATACCGCGTCGATCCGCTCGCGCGCGAGCTGCATCGCGGCAGCGAACTGCTCGCGCTGTCGCCGAAGGTGTTCGACTGCCTCGTCTACCTCATCGAGCATCGCGATCGTGCCGTCGGACGCGACGAGCTGATCGCCGCGGTGTGGGGCAAGCTCGACGTCAGCGATACCCTGCTCGGCCAGACCCTGCTCAAGGCGCGCCGCGCGGTCGGCGACGACGGCAACGAGCAGAACGCGATCCGCACGATCCCGCGCTTCGGCTACCGCTGGATCCGTGAACTCGAAACCGTGCGGGCGAGCGACGCCGATGCGCGCGAAACCGTGCGCGAGGCGCCGGCGGAAACGGTCGCGCCGGATGCGCCCGCGGCGCTGACGGCCGCACCGCTCGCTGCGGAACCCGCACCCACGCCGCGACCGCGCCGGCGCCTCGCCGTCGCGATCGTCGCGGGCGCACTCGCCGTGGCCGCCGCCCTTGCGTCGCCATGGCTGCTGTCCCCGCGGGGCGGCGACGCGACGACGGCAACGGTCGCACCCGCGGCCCCGAACGAGGCGCTGGTCGTGTTGCCGGCGACGGTCGAATCGAGCGAGGAGTGGGCCTGGCTGCGGCTCGGCCTCATGGACCTCATCGCTTCGCGCCTGCGCCAGGCCGGCCAGGTCGTCGCGCCGAGCGACAACGTCGTCGCCGCCTGGCGCACCGCGAGCGCGAACGGATCGCACGGCGATCCAGCCACGGTCGTGCGCAGCCTGACCGGCGCGCGCCAGGTCATCGTTCCGCAGGTCGCACGCATCGCCGATCAGTGGCTCGTGCAGATCGAAGTGCGCGACGACGACGGCCGGCGCCGTACGATCGAAACGCGCGGCGGCGACCCGATCGAGACCACGCGCAACGCGAGCGACCGGTTGCTCGTGCTGCTCGGCAAGTCGCCGTTGGCCGCGCACGACGACGTGCCCGCATCCGTCGCCGGACTCCTGCAGCGCACCGAGGCCTCGCTGCTCGGCGACGATTTCGCGACCGCGCGGCGGCTCATCGAGGCCGCGCCGGCCGCCGTGCGCGAAACGCCCGCGATCCGCGTGCGGCTCGCGCAGATCGACTATCGCAGCGGTCGCCTCGACGCCGCCCGAGGCACGCTCGAACAGGTCCTCGCAAGCGTGTCGGCGGAGACGGATCCGGTGCTGCGCGCGCAGGCGCTGCACATGCTCGGCGCGCTCGCGGTACGCGAGGATCGCAGCGCCGACGCCGTGCCGATATTCGAGGAGGCGATCCGCCTGACCGAATCGCGCCACGAACCCGTCGTCGTCGGCCAGGCCTATACCGGCCTTGCGGCCGCACTCGTCAATCTATGGCGCTTCGACGAGGCCGCGAGCGCGCTCGCGCGCGCGCGCATCGCGCTCACGCTCGCCAACGACACGCTGTCGCTCGCGCGCGTCGATGCCAATGAAGGCATCCTCAACAGCAATCGCGGTCGCCACGCCGAGGCGCTGCCGGTGTTGCAGCGCGCAGCGGACCGCTTCCGCCATTTCGGCGCGCTCAACGATCTCGCCCTGACGGTGACCGCGCAGATCCGCGCCCAACTCGCGCTGCTCGACGCGCCCGGTGCGGTCGCGACGAGCGAATCGCTGCTGCCGCAGAGACCGCAGCTCGTGAACGCGCGCACGCGCGGCAACTTCGATCTGCAACGTGCGCGCGCCCTCGCCGCCGTCGGTCGCCTCACCGACGCGCGCGTCCTGCTCGAGGAACTCGGACGCGATGCTTCGCTCGCCGACCAGGCCGAGCTGCCCGGCGGCATCGCCGCGGAGCGGGCGCGCCTGCAGCTCGCGGCCGGCGACGCGGCCGAGGCGGCCGAGTCGGCGCGCCGCGCGGTC
>NZ_DATDMY010000080.1:0-6895 GCF_036518555.1 Dokdonella sp. | reverse complement strand
GGGATGCGCAGCTTCGAGTGCGTGAGCGGGAAGTTGCCCTGCTCGCGATCGAGCGTGAACTGGTAGACGCCGTCGCCGAGGGTCAGCACGAGCACCGTGCTCGAGCCGTACACCGCGTAGCCGGCGGCGACCTGCTGCGTGCCCGGCTGCAGGAACGCGCGCTCGTCCGGCGCTTTCACGCCCTCGGGGCAACGCAGCACGGAGAAGATCGTGCCGACCGAGATGTTGACGTCGATGTTCGACGATCCGTCGAGCGGGTCGAACACGAGCAGGTACTCGCCCTTCGGGTACCGGTCCGGAATCGGGTGCGGATCGTCCATTTCCTCCGATGCGAGTGCGGCGAGGTGGCCGCCCCAGGCGTTCGCCTCGAGCAGGATCTCGTTCGACAGCACGTCGAGCTTCTTCTGCGTCTCGCCGTGGACATTCGTGCTGGCCGAATCGGCCGTGCCGGCGCTGCCGAGCACGCCGCCGAGCGCGCCCTTGCCGACCGCGATCGAGATGCGCTTGCACGCGCGCGCGACCACCTCGATGAGCAGGCGCAGGTCGGCGTTGATGCGGCCTTCGCGTTGTTGCTCGATGAGGAACTGGGTCAGCGAGATCGACTTCATGGGTGCGCGGCTCCGGGGACGGGACGGAACGCGCATTGTCCGGGCTCGGCAGGCGCCGAGAAAGAGGCCCGGCCCGAACCGACGCGTCGAGGCTGCTGACACCACGCTGGCAGTGGCGGGCCGGCATCGTAACGCCACGCCGACACCCGGCCGCCGCGATGGAGAGCGCCATGCTGAACCCGACCATGCCCGCCTGGGCCGAGATTCCGACCCTCGACCTCGACCGTGACCGGCGCCCCCACGGCGCCGGCCTGGACGCGCCGCCGCCGCGTCGGCCGCTCGCCGCGCCGTCCATGCCCGCGCGCGATGCGATCCTCGGTGCCCTCGGCATCGCCGCCCTCTATACGCTGCCCGACCTGCGCGCAGCCGCAGTCCCCTGCCGGAGCCCCGCCATGACGCTGCAAGCCTCGTCCGATCCCTCGCACGATTTCGACTTCCTGCATGGCCGCTGGATCGTGCGCAACCGCCGCCTGCGCGAGCGACTCGTCGGCTGCGCCGACTGGGACGCGTTCGACGGTGTGCAGGCGTGCCGTCCGATCCTCGGCGGCCTCGGCAACGAGGACGAGTTCATCACCGACGCGTTCGGTGCGGACCGCTTCATCGGCATGTCGATCCGCCTGTTCGACCCGCGGGCGCGCGAATGGAGCATCTTCTGGGTCGACAACCGCAGCGTGCAACTGCAGCCGCCCGTGCGCGGGCGCTTCGACGGCGGCGTCGGCACGTTCTACGGGCGCGACGCGCACGCCGGCACGCCGGTCCTCGCGCGTTTCGTCTGGACCGTGGTGTCGGCCGATCGCGCGCGCTGGGAGCAGGCGTTCTCGACCGACGAAGGTGCGAGCTGGGAGACCAACTGGATCATGGAATTCGAGCGGAGCGACGCATGATCGCGTGCGCCGCCTCCGATGCGCGGCATCGAATCGAGCACGTGCTCGTCGCATCGCGCCAGCGCATCCCCTTCGCCGGCTGGCGTGAACACCACCCCCGAGGAGTCCCCGTCGTGACGCGTGCAAGCCCTGCATGGCCGGTCGTCGAACTGCGCCAGTACACCCTCCACCCGGGCCGCCGCGACGCCCTGGTCGAGCTGTTCGAGCGCGAATTCATCGAGCCGCAGGAAGCGTGCGGCATGCGCCTGTTCGGCCAGTTCCGCGACCTCGACGATCCCGACCGTTTCGTCTGGCTGCGCGGCTTCGCCGACATGGAGCGGCGCGCGGCTGCCCTCGGTGCGTTCTACGGCGGACCGGTCTGGAAGGCGCATCGCGACGCCGCGAACGCGACGATGGTCGACTCGGACGACGTGCTGCTGCTACGGCCGCTGCGTACCGACGGCGGGTTCGCGCTCGACGACGCGCTGCGCGGCCCGATCGGCACGACGCCGGCGCGCGCGCGCCTCGTCGTCGCCCTGGTCTGGGCGATGCCGCGCGACGCGGAGCCGGCCGGGCGTCTCGAGCGCGACGTCGCCGCGTGGGTCGCGCGGATCGAGGCCGCGCCGCTGGCGGCGTTCGTGAGCGAACATGCGGCGAACACGTTCCCCGCGCTGCCGGTGCGCGAGAGCGAACACGTCGTCGTGTACTTCGCCGCGTTCGACGACGACGCGCATTGGCTCCGGCATCGAGACGGACTCGCGGCGTTCGCGCCCGAGCCGCTGCAGGTGCTGCGCCTCGCGCCGACGGCGCGCTCGCTGGTGCGCTGAGCCGCGCGGGTCGCCACGCGCGGGCAGCGTGCGATGCGATGCGATGCGATGATCCGCACGCCACCTTTCCCTTTCCCGAGGACGTGACATGAAGAAGACGTATCACGGCAGCTGCCATTGCGGTGCGGTCCGGTTCGAGGCCGATCTCGACCTCGCCGAGGGCAGCGGCAAGTGCAACTGTTCGATCTGCACCAAGACGCGCAACTGGGGCATCACGATCAAGCCCGACGCGTTCCGCCTGCTCGCCGGCGAGGAAGCGCTCGCCGACTACACGTTCGGCACGCACAGCAATCACCACCTGTTCTGCCGCCACTGCGGCGTGCGCCCGTTCGGGCGCGGCCACATCGAGGAGATCGGCGGCGACTACGTCTCGGTCAAGCTCGCCTGCCTCGACGATGTCGATCCGACCGAGCTCGCCGAAGTGCCGGTGCGCTATTTCGACGGTCGCGCCAACAACTGGTGGAACGAGCCGGCCGAGACGCGGCACCTGTGAACGCGGCGTGCGACTCGCGCGCGGCGGTTCCGCGTGCAGGCTGCGCGCGGCCACCGCGCGCGCGACGCGCCGCTTTACCGCGAGGCGGCGTCGGCGACATCATCGTCGGATGCGCCGCGCCGACCGACTGTTCCTCATCATCCATGCCTTGCGCGGACGGCGCACCGCGCTCGCCGCGCGCGGCCTCGCCGAAACGCTCGGCGTCTCGCTGCGCACCGTCTACCGCGACGTCGCGGACCTGCAGTCGTCGGGCGTGCCGATCGAGGGCGAGGCCGGCGTCGGCTACGTGCTGCGCAAGGGCGCGGACATTCCGCCGCTGATGTTCAGCGCCGAGGAACTCGAAGCCCTCGTCGTCGGCACGCGCTTCGTCAAGGCGTTCGCGGGAGCGCGCCTGCACCAGGGTGCGCAGGCCGCACTGCTGAAGATCGAGGCGGTGCTGCCGGCCGACCTTAAGCACCGCGCGATGCGCTCGCGGATCTTCGCTCCCGCGGACTGGAACGAGGCGCGCTCGGGCCTGATCGACCGCCTGCACGGCGCGATCGCCGCGCAGCAGGTGCTGCGCGTCGACTACCGCGACGAGGCCGGGCGCAGTTCGTTGCGCGAGGTCGAACCGCTCTGCCTCGCGTTCTGGGGTGGCGTATGGACGCTCGGCAGCTGGTGCCGCCTGCGCGTCGGCTTCCGCACGTTCCGGCCCGACCGCATCGTGACCTTCGAGCCCACCGGCGAGACCTTCGTCGAGACGCCCGAACGCGGCATGGCCGCGTACGTGCGCGCGATGGGCGGCGACGGCGACGGGTTGGACCTGTAGCGCCGGGTCCAGCGCAGCACGCGCAGCGGCAGGTGCGGCGCGCCGACCGCGGGTGCGACGCCGTCGGCCGCGTGGTTCGCGATCGGGTCGGCCGCATCGAGCACGTTCTCGTTCGCGCACGGAACGCGGACGGTGCCGTCGTAAAGAGTGATCCCGTCCTGCTCGCCGGCCCGGTCATCGACGCCGACGACGACGAGGATCCACGTCGAGGCCGGCATCGTCGCGAGATCGGCGGACGGAATGCGCACGACGACGGCCCGCGCTACGGCCGTCGCCTCGTCCCGCCGCCATCGCCTCGCGCGGCGCAGCAGACGGTCGCCCCCTGGCCAGCCCGCGACGACCGTCTTCGGCCGTCCACATCCCTGCATCGCGTCGTCCCCCGGCTCGTCCCGGCCACGATGCGGAACCGGTTCGCCGGTTGACGCGCGCGCCTTCCCCTCGCCCATCCTGTGGCACTGTCGATGCACCCGATCGGTGCGATCATGGCCGCTTTCGTGACGGAGAGCCCGATGAACCGCTGCTGCCTCGCCCTGCTGCTCTGCACCGGCCTGACCACGCTCGCCCATGCGAGCGACGCGGACGATCGCTTCAAGGCGCTCTACACGAAGGAATGGAGCTGGCGCCAGCAGCAGTTCGGCGGCCTCGACGACGAGGACAAGCAGGCCGACCCGAAGGACAACCACCTGCCCGCGGTCGACGCCGCGACGCAGGCGAAGCGGCTCGCCTACTGGGACGACGTGCTCGGGCAGCTCGCCGCGATCCCGCCCGCGCAACTGTCGGCGGAGAACCAGGTCAACCTCGCCGTCTACCGGCCGCAGGTCGAGAACCTCGCCGCGGACGTGCGCTTCCGCGGCTACGAGATGCCGTTCAACAGCGACTCGCAGTTCTGGTCGGACCTCGGTTTCATGACGCGCCGGCCGCTCGGCGACGCGCAGGCGGTGCGCAACTACATCGCCAAGCTCGACGACGTGCCGCGCTACTTCGACGAGCAGGTCGCGAACATGCGCGCGGGCCTCGCGCGCGGCTTCAGCGTGCCGCGCGCGGTGCTCGACGGGCGCGACGTGTCGATCGCGAGCTACGCCGAGGCGACGACGCCCGAAGACAGCGAATTCTACGCGCCGCTGAAGTCGCTGCCGTCGACGATCCCCGTCGCGGAGCAGGCCGCGCTGCGCAAGGATGCCGCACGCGCGATCCGCGAGCACGTGATCCCCGCCTATGCGAAGCTGCTCGCGTTCTTCCGCGACGAGTACATGCCGCACGCGCGCACGACGCTCGCGGCGGAAGCGCTGCCCGACGGCAAGGCGTATTACCGGCAGCAGATCCGCGAATACACGACGCTCGACCTCGACCCCGAGGCGATCCACGCGATCGGTCTCGGGGAAGTCGAGCGCATCGATGCGGACATGCAGGCGACGATGAAGGCGAGCGGCTTCAAGGGCGACTTCGGCGCGTTCCTCGAGTTCCTGCGCAAGGATCCGCAGTTCTACGCGAAGACGCCCGATGAACTGCTCATGCGCGCGGCGTGGATCGCCAAGCAGGTCGACGCGAAGATCGGTCGTTACATCGGCACGTTGCCGCGCGGGCGCTTCGGCATCGAGCCGGTTCCGGCCTCGATCGCGCCGTTCTGGACCGCCGGCCGCGGCAGCGCGCAGACGTATTGGGTCAATACCTACGACCTGCCGTCGCGGCCGCTCTACAACCTGCCCGCGCTGACCCTGCACGAGTCGTCGCCCGGCCATTCGCTGCAGGGCGCGCTCGCCGAGGAACAGAAGCAGCAACCGGAATTCCGCAGCAGGAACTACATCTCCGCCTACGGCGAAGGCTGGGCGCTCTACTGCGAGAAGCTCGGCAAGGAGATGGGCATCTACCGCACGCCGTACGAGGAATTCGGGCGCGAGACCTACGAAATGTGGCGCGCCGCGCGCCTCGTCATCGATACCGGCATCCACCACAAGGGCTGGACGCGCGCGCAGGCGATCGACTACCTCGCTTCGCACACCGCGCTGAGCCGGCACGAGGTCGAGACCGAAGTCGACCGCTACATCTCCTGGCCGGGCCAGGCGCTCAGCTACAAGCTCGGCGAGATCCGCATCGTGGAACTGCGCGCGCGCGCGGAGAAGGCGCTCGGTGCGAAGTTCGACCTGCGCGCATTCCACGACGCGATCCTCTCCGAGGGCTCGGTGCCGCTGCCGCTGCTCGACCAGCGCATCGATGCGTGGATCGCCTCGCGCAAGGCTGCGGCGAAGTCGTGACGGGCCGAAGAGCGGAAGCTTGAAACACGAAGGACACGAAGGACACGACGGAAAGCAGGGTCAAGGAAATGCTTCAAGACTTGAGACACGGAGCACACGGAGCACATTGAGAATTCGGGAGCGAGAAGAGCTTGTTTTGACTTGAAGGCTTTTCCTCCGTGTGCTCCGTGTGCTCCGTGTTTCAATCGTTGAATATCTTGCTTCCTTCGTGCCCTTCGTGCCTTCGTGGTTCAGTCTTTACGCTTTTGCTTCCCCCCACGTCACAACGCACGCATGAACGCGACGAGATCGCTCTTCTCGCGCGGCGTGAGACCGATCGAGAAGCGCGTGTCGTAGAACTCGACGACGTCCTCGAGCGTCGCGGCCGCGCCGTTGTGGAAATACGGCGCGCGCGCGGCGAGACCGCGCAGGACCGGTCCCTTGAACTTGCCGATGTCGGCCCAGCGACCACTGAGCAGCGCCTTGCCGGGATCGGTGGTGCGGCGGATCTCGCCGGTCGCGTCGTTGCGCAGCGTGTACAGCGGCATGTCGGGCGTGCGGCGCGATGCGTCGGTGAGGCCGAGGTCGAGCGGCAGCGAGACCGTGTGGTTGCCGACGTTCGGCGCGTTGTGGCAGGTGGTGCAGGTGCCGTGGATGACCGTGACCCCGAGCGCGTCGTTGAGGCCGCCGACATCGCGGATCGCGATCGGCTTGCTCTCGAACAGCCGCTCGCCGCGCGCGACCGCGCGCCGACCCGCGTCGTGGTCGTCGCTCCAAGCGTCGTAGAGCGTCATCGACGCAGGATCGAACGCGGCGCCGGTCGGGTCGGCGCCGAGCGTATCGTTGATGCCGACGTGGAACCGCTGGTTGGCGAGCGCGCGCGGCCCGCCGAGCGCGTCCGCGTCGTAGAGCCAGCCCGCGCGGCGGTCGCGTACCTGCGCGGTGCTGAGGCCGAGTTCGAACGCGACGATCGCATCGAGCTGCCCGTCGCTCGGCGCGATGCCTTGCGCGTGCCCGGTCGTCGCGTCGATCGCCTGGTGGCGAAGGCTCGCCGCAAGGTCGGCG
>NZ_DATDMY010000079.1:0-12121 GCF_036518555.1 Dokdonella sp. | reverse complement strand
GAACGCGGCGCCGAACCGGACGCCACTGCAGACGTTCGGGCGGCGCCTGGCCTGGTTCAACGACTACACGCCGGAACAGTCCGATTCGCTCTACCCGACCGACGGCACCACCGACGACAACTTCTACGGCGCGCTCGGCGTACCGGCGTACACGATCGAACTCGGCGTCGACTTCTTCGAGTCGTGCAGCACATTCACGTCCAGCACCTACCCGGACAATTTCGCGGCGCTGAGATACGCCGCGCGCGCGGCCGCCGCGCCGTATCGCCTGCCGACCGGTCCCGACGCGTACGGCATAACCGCGACCACGCCGGCGACCGGAGCCGGTGGACTCTACACGACGGTGGCGGCCACCATCGACGACGTGCGCTACAACCAATCCAACGGCACCCAGACGACCTACACCATCGGCGCAGCCAATGCGTACGTCGATCGATTGCCGTGGGAACCCGGCGCCGTACCGATCGCGCTCTCGCCCGTCGACGGCGCGTTCAACGCCAAGACCGAAGCGGTACGCGGCAACGTGGCCCTCGCGGGCCTCGCCTCGGGTCGTCACATCATTTACGTGCAAGGCGTGAACACCGCGGGCGGCGGCAGCGGAACACCGGGTACGCCGAATGCGGTGTTCGTGGACGTTCCAGTCGTTCCGACCACCGTGACCGCCACGCCCGAGGTCATCGGCGATGGCACGATCGATCCGTCGACGCCGCAGTCGGTGACGTCGGGCACCACGCTCACGTTCACGGTCACGCCCGGCGTCGGCCAGCACGTGGCGAGCGTCACGGGCTGCCCCGGCACGTTCGCTGCGCCGACCTACACGGCGGGCCCGCTGCTGTCGGACTGCACGCTGACCGCGACGTTCGAGCCGGAGCAGTTCACGATCGGCGGCACGGTCGCAGGACTCGCCGTGGACGGACTCGTGCTGTCGCTCAACGGCGGCGCGCCACTCGACGTGCCGGCGGGCGCGACGGACTTCGCGTTCCCGGACACGTTGCCGTACGGCTCGAACTATGCAGTCACGGTCGCGACGCAACCGACGATCCAGACCTGCGCGATCACCCATGGCGACGGCACCGTGGATGCTGCCGTCACGGACGTCGTAGTGACCTGCGGCCCGAACCAGATCGACCTGATCTTCCGCGATGGCTTCGAGCCCTGAAGTGCGCGCACGCCATCATCGGGTGGCGATCCGGCGGACACTCGAGCGCTCACGCGCGACCGCGCCGGTGGGTCCGTCGGAACCCCGATCGCGCCACGGCCGGTAGGCAATCCGGCGCGGCGACGCCTGTTCCGCGGCGGCTGTCGAAGCGCGGGGCGCGCGAGGGGCAACCGTCGGGGATGCACCCGTCGCGCGCGTGCGGCGCTGCCCTCGGCGCAACGGCTCGGCCAGGTCCGCCGCGTCGCGGCCGCGGACCGCGAGCCATCGCTTTCCGGCGCGACCGCCGCTCCCTCATCCCGCGAGCGCTCGCTCGAAACGAAAAGGCCGCGCACGAGCGCGGCCTTCTCTCCATCGCGAACGGACGGCGTTACGGATTCTGGTCCTGCAACTTGCCTTCCGAAATCGATATCTTGGTCGCCTTGCGCACGGCGTCGACGAATTCGCGCGTGACCGAAGCCGACACCTGCTGCTGCAAGGTATTGCGCGCGGCTTCGCGCGTCTTCGCGTCGAGCTTGGACGGGTCGCCGTCGGTCACGGCCGTCAGCTGCACGAGCGCGTAGCTGTCGCCACCGAGATCGACGAGGCGGTAACTCGGCTTGTCCTGCGCGGGTTTCGGCATCGAGAACACCGCGGACACCAAGCGACTGTCGAGCGTCGCGGCATCGCGGCCGATGCCCTTCTGCTCTTCGAGCTTGAGGTGGTCCGAAGCCGCCAACGCATCGAACGTCTTGTCCTTGCCGAGCTGCGCGAACAGCGCGTCGGCATGCTCCTTCGCCTGCTTGCTCGTGCGTTCGGCGACGATGCGCGCGCGCACGGCGTCGCGCACCTCGGCGAGCGGCTTCGGCGTCGCCGGCTTGTGCTCGGCGATGCGCAGGACCGCGATGTGGTTGGGACCGAGGTCGACCGGGTCCGAGTTGTTGTTCTGCACGAGCACGCCGTCGCTGAAGGCGGCCTTCGCGAAGGCCGGATTGGCGGCGATGCCCTGGCCGCCCGTGCGCGCGAACAGGTCGGTCTTCTGCACCGTGAGGCCGAGTTCGGTCGCGGCGGTCTCGAGCGTGGACGGATTCTGGTAGGTGAGCTCGGTGAGCCGCCCCGCCTTGTCGGAGTAGACGCGCTCGCGCTCGCCGTCGGCGTATTCCTTCAGCAGCTCCGGCTTGACCTCCTCGAAGCTGCGCGTCTTGCCCGGGCGCACGTCGCGCAATTCGATGATGTGATAGCCCTCGGCCGTCAACACCGGCGCGGAAACCTGCCCTTTGGCGAGCGAGAACAGCGCATTCTCGAACGCCTCTTCGGTCGCGCCGCGATCGAGCCAACCGAGATCGCCGCCCTGGTTCTTCGAGCCGAGATCGGCCGACTCCTGCTTCGCGAGCGTCGCGAAATCCTTGCCGTCCTTGAGCTGCTGCTCGATCGCTTCGGCCTTCGCGAGCGCCGCCTTCTGGTCTTCCGGCGCGCCCTTGCCGCCCACCTTGACGAGGATGTGCGAGGCAAGGCGCTGTTCCGCCGTGACGTAGCGCGACTTCGCCTTCTCGTAGCGTTCCTTCAGCACGCTGTCGTCCGGCTTCTCGTCGATCTCGAGCTTGGATGCGTCGAGTTCGAGGTACTCCACCGCGACCCGCTCCGGCACCATGAACTCGGCCTGGTGTTGCTTGTACCAGGCCTCGATCTCATCGTCCTTGATCTCGCCTTCGGCCGCTGCGGGCTTGTCGAGTTTCGCGTAACGGAAATCGCGCGTCTGGTCGCGCAGGCGCAGGTACGCGTCGACGTCGCTGTCGGTCGCGATCGCGGTCGCCGCGATCTGCGTCGGCAGCAAGCTGCGGCCGATCTCCTTGCGCATCTCGTCTTCGAACGACTGCGGGCTCATGCCGTTCGCGGCAAGCACCTGCTTGTACTGCTCCGCGTCGAAAGACCCCTCGTTCTGGAACGCAGCGACCTTCCGGATCTCGTTGCGCAGGCGCTCGACCGGAACGACGAGGCCGAGCTGGTCGTTCGCCTCGAGCAGCACCTTCTCGTTGACGAGGTCGTCGAGCACGCGATGCTTGTACGCAGGCGTCTGGAACATCGACGCATTCACGTTGGCGCCGAACTGCTGCTTCATGCGCTGCATTTCGAATTGAACCGCGCGGTTGTAGCGCTGGGTGAACTCCTGCTCGCTGATGGAACTGCCACCGACCTTCGCGACATCGGAATTCGTGTTCGCGACGAAATACGACTCGATGCCGAAGAACGAGAAGCCGATGACGATCACCCCGAGGACGATCTTCACGAACAAGCTGGATTTCTTTCCGCGCAGAATCTGCAGCATGGATTGGGAACCTGTCTGATGGAGACGGTACGGGGTGTCGGCCGGACCGGAGGAGCGATTTTACGCGGTCACGGACGCCGCGCGGGACCATTCCCGACAAGACGACGGCGCCCGAGGGCGCCGTCGCTGGATGGCGGGATCGCGGCAGGCGGCCGCCAGCCGTGGAACCCGCTCGCGCATCCCCATCGCGCGGAAGCGTGGCGGCCGCAGGGCCCGCTCGGCTTACTGGTGGGTGCTGAGGGTTTCGAACCCCCGACCCTCGCCTTGTAAGGGCGACGCTCTACCGCTGAGCTAAGCACCCGTGTCGTCGTCGTGGACGCGGCGACGCGCCGCGGCCGCGTGGTCCTGCGTCAGTTCAGCGCGTCCTTGAGGGCCTTGCCGGCCTTGAACGCGGGAACCTTGGAAGCCTTGATCTTGATCGTCTCGTTCGTGCGCGGATTGCGACCCGTGCGCGCGGCGCGCTTGCGTACCACGAAGGTGCCGAAACCGACGAGCGAAATCGACTCCCCGGCCTTGAGCGTCTTCTTCACCACCTTGAACATCGCCTCGATGGCGCGCTCGGCGTCGGCCTTGGTCAGTTCGGAGGCATCCGCGATCGCGGCGACAAATTCGGCTTTATTCATGTAGGACTCCCGCACGGGGCACGCGCCCCGCAGAAAATGATCGAGTCGAAACGCGCATGGGCGGAGGTGGAACACCTCGGGTCAGCGCGTCTCGGTACCCCGCAATCGCCCGGACGGCTGCGTCACCTGGATCGCGGCGCGCTCTTTATACCAGTGCCCCCAAGGCCACGCAACACGATATGGAGCGCGGATTTGCAGGAAATTCGCGTGCTTGCGCGCGATGCAACGACATTCATGCCAGGCAGCTGCGCCTCGCCATGGCACGAGTGAAGGCGGCACCGCGTGCACCGCCTTCATCGCGAAACCTCAATGGGGGCGCACGCCCGTCTCGGCAGGGTGCTCCTCGCGCGCGATCGGCGCTTCGCCTTCGGCCTTCGAGGCCGGCGCGAGCGGACGTTCGAGCGCGATGTCGAGCACCTCGTCGATCCAGCGCACGGGATGGATCTCGAGCGACTGGGTCACGTTCTTCGGGATGTCGACGAGGTCCTTGCGGTTCTCTTCCGGAATGATCACCGTCGTGATGCCGCCGCGATGCGCAGCGAGCAGCTTCTCCTTGAGACCACCGATCGGCAGCACGCGTCCGCGCAGCGTGATCTCCCCGGTCATCGCGACCTCGGAACGCACGGGCACCTTGGTCAGCGCCGACACGAGCGCGGTGCACATCGCGATACCGGCGCTCGGGCCGTCCTTGGGCGTCGCACCCTCGGGCACGTGCACGTGGATGTCGAGCTTCTGGTGGAACTCCGGATCGACGCCGAGCCGACCGGCGCGCGCGCGCACGACACTGAGCGCGGCCTGGATGGACTCCTGCATCACGTCGCCGAGCTGGCCGGTGTGGATGAGCTTGCCCTTGCCGGGCACGATCGTCGCCTCGATGCTGAGCAGGTCGCCGCCGACCTCGGTCCAGGCGAGCCCGGTCACGAGGCCGACCTCATTCTGTTGCTCGGCACGACCATAGGTGAACTTGCGCACGCCGAGGTAATCGTCGAGGTTCCTCGCCGTCACGCTGACCTTGCCGCGCTTGCGCTCGCCGCCCTTCTTGGCCGCCTTCGCCGCAGCGAGGCTGAGTTCCTTGACCACCTTGCGGCAGATCTTGGAAATTTCGCGGTCGAGGCTGCGCACGCCTGACTCGCGCGTGTAGTAGCGCACGACGTCGCGCAGCGCTTCCTCCGACACGGACAGCTCGGCCGCCTTGAGGCCATTCGCCTTGAGCTGCTTCGGCACGAGGTAGCGTTGGGCGATGTTGAGCTTCTCCTCCTCCGTGTAACCCGGGATGCGGATGATCTCCATGCGGTCCGCGAGCGCCGGCGGGATATTGAGCGAGTTGGCGGTCGCGATCCACATCACTTCGGACAGGTCGACGTCGACCTCGAGGTAGTGGTCGTTGAACGTGTGGTTCTGTTCCGGATCGAGCACCTCGAGCAACGCCGCGGACGGATCGCCGCGGAAGTCCATCGACATCTTGTCGATCTCGTCGAGCACGAACAGCGGGTTCTTCGTCCCGGCCTTGGCGAGATTCTGGATGATCCGCCCGGGCATCGAGCCGATGTACGTGCGGCGATGACCGCGGATCTCCGCTTCGTCGCGCACGCCGCCGAGCGACATGCGGATGAACTTGCGGTTGGTCGCCTTCGCGATCGACTGGCCGAGCGAAGTCTTGCCGACACCGGGCGGACCGACGAGGCAGAGGATCGGGCCCTTCATCTTGTGCACGCGCTGCTGCACGGCGAGGTACTCGAGGATGCGCTCCTTGACCTTCTCGAGACCGAAGTGATCCGCATCCAGCACTTCCTCGGCTCGCTTGAGGTCGCGGCGCACCTTGGTCTTCTTCTTCCACGGCACGCCGAGCAGGCAATCGATGTAATTGCGCACGACGGTCGCCTCGGCCGACATCGGCGACATCTGCTTGAGCTTGTTCAGCTCGGCCCGTGCCTTCGCCTCGATCGGCTTGGGCATGCCCGCGGCGGCGATCTTGCGCGCGAGTTCCTCCAGTTCGTTCGGCGCATCCTCGATGTCGCCGAGCTCCTTCTGGATCGCCTTCATCTGCTCGTTGAGGTAGTACTCGCGCTGGCTCTTCTCCATCTGCGACTTCACACGGCCGCGGATGCGCTTCTCGATCTGCTGCACGTCGATCTCGCCGTCGACGAGGCCGACCAGCAATTCCTGTCGATCGGCGACGTCGACGGTTTCGAGCACGCGCTGCTTCTCGGCGACGCGCACCGCGATGTGCGCGGCGATCGTGTCGGCGAGGCGCGACGGGTCTTCGATCCCGGCCAGCGTCGACATGAGCTCGGGCGGGATCTTGCGCGACAGTTTCACGAGCTGCTCGAACAGGCTCGTGAGCTGGCGACCGATGACCTCGATCTCGCGCTCGCCGCGCGTATAGCTCGCTTCGAGCACCCGCGCATGCGCGACCATGAGGCCGTCGCGCTCGCCGAATGCGGCGATTTCCGCGCGATCGGTGCCCTCGACGAGCACCTTGATCGTGCCATCGGGCAGCTTGAGCAGTTGCAGGACGCTCGCGATCGTCCCGATCGTGTAGAGGTCGCCCGCTGCGGGCTCGTCGACGTCCGGGCTGCGTTGCGCGACGAGCAGGATCTTCTTGTCGTCGGCCATCGCGCTTTCGAGCGCGCGCACCGATTTCTCGCGCCCGACGAACAACGGGATGACCATGTGCGGGAACACGACCACGTCGCGCAGCGGCAGGACCGGCAACTCGACCGGGTCGTGGGGGGTCTTCGGGAGCTTGCTCGGCTTGTCGGTCATCGGACTTGAAAATAAACGGTGGCGAAACGGGGTTTCGCGGAAACACGAACGGCAGCGTGGACCCACGCTGCCGTATCGTCAAGTGAGGATGTGCGACGCGTTTTGCAAGAGCGCGGCGCGCGCCGGCGTCATTCCGAGGCAGCGCGCGTCTGCATGTTGCCGCGGTAGATGAGGTAGGGCTCGGCCTGGCCGTTGATGACGGCCTCGTCGACGACGACCTTGCTCACGTGCTCGAGCGACGGCAGGTTGAACATCGTGTCGAGCAACACCTGTTCGAGGATCGTGCGCAGGCCGCGCGCGCCGGTCTTGCGCTTGATCGCCTTGCGGGCGATCGCGGACAGCGCGTCCGGGCGAAACTCGAGTTCGACGCCTTCCATCTCGAACAGCTTCTTGAACTGCTTGGTGATCGCGTTCTTCGGCTCGGTCAGGATCTTGACCAGCGCGGCTTCGTCGAGCTCCTCGAGCGTCGCGACCACGGGCAGTCGACCGACGAACTCGGGGATGAGGCCGAACTTGATCAGGTCTTCCGGCTGCACGTCGGCGAGCAGTTTGCTCGCGTCGGCCTGGCGGTCCTTGCTGCGCACCTCGGCGTTGAAGCCGATGCCGGTCGCTTCCGAGCGCTGCAGGATGATCTTCTCGAGCCCGGCGAACGCACCGCCGACGATGAACAGGATGTTCTTGGTGTCGACCTGCAGGAATTCCTGTTGCGGATGCTTGCGCCCGCCTTGCGGGGGCACCGAGGCGACCGTGCCCTCGATGAGCTTGAGCAGCGCCTGCTGCACGCCTTCGCCCGACACATCGCGGGTGATGGACGGGTTTTCGCTCTTGCGCGAGATCTTGTCGATCTCGTCGATATAGACGATGCCGCTCTGCGCCTTCTCGACGTCGTAGTCGCACTTCTGCAGCAGCTTCTGGATGATGTTCTCGACGTCTTCGCCGACGTAGCCGGCTTCGGTCAAGGTCGTCGCGTCGGCGATCGTGAAAGGCACGTTGAGCAGGCGCGCGAGCGTGTCGGCGAGCAGGGTCTTGCCCGAGCCGGTCGGACCGACGAGCAGGATGTTCGACTTCGCGAGTTCGACGTCGTCGTTGCGGCTGCGCGTCTCGAGTCGCTTGTAGTGGTTGTACACCGCGACCGCGAGCACCTTCTTCGCACGTGCCTGCCCGATCACGTACTGGTCGAGCACGTCGAGGATCTCGGCCGGCTTGGGCAGGTCGCTGCGCGCGCTGGCCGCCTTCTCCTCGAGCTCCTCGCGGATGATGTCGTTGCACAGCTCCACGCATTCATCGCAGATGAACACGGACGGACCCGCGATGAGCTTGCGCACCTCGTGCTGGCTCTTGCCGCAGAACGAGCAGTAGAGGATCTTGCCGTTGTCGCCCGATCGGCTTTGCCGGTCGTCAGTCATGCTCCGCCTCGGAGTGTCGCCGCAATTGCCGGCGCAGGATAGCACAGCGCGGCCGGACCCTCGGTCCGGCCGCGATCGATGTAAGGAACCGTGAAGTGGCGCAGATTCGCGGGATCAGGCCGGGGGCGCCGGGGCTTCGCCCGGACGGCGGTCGAGCACCGCGTCGATCAGGCCGTACGCCTTCGCATCCTCGCCGCTCATGAAGCGATCGCGCTCCATGTCGCGCTCGATCTGCTCGAGCGCCTGGCCGGTGTGCTTGACGTAGATCTGGTTCAGGCGGCCGCGCAGGTAGAGGATCTCGCGCGCCTGGATTTCGATGTCGGTCGCCTGGCCCTGCGCGCCACCCGACGGCTGGTGGATCATCACGCGGGAGTTCGGCAGCGCATAGCGCTTGCCCTTGGTACCCGCGGTCAGCAGCAGCGACGCCGCGCTGCAGGCCTGGCCGACGCACATCGTGCTCACGTCGCAGCGGATGTACTGCATGGTGTCGTAGATCGCGAGGCCCGCGGTGACGACGCCACCGGGGCTGTTGATGTACAGGTTGATGTCCTTGTCCGGGTTCTCCGACTCGAGGAACAGCAACTGCGCGACCACGACATTCGCCATGTAGTCGTCGATCGGCCCGACCACGAACACGACGCGCTCCTTGAGCAGTCGCGAGTAGATGTCGTAGGCGCGCTCGCCACGCGAGGTCTGCTCGACCACCATCGGGACGAGGTTGAGACCGGTGGCGGGGGTGATCAGGCTGGACATGGCATTCTCCTGGCGCCGGCCGCTCAGGCGCCCGGCCGCATGACGTCGTTGAAACTGAGCTGCTGTTCGCTGCACTTGGCGTGGTCGGCCAGCCACTCGACGACCTGGTCCTCGATCACGCGGTTCTGCAGCGCGCTCATCAACTGGGGGTCGCGCGAGTAGAGTTCAACGACCTGTTCCGGCTCTTCGTAGGTGGAGGCGATCGTCGCGAGCGCCTCGCTGACGCGGCGCGAGTCGAGGCGGATGTCGTTCTGGCGCGCAAGTTCGCCGATGAGCAGGCCCGCGCTGACACGACGTCGCGCGGTCGGCAAGAACTGCCCGACCGCCTCGGGACTCTGCAGGCCCGCCTGGCGCGCGAGCTGGCGCGCCTCGTTCTCGACCATGCCCTGCGGCAGCTCGAGCTCGGGGTGCGCCTCGACGAGCTTCTCCAGCGCGCCGGCCTTGAGACGCCCCATCAGCACGCCCTTGAGCTCGCGCTCGAGGTTCGCGCGGACGTCCTCGCGAAAGCGCGCGAGTCCGCCTTCCTTGACCCCGAAGCTTGCCGCGAACGCCTCGTCGACCGGCGGAAGCTGGGCTTCCTGCACGCGCACGAGCTTGACGGCGACGTCGACGGACTTGCCGGCGAGCGCAGGCGTGCGCACCGCCGTCGGGAAGTCGACGTGGGTGGTGAATTCATCGCCAGCCTTGTGGCCGGCGAGCTTGTCCTCGAGTTCCTTCGAGTAGGCGCCCGAGCCGAGCACGGCGCCGACGCGGTCGGTGCCGCTCTCCGGGTGACGAAAGCCTTCAGCCTCGGCGGCGAACTCGAACAGCACCATGTCGCCGTCCTTCGCCGTGCGCTCGACCGCGTGCCAGGTGCGGCGCTGCAGTCGCAGCGTCTCGATCATCTGGTCGATGTCCGCGTCGGTCACGCTCGCGACCGGTTTGACGATCTCGAGCCCGCTCACGTCGAGCTTGCCGATCTCCGGCAGCACCTCGAAGGTGGCGGTGTATTCGATCTCGCCGTTCTCGGGGCGCCCTGTCGTCGCGATCGACGGCTGCACGGCCGGGCGCAGCTTCTCCTGCGTGACCGCTTCCTGGAAGCTCGAGCCGATCATCTCCGACAGCGCCTCGTTGCGGATCTGGCTGCCGTAGCGCTGCTCGATCACCTTGGCCGGCACCTTGCCCGGGCGGAAGCCCTTGAGGCGGGCACTGCGCCCCATCTCCTGGATACGCGAACGCACCGTCTCCTCCAGGCGCTGGGCGGGAAGGCGAACGGTGAGCTTGCGGCCGAGCGAACCGACGTTTTCGATCGAGACTTGCATGGTGTTCCTCAGGATCAGTGTGCAGTTGGCGAGACCGCGCATCCGGTCGCGGCTCGCTGAAAAACGGTCGCGGCATCACGGCGCCACGTTTTTCGCTTCACGCGCTCGCGCGCTCGATGCGGCGGCACGTCCCGTGCCGATGCCTTCCTCCCGACCCGGCTGCGGACGTCACGAAGCGCCGCTGGCTGGGTCGCCCCAGGCGGTCGCTGCGTCAGGCACGTTGCGGAGGAAGTGGTGCGAAAGGAGAGACTCGAACTCTCACGGGTTGCCCCGCCAGAACCTAAATCTGGTGCGTCTACCAGTTTCGCCACTTTCGCCCGGACCGGCCTGTCGCCCGCGCGAAGGCTCTTCCGGGAGCCGGCGCGCTCGCGCCAGGGGAAAAATGGTGGGCCGTCTAGGACTCGAACCTAGGACCAAGAGATTAAGAGTCTCCTGCTCTACCAACTGAGCTAACGGCCCGCTTCTTCTAAAAATTGTAACGAAAGTTGGGGTGGACGAGGGGACTCGAACCCCCGACAACCGGAATCACAATCCGGTACTCTAACCAACTGAGCTACGCCCACCACTGAAGCTGTGCACACCGGCAACACACCGCCGCGCAACACCTCGTTGCAGGCTTCCATCCCGCCGTAGAACCGAACGGCGGATGGCACGCCCGACAGGACTCGAACCTGCAACCGTCGGCTTAGAAGGCCGATGCTCTATCCGGTTGAGCTACGGGCGCATCGACAGCCGCATTGTCACAGGCTCCGGCGCCTGGCACTGCGCCGGTCACGCTGCCCCGCGAGCAGATGGTCGGGGTAGAGGGATTCGAACCCCCGACATCCTGCTCCCAAAGCAGGCGCGCTACCAGACTGCGCTATACCCCGTCGAGCCTGCCCTCGCGCCTTACCAGCCGCGACGAAAGGATCGCCGATGGTACGAAGCACCGCCCTTGGCGTCAATCCGGAGCTGCCGCGCAGCCGTCCTTCGCCACGCGATGAACCGGACTCCTGCATAAACAAAAAGGGTGCCGAAGCACCCTTCGAGTACAAGTGGCGCGCCCGGAGAGATTCGAACTCCCGACCACCAAGTTCGTAGCCTGGTGCTCTATCCAGCTGAGCTACGGGCGCATTGCAACCTGTGTTCCGTCGCCGCGGCGGCGGTCGCCTAGGATACCACTTCGGCGAATCCGTCGAAACAGCGTCGGAAGGCGCGCGATTATTCTGATCGCGATGCCATGCGTCAACCTTTTTCTGCAATATTCGTCGCGAAAGGTCGAGTGTCTGCGCAGATGTGGTCATTCCCTGCGCAACCGACTGCGCGTGACGACGGCATCGGATCCGCGTGCTCGCGTAGCCAACCGCACACCGGTGCTGGGCGCGGTCTGTCCGCTCCGATCACCGGCGCCGCCGCGCGCGAACACCCAGTCGGCCGTCGCCGACGGCGCACCGCCCCGCGGAGTTCGAGTGCCAGCAGCTCACCGTTCGTCCTTGCGTCGGCGCAACGTGCTGCCCCAAGTAGCTTCGCAAGGCCGCCGACGCGGTTCGCATTCGACTCCGCTCGCTGCGGTCACCGCGCACACCCTGAGCCTGCCTCCTCCGCGCTGCGCGCTACGTGGCCAGCCGCTGCGCGGCTGTTCCGATTCGATCCAGGCGAACCGGTCACTGCGAAGGCATGGATTCCGAAGCGAACAGCGACGAAGCCGCTGGCCCGAAGGGCGAAGGGCGGGACGCCCGGAGTCAACCGGCGCCTTCTGCGAAGGCGCCGGTTCTCCACCCTGCACGGTCCCCCAGTAACGCAAAACGCCCACTGGAGCTGAGCGCCTCGGC
>NZ_DATDMY010000078.1:0-2058 GCF_036518555.1 Dokdonella sp. | reverse complement strand
GCTGGAGCTTCCGCCGGCGACGCTCACCGCGCACCTCAACGTGCTGCGCGCGGCCGGGCTCGTCAGCGACGAGCGGCAGGGCCGCGTGATCCGCGTCCGTGCCGACTACGCACGCATGAACGCCCTGCTCGCCTATCTCACTGAAAACTGCTGCGCCGGCGATGCCTGCACGCCCGAGCGCGGCTGCCCACCGAAACCCACGCGGAGAAGCAAGCGATGAAACGCTTCCATGTACACGTGAACGTGACCGACCTCGACGCGAGCATCGCGTTCTACTCGCAGCTGTTCGCGACCACGCCAGCCGTGGTGAAGCCCGACTATGCGAAGTGGATGCTAGACGATCCGCGCATCAACTTCGCGATCTCGCGTCGCGACCGCGTCGCCGGCGTCGATCACCTCGGCCTGCAGGCCGAATCCGCCGACGAACTCGCCGAGATCGGCGCGCGCCTCGCCGCGGCCGACGCGATCAAGCTCGCCGAGACCGGCACGACCTGCTGCTACGCGCGCTCGGACAAATACTGGTCCGAGGATCCGCAAGGCCTGCGCTGGGAAACGTTCCAGACGCACGGCGAAGCGACCACCTACTTCGCACCGACCGACGACGCGGCGTGCTGCGGACCGGCGCCGGTCGTGAAGGAAACCAAGGCAGCCTGCTGCGGCCCCGCCTCGACGTCGCGCTGCGGCTGAGTGCGATGCGCAACGTACTGTTCCTCTGCACCGGCAATTCCGCGCGCAGCATCCTCGCCGAAGCCCTGCTCGGCACGCTCGGCAAGGGGCGCTTCGAAGCGTACAGCGCGGGCAGCCAGCCCGCGGGACGCGTCCAGCCGATCGCCGCGGAACTCGCGACGGAACTCGGCTATCCGGCCGATCGCCTGCGCAGCAAGAGCTGGGACGAATTCGCGGCACCCGGCGCGCCGCCGATCGATGTCGTGATCACCGTGTGCGACAACGCGGCCGCCGAAACCTGCCCGATCTGGCCGGGCCATCCCGCGTCCGCGCACTGGGGCGTGCCCGATCCCGCCGCGGTCGAAGGCGACGACGAAACGAAGCGCCGCGCGTACCTCGCCGCGATGACGACGTTGCGGCGACGCGTCGAACTGCTGCTCGCGTTGCCGCTCGACACGCTCGATCGCCTGTCGATGCAGAAGCACTTGCGAGAGATCGGTAAGACGCCATGACGGACTGTGCACTCGGAGCCCATCCCGCATCACGTCCATTCGTGTCGACCGCAGCGAAACAACGCTCCGCGGAGTCGAAACATCGAACATTGCCGCGCGTCGCGACCCTTCGACGTCGCGCCGTCGGCGCTGTGCTCGGCGCGAACGGAATGGTCGAGGCGGTCCGTTCCGCAACCAGCATGGCCTTCGCGCCGTGACGCGCCTGCGCGTCCGCCTCGCCGCGGAGTTCGTCGCGACCGCGGTGCTGCTCTGCGCGGTGATCGGCTCCGGCATCATGGGCGAGCGCCTCGCCGGCGGCAACGCGGCGATCGCGTTGCTCGCGAACACCGGCGCGACGGTCGCGATCCTCTACGTGCTCATCGAGATCGCCGGCCCGATCAGTGGCGCGCACATGAACCCGCTCGTGACCGCGGTACTCGCGCAGCGCGGACATGTCGCGCGTCGTGACGTCGCGCCTTATTTCGGCGCGCAAGCTGCCGGCGCCGCCGCCGGCGCCTGGCTCGCCAACGCGATGTTCGACCTGCGCGTGCTGCAATGGGCGACGCACGCGCGCACCGGCTGGGGCCTCTGGCTCGGCGAAGCCGTCGCGACCGCCGGCCTGCTGCTCGTCGTGCTGCGCGCGCCGAAGGACAAAGTCGCCGCGCTCGTCGCCGCGTACATCGGCGCCGCGTACTGGTTCACCTCGTCGACGTCGTTCGCCAATCCGGCCGCGGCGTTCGGGCGCGTGTTCAGCGATTCCTTCGCGGGCATCGCGCCGCAGAGCGTGCCGATGTTCGTCGCGGCCGAGGCGGTCGGAGCGGGCATCGTGGCATGGGCTCTGCGCAGCGCCGATCGGTGAGCACCTTCCTGCCCGGCCATCGCGGCATGCATTCGCCGGTCG
>NZ_DATDMY010000077.1:0-27853 GCF_036518555.1 Dokdonella sp. | reverse complement strand
CGGTGACGAGGTCACTTGCCGACGCCGCTGCGACGCGCACGGCCCGCTTCACCCCGGACCGCGCAGGTGAGGGCAGCGTCCGCCGCCAACGGTCTCACGCGCGACCGCGGCCGGAACGGAACGGGATCGGCGCCGGGGGCGCGCCCGGTGCGCGCGGTCGCGCGCCGACGCGATAGGTGTTGCGTCCGGCCTGCTTGGCCTCGTAGAGCCCGGCATCGGCTTCGCGCAGGAGCGCATCGGCGTCGACCTCGCCGCGCGACAGCGCGATGCCGATGCTCGTGCCGACGGTGAGCGACAGCGGATCGACGACGATGTCGCGTTCGAACGCGGCCACGAGCTTCGCGGCGATCGCCTCGAGCGCGTCGAGCGACGCGACGTCCTCGACGAGGATCGCGAACTCGTCGCCGCCCATGCGCGCGGCGAGGTCCCCGGCGCGCAGCTCCGCCTGCAGGCGGCGCGCGAACTCGGCGAGCACCGCGTCGCCGACCGCGTGGCCGTAGGTGTCGTTGATCGCCTTGAAGCGGTCGACGTCGAGGTAGAGCACGCCGACCGTACCCGCACCGCGTCCGGCGCGCGCGAGCGCGGCGGCGAGCGCCTCGCGGAACTTCGTGCGATTGGCGAGTCCGGTCAGGGCATCGGATTCGGCGAGGTGCACGAGCTGCTGCTTGGCCCGCTGCAGCCGCGACACCTCGAAGATCAGCACGAAGAACCCGCGCACGCAGCGTCGCGCGTCGAGGTCGGGCACGCAGGCCGCCTCGAAGTAGCGGTGCTCGCCGCGGAAGTCGCACTCGGTCTCGAACGTGACCGCCTCGCCTTGGCGCGCGACGGCCATATGCGCCTTCAGCGCATCGCAGAACGCACGTCCGACCACGTCCGACAGCTGCCGGCCGACGATCCACTGCGGGTCGACGTCGAGCAGTCGCGCGAAGTAGGAATTCGCGAACGTGAAGCGTTCGTCCGTGTCCAGGTAGGCGACGACCGCGGGCACGTTGTCCGCGATGGCGCGCAGGTGCTGCTCGTTCCGCGCGAGCGAGCGCGTCAGGCGAGCGTTGCACATGAGCAGGAAGCCGAGCGTCGCCGCCATCGGGAACGTCGCGCCGATCGCGAACGCGACGCTCTGCATGGCTCCCGGCGCGAACGGTCCGGGCAGCTCGAATCCCGGCAGCAACGTGCGGCCGCCACGCAGCAGCAGGGCGATCGACAACGCGCTGAACGCGACCAGCGTGAGCAATCGGCTGCGCACGCGCTCGTGCCGCGCGACGAGCGCCCACACCGCCGGCGCGAGCTGCAGGCCGATGATCGCCGAGACGGTCGCTCCACGCAGGCGCAGGCTCGGTTCGACGTACGTGAAGTAGGTTTCGCAACCGACGATCGCGGCAACCGGGACGAACAGCAGCAGGCGACGCCGCGGCAGGCCGACGAAGTCGCGCACCGCCTCGACGAGCCGGCCGAACGCGAGACCGAGCAATCCATTGGCGACGACGATCGACAGCAGGTCCGGGATCGCGTCGCGCATCGCATACAGCATCCAGCCGATCGGCAGCAGCAGGATGCCGGTCGTCCAGAGACGGAGGCTTCCGCGCAGCGGTGCCGGGTAGTCGTGCAGGACGTAACGCAGGCTGACGCCGATGATCAGCGCGAGCATCGCCGCGATCACGATCGTCGATCGGATGTCCAACGCCATGGCTGGCCCCCTGCGAATCGCAGTCTATGCCTGTCAGCCAGTACGGTCCAGATCGCCGGCTGACCGGGGTTGCAGCGACTCCGCAGGTGCGGGGCAGGCGCCCGACCGATCCGCGTCCGACCGGCGGCGCCCCTGAAACGCGCCCGAAAGGCGCACCGCACGACACTGGCGGATCGATCCGTGGTCCGATGGCCAACCGGCCCCTCGGCGGACTTCGCTCGATCGCGCGGGGTCTGCAGCCTGCCCCACGCATCGACCCGCGCGCTGCCCCCGATCCCCGGAGCCCCACCTTGCAGACCCCTACCCCGGCGCCTCGCGCGCTGCGCTCGCGTTACGCATCGCTGGCGTGGTTCGCGGGCACGTTCCTCGTCGTCGAGTTCCTCGTCCGCCTCGCCCTGCTCGTGAAGACCGGCTCCGGCGTGCCGCTCGACCCGCTCTACTGGCTCTACGCGTTCGCAGTCGGCCTCGGCTACGACCTCGTCACGCTCGTCTACGTGGCGTGGCCGCTCGTTCTGTTCCTGTGGCTCGTGCCGCGTCGCCTGTTCGCATCCCGCCCGCTGCACGCACTGCTCGCCCTGCTGCTGCTGACCATGGTGTACGGGCTGCTGTTCGTGACCGCAGCCGAGTGGCTGTTCTGGGACGAGTTCGCGAGCCGGTTCAACTTCATCGCGGTGGACTACCTCGTCTATTCGCGCGAGGTCATCGGCAACATCCGCGCGTCGTATCCGGTCGGCAAGGTGCTCGCCGCGCTCGCGATCGTCGCGGGCCTCGCGGTCTATCTCGCGCGCCGCGCATGGCGCCCGCGCCCGGATTCGTCGAGCCTGCGCCAGCGCAGCGTGGTCACCGGCGCATGGCTCGCGCTCACGATCGTCGTCAGCTACGCCGTCGACGGCGAATACAAGAATTCGACCGCCAACGAGTTCGTCAACGAGCTCGCCGGCAACGGCGTCTACGAGTTCTTCTCGGCCTACCGCAACAACGAACTCGACTGGCAGCGCTTCTACCGCACGCTGCCGGACGCGACCGCGTTCGAACGCACGCGCGCGCTGCTGAAGACCCCAGAGGCCGAGTTCGTCGACGACGATCCGCGCAGCATCACGCGCGAGATCCGCAATCCGGGGCCCGAGAAGCGCCTCAACGTCGTCCTCGTGAGCGTCGAGAGCCTCTCCGCGACCTACCTCGCCGCGTTCGGCGGCACCAAGAGCGTGACGCCGAACCTCGATGCGCTCGCTTCGAAGAGCCTGTTCTTCACGAACCTCTACGCGAGCGGCACGCGCACGGTGCGCGGGCTCGAGGCGCTTTCGCTGTCGGTGCCGCCGACGCCGGGGCAGTCGATCGTCAAGCGGCCCGACAACGAGAACCTGTTCTCGCTCGGTTCCGTGTTCGGCGGCAAAGGTTACGATTCGATGTTCGTCTACGGTGGCTACGGCTACTTCGACAACATGAATTACTTCTTCTCGCACAGCGGCTACCGCACGGTCGACCGCTCGGACATCCCGCGCGACCAGGTCCACCATGCGAACATCTGGGGCGTCGCGGACGAGGACCTGTTCACGCTCGCGCTGCGCGAAGGCGACCGCGCGCACGCCGCCGGACAGCCGTTCTTCGAGCACGTCATGACGACGTCGAACCATCCGCCGTTCACCTACCCCGCCGGCCGCATCGACCTGCCTTCGGGCAAGGCCGGGCGCGCGGGCGCGGTCAAGTACACCGACTGGGCGCTCGGCGACTTCCTCGCGCGCGCGGCGACCAAGCCGTGGTTCGACGACACCGTGTTCGTCATCACCGCCGATCATTGCTCGTCGAGCTGGGGCCGCAGCGCGATCCCGATGAACCGCTACCACATCCCGCTGCTGATCTACTCGCCCAAGCACATCGAACCCGCGCGGGTCGACCGGCTCATGGCGCAGATCGACATTCCACCCACACTGCTCGGCCTGCTCGATTTCAGCTACACCTCGCAGTTCTACGGCTACGACCTGTTCAAGCTCGAGCCCGGACGCGAACGCGCACTGCTCGGCAACTACCAGAAGGCCGGCTACCTGCGCGGCGACGTGCTCACGGTGCTCGCGCCGAAGAAGCATGCGACGCAGAGCCAGCCGAAGTTCGACGACAGCGGCGACGCGACGCCGCTCGGCGTGCCCCGCCCCGAACTCATCGACGACGCGATCGCCTACTACGAGACCGCGAGCGAGCGCTTCAACCAGGGCCTCATGCGTACCGATGCCGCCCGCGCGCCGGCGCCGACGACCGCCGCACCGAACTGAATCGCCGGCCCCGCGCGGTCCGCCGGACGAAGCGGTGGTCCGATCCGGCGCAGCCGCCGGAGCTTGCCGCATGGGACACCGCCGGCCGCGCGGGTTCGAAGGCATGCCGCATGGCGCGCGTGCGCAGCATCGGCGTATCGTTGCGCGCGGAGGAACCGGCCCGATGGCCCCACGCGACGATCGCCACGCTGCACCGCCGAGCACGCTGCGCGCGGCGTGGGCGCGCATCAAGCGGCATCCGCTGTCGCGGGTCGGCCCCGGTCTCATCACCGGTGTCGCCGACGACGATCCGAGCGGCATTGCGACCTACTCGCAGGCCGGTGCGCAGTTCGGCTTCGCGATGCTCTGGACGATGCCCGTCGCGTTCCCGCTCATGGCCGCCATCCAGAGCATGTGCGCGCGCATCGGTCGCGTGACCGGGCGCGGCCTCGCCGCGAACATCAAGGCCGCGTTTCCCGCGCCGATCCTGCATGCCGCGGTGGTCCTGCTGCTGGTCGCGAACGTCCTCAACATCGCCGCGGACGTCGCGGCGATGGGCGAAGTCGCCGAGCTCGTGACCGGGCTCGACCGCCATGCGATGACCACCGTGTTCGTCGTGGCGACGGTGCTGTTGCAGGTGTTCGTGCCGTACCACCGCTACGTCTCGTTCCTCAAATGGCTCACGCTGTCGCTGCTCGCCTACGCGGCGGTCCTGTTCGTCGTGCATGTGCCGTGGCGCGAGGTCGTCGCGAGGACCGCCTGGCCGCGACTCGCGCTCGATTCCGCCGCGGCGACGATGGTGGTCGGACTGTTCGGCACGACGATCAGCCCGTATCTGTTCTTCTGGCAGGCCTCGGAGGAAGTCGAGGACCTGCGCCGCGACGGCACGTCGGACGCGCTCGTGCGCGACGGCGCCGCGGCCGGCGAGGAACTGCGCCGCATCCGCTGGGACACGTGGAGCGGCATGTTCTACTCCAACGTCACCGCGTACTTCATCATCCTCGCGACCGCGGTCACGCTGCACGCGGCTGGCGTCACGCACATCGACACCGCGGCGCAGGCGGCGAGCGCACTGCAGCCGCTCGCGGGCCGCTTCGCGTTCGTGCTCTTCTCGCTCGGCATCCTCGGCGTAGGGCTGATCGGCGTGCCGGTGCTCGCGGGCTCTGCGGCGTACGCGCTGTGCGAATCGATGGGCTGGACGTGGGGACTGGAACGGAAGGCGGAGGACGCGCGCGCGTTCTACGCGATCATCGCGGTCAGCGTATGCGCCGGGCTCGTGATCCAGTTCCTGCCGATCGATCCGATGCGCGCTTTGTTCTGGAGCGCGGTGATCAACGGTGTCATCGCGGTGCCGTTGATGGCGATCGTCATCCTGCTCGCGTCGAACAAGACGGTCATGGGCGCCTACACCGCAAGCCGGCCCGTCGTCGCGCTCGGCTGGCTCGCGACTGCGATCATGGCCGCCGCCGCGGTACGGATGTGGATGCCGGACTAGCCGCAGAGCGATCGCGACACTGGCCGCGCGTGGGCACCCGCGGTCGCTGGCGAGGGCCCGAGGCGGTAGCCGTGACTGCCCGTCGTCTTAGCCTCGTACAGCCCCCGGTCGGCCATCCGCAGCAACGCCTTGGCTTTGGCGCGCCCGCGCGCGAAGCCGATCCCGATGCTCGCTCGCACCTTCAACGCGAGCCCGCCGACGACGAAGTCGCCGTCGAGCGCGTCCAGCAGCTTCTGCGCAACGGCCTCCAGCGCCTCGACGGACGGGGCGTCCTCCACCAGCACGGCGAACTCGTCGCCACCAATGCGCGCGGCGAGATCGGTTTCGCGCACGCAGCCGCGCAGGCGGCGCGCGAACTCGCGCAGTATCGCGTCGCCGACCGCATGCCCGTACGTGTCGTTGATCGGCTTGAAGCGATCGACGTCGACATAGAGCACGCCGACGAGCGCCTGGCTGCGACCCGCGCGCGCCAGCGCGATGGCGAGCGAGTCGCCGAACTTCTTCCGGTTGGCGAGCCCGGTTAGGGCGTCGGATTCGGCCATTCGGGCCAGGCGCAGCTTGGCGAGATGGAGGCGCGTGATGTCGACGATGAGAATGAAGAAGCCGCGCACGCGGCGATCGGCGTCGAAGTCCGGAATGTAGGAGGCTTCCAGATGGCGTCGCTCGCCGCGGACGTCGCATTGCGTCTGGAATGTCGATGTTTCGCCGCGCAGTACCGCGGCCACGCGCGACTGCAGCCCCTCGTTGAGCGGCCCGAGCACGTCCGCCATGCGGCGTCCGACGAGCGAGCGCGACTCCACGCCGAGCAGGCGCGCGAGGTACGCATTGGCGAACGTGAATCGCCGGTCCGTGCCGACGTGCGCGACGACGATCGGCAGGTTGTCGGTGATCGCACGCAGGTGCTCCTCCTTGCGCGCAAGCGAACGGTTCAGCCGGTCGTTGCACATGAGCAGGAACCCGAGCGTGCCCGCGATCGGAAACGCCGCCCCCAGCGCGAACGACATGCTCTGCATGAACGACGGTGCAAACGGGCCCGGCAGGTCGAATCCGCTGACGACCTCGAGCGTGGCGCGCAGCAGGAGCGTGCACGACATCCCGGCGAAGGTGGCCGCGGTCAGCATCCGGCTGCGCCGTAGCATCCGGTGCTCGACCACGAGCGCCCAGACGGCCAAGGCGAGCTGTGCGCCGATGATCGCGGATACGAGGACGCCCCGCAGGCGCATGCTCGGAAACGCATACGTGAACACGCATTCGAGCGTCGCGATCGCCGCGACGGGCACGACGACGAGCGCACGACTGTGCGGGCGCCCGACGAAGACGCGGATGCCTTCGACCTGCAGCGCGAATGCGAGGCCGAGCAGCGAGTTCGCGACCACGATCGACAGGAAATCGGCAATCTGGCCGCGTAGACCGTAGAGCATCCACGCGGTCGGCAACGACAATGTGCCGAGCGCCCACAGGCGCATGCTCGGCAACATGCGCGGCGGGTAGTCGCGCATCACGAACCGCAGGCTGGCGCCGATGATGAACGCCAGCACGGCGGCAACCATGATCGTGGTACGGACATCCAGCATCATTGCGGGCCCTGTTCCCCCGACACCTTGCCCTACGCCGGACGCTAGCATCGGCATGGACGCTCCAGTTGACATGCATCAACGCGGCTCGCGCGCGGCCCAACGCGAGTCGATCCGCCGATGCATCGTCCGACCGTGGCCGTCGTCGGGATCCGTCATCGCGGCGCATCCGCGCGGATCCCGGACCGTCAGCCGGCGACCGCGGATTGTTGCCGCGAGCCGGTCGCTGCGCGCCGGGGCCAGCGCGACCGACGGCTGCGCGGGCACGATCGACGCCCTCGGATGCGGATGCCGCGACGCTCACGCGCCATCGAATCCATTCGCGAAGATGAGGTCGGGCCGCACCTGGACGACCACCGTGCCGAGGTTGGAGTCGGTGTCGCCGTCCCACGCGGCGTAGGTGAACGTGTCGGTGCCGGCACTCCCCGCCAGCGGACGGAACGTCGCCGTCGTGCCGCTGATGCTCACGGTCGCGCGCGCGGGCTGCGCCACGACGCGCAGCGCCAACGCGTCGCCGTCGGCGTCGTGCGCGACGAGCGCGATCGTCGTCGGCACGCCGGTCGAGATCGCCGCGACGTCTTCGACGACCGCGGGATGGTTCGGGTTCGGTGCCTCGTTCGTCGCGCCGTCGTGGCACGCATAGCAGCCGATGCGGAAGCCGGGCCAGAAATGCCGCGCGCCGAAGTCGGTCGCGAGCATGCGGTCGGCCTTGCTGTAGGACAGCACGCTGCCGCGATCGTCGGCGCCATGGCAGGCGCGGCATGGCGCGACGCCGTTCGCTTCGACGGCATCGGCATGCCCCGACACCCAAGCCTGCCCGACCGGGTGCATGCCGTGCGGTCCACCGCCGACCGTCGCGGGCTGCATCGCGTGGCAGGTCGCGCATTCGACGAGCACGCCCGCATGGCCCTGCAACGCGATGCTCTGCAGGTTGTCGTTGCGGTGCGAACTCGGGTACTCCGCATGGGTGGAACCGTGGCACCCCTCGCACTTGACGCCGCCGTGCCCGGTCGAGAAGCGGTACAGCGAGAAGCCGGGCGCCGGCGTATCGGGCGTCGTCGCGAACGTCGCGTCGACCGCGACGCGGCGTTCGCCATTGACGTCGTAGACGTTCGTGTAGCGGATCTGCCCGTTGTTGTGCACGGCGGTGCCGGTATGGCAGTTCTGGCAGTTCGGCTCGTCGAGCCAGCCGACGCGCGGCGCCGCCCCGACCTGGCTCATGCGGCCGTGGCAGCTCTGGCACTGCATCGCCATCGAACCGTCGGCGGCGACCGCATTGCCCATCGCCCCGCGCAGGCAGCGCGTCGTCGAACCGGGATGGCACGTGTAGCACGCCGAGCGGTTGGCGGTGTCCTCGAGCGACAGGCCCGACGACGGATCCGTCACGCTCGCGTGCAATGCGTGCATCGCGCTCGTCAGCGACGGCACGCCCCCTTCGCCGCCGGTGCCGAGCGCGTTGGACGCGTGGCACGTCGCGCAGAGGATCGGCTTGCCATGGAGCGTCACGGTCGCATGAAGCCCGGCGGGGTCGTAGCCATGGCGCGTCAACATCGCCGCGTAATCCGTGCTGCCGCCGCGCCGCTCGTCGTGGAGCAGGATCGCGTTGAGGCGATAGTCGCGCTCCGGATCGGGATCGTCGACCCAGCCGGCGGCCGGCCGGGCGGCCGGGCCGCTGCCCGACGCGTGGCAGGCCTTGCACGCCATCTCGTCCGACACGGGTGCGACGATGTCGGTCGACGCGAGCAAGGTCCCCGCGGAACTCGCCTTGATGCGGAACAACGGATACGGATTCTTCATCGACGCATCGTCGTACGGGGTGAGCGGCACGCCCTCGGCCACCCACCATCCGTTCGTGGCGTCATACGTCATCGGCTGGGGCACGTTGGCGGGCCCGGGCATCGCGATGCCCGTGAGCCCGGTATCGGGCGGCAGCGGATCGAGCAGCCCGAACAGCGACTGCGCGTACTGCCAGAAGTCGGACTTGCCGATCGAAGTGGTGTTGATCGATCCGCTCGGATCGGCCACGGCTTCGTAGGTCACGACATATCCGGCGCCGTTTCGCACGAGGTTGCCCGCCGGGTCCATCAGCTGTGCATGCAGCGTGTTGTACGGCGGCAGGATGGACATCACCGAATAGTCGGAGTCCATGCAGTGCATGCCGAGGTTGTTCCAGCCGGTGACGGTCCAGCCGCCGTTCGCGCCGTGCGCTGGAGGTGCCGCCGCAAGCACGAGCATGCCTAGGAGCAGGAGTCGCGTTTGCACGCGCATGATCACGGCCTTCCGTCGCGGCGTCGCAACGACGCTAGCATCGCGATGGAGGCATCCCTTGATCTGGGTCATGTCGACCCGCGAGGTGGCGCCCGCACGGGCCGGCGTCGCCGTCGCGCTTCCGCCCGGCGCGCGGGCAAGCCGGGTGCGCGCTGGGCTCCGCCGTGATGGGATTGCGCGCGCGATTCCGTTACAAGGGCGGATCGGCTGCGCGCTCGCGTCGCCGATCGCCTTCCGCTACCGCAGGGTTCTCGAATGGGACTTCCAAACTGGACGCGCGTGCTCCTGTTCGCCACCGCGCTGTCGCCGCCCGCGTTCGATGCGGGCGCGACCGAGCCGCCGGTTCGCGCCACGGTCACCCTCGCGCACACGGCAGACGCCACCTGGCGCGCGGAGTACCGACTGTCCGAGCCGGTCGACGCGATCGAACTCGGCCCGAAGATCGTCGAGTACCGGGCGACCGCGTGGTCGCCGAAGACCCCGGGCCAGCGGCTCGCGAGCGATGCGAACGGCGAATCGATCCGCGGCGATACGCCCTTCGACGAGGCGATGGTCGAGATCCGCGACTACGCGCCCTGGGCGCACGACCAGTACATCCCGATCGATCGCCACTCCGACGGGGGCCACGCGTTCTACCTCGGCCACCTGATGGGCACGGTGCGCCAGGGCGCACGCGAACGGAACCTCCTCGTCACCTTCGAGCTCGTCGGCCTGCACGGCGAACAGGTGCTGCTCGCGGACCAGGCGAACGACGACAAGGGCACCTACGCGTACTTCGGACCGCAGCGGCCGACGTCGGCGGGCGCGGTCCGCCTCGTCGTCGATCCACAGACGCCGGCGTGGATGCGCGCCGTCGTCGAGGACGGCGTCGGCCGGCTCTCGACGTACTACCAGCGCGCATTCGCGCGAACGTGGCATGCGCCACCGCTCGTGATCATCGGGGCGGGACAACTCGACGTGCCAGGCTTCTCGGTCAAGGGCGGCGCGCTGCCGGGCGAGATCGCGTTCAAGATCGCCGGCGAGCGAGCCAAGACGGAGACACCCGAGCTGCGCGCGATGTTCGAACAGCTCGTCGCGCACGAACTCGCACACGTCTGGCAGGGGCTCGTCCAACGCGGCGGCATCGGCGACAGCGGCGAGCCATGGGTGCACGAAGGCGGCGCGCAGGCGCTGTCGATCGCCGCGCTCGAGCGCAGCGGGGTCTGGACCGCCGAGCAGGCGAAGCGCTTCGCGGCATCGTTGCACGACGAGTGCTCGCGCATCGAAGAGGCGACAGCACGCGGCAAGCCCGACGACGCATCGCGTTGGGCCTACACGTGCGGGTACGAGCGCTTCCTCGCCTACCGGATCGACGCGACCGAGCTCTGGAAACGACTGCTCGCGGAAACGGAACGCTCCGGGGCACCCTACTCCGCGGCGATGATCGCGCGCGTCATTCGTGCGCGGCCGTAGCCGAATGGCTCCGGCGGCCCGCGCCCGCGCCGTTGCCCTTGCCGCTCGCGCGACCGGCCTGCGGCGCACGCACGCGCGCGGTCGTCGATCGCCTCGCAGCCGCGTCGCGACTCGCACGCTGGCTCGCGCCACGCAGCCAGAAGCCGATCGCGACGCCGATCACGGCGACCCCGACCAGCACGGCCGCAGGGCGCGATCGCGCCTGTTCGAGCGCGCCATGGCCCCAATCGGCCGCATGCCGGCGTGCCTCGCGCCAGGCGCTCGCCCCGGCCGCGCGTCCCATTTCCACCGCATCGAGCGCGGCGCTGCCGCCGATCGCTCGCGCGCGGCGCGCATGCAGCTGCATCGAACCCGCGCCCGCGCGCAGGTCGTCGGCGAGTTGCGCCGCGGTTTCGCGCAGGTCGCGTCGGGCCGCGGACGCTTCGGCGAGCACGTCGGCCGCGGCGGCTTTCATCGTCATCGGAATGTCGTGGAAGGTGGCGCGATCGCCATCGAGTGAAAGTCTGGACACGGCCGTTCTCCGCAGGAATCGTCCGCCGAACGGTGGCACCGCGTGTCTGTACCGCATCTGACGCACCTGGCGGGCGTCAGCCTCACCGTACAGGTCACCGTGCCCGCGCGCCGGCCTCGGCGGAACGCTAGCCGCGACGCACCGGCAACCGATTGATCTGGATCAAACCCCGACCGGCCGCGGCTGCGCGCCGGCCGCACGCAGACGCGTACGGACACTGACATGGATCAATTGCGCGCGGCGCGCACGCGTTACGGTGCCGAATCGCGCATTGCGGGGGTTGCCGCCATGACCGACGATCGCTTCGCCGTCCCTTTCCACTTCCGGCGATCGCGCACGCGCGTCGCCGCGCGCGTGGTGTCCGCGCCCAAGGCGAAGCACGCCCCGCGTCGTTCGCCCGTGCCGCGTGCCCGCATCGTCGTGGCCGTGGTCGGCCGCCTCGCGGGCGCGGCGTTTTCTGCGACCGCCGTGGCGGCGCAGATCGATATCCACGGGCCGCCCGGCAGCGTGTCGTTCGGCGCCGCCGTGACCGTGCTGCCGAACGGCAACATCGTCGTCGTCGATCCGAACGGCCCCGGGTGGAAGGCCGGAGCCGTCTACCTCTTCGACCCTTCGGGCAAGCCGATCAGCGCGCTCACGGGCAGCACGGCCAATGATCGCGTCGGCGATGGCGGCATCGTCGTGCTCGCGAACGGCGACTTCGTGGTCCGCAGCCCGGACTGGAACAACGGCAGCGCCACGCGCGCGGGGGCCGCGACGTGGGTCGACGGTGAGACCGGCCTTTCCGGCACGGTGTCGGCCGCCAACTCGCTCGTCGGCACCCATGCCGACGATTTCGTCGCCACCGACATCACGCCGCTCGCGAACGGAAACTACGTCGTCGCGAGCTTTCGCTGGGACAACGGTCGCGTGACGAATGCGGGCGCGGTCACGTGGGGCGACGGTGCACGCGGGACGCACGGCGAGGTGTCGGCTGCGAACTCGCTGGTCGGGCGCGCCGCGAACGACGATGTCGGCACCGTCACCGCGCTCACGAACGGCAACTACGTCGTCGCGAGTCCGTACTGGGACAACGGCGACATCGCCGACGCGGGCGCGGCGACCTGGGCCGACGGCAGCGTGGGCATCCATGGCCCGGTCTCGGCGGCGAACTCGCTCGTCGGCACCGCCGACGACGACCTCGTCGCCGACTACGGCGTCGTTGCGCTGCGCAACGGTCATTACGTCGTCGACAGTCCCTTCTGGGACGACGGCACGCGCGCCGATGCCGGCGCCGTGACCTGGGGCGACGGCGCAACGGGCTCGGCGGGTCCGGTGACGGGCGCCAACTCGCTCATCGGCACGACGAGCGATGACCAGGTCGGCTACCTCGGCGTCACCGCGCTCGCGAACGGCCATTACGTCGTCGCAAGTCCGTACTGGAAGAACGGCGGCACCGCGATGGTCGGTGCGGTCACCTGGCGCGACGGCACGCATCCCGCCCCGGGCACGATCTCGCTCGCGAACTCGTTGCTCGGCGTGATGAACGACGACATCGAAGGCATTCGCGTGACGGCGCTCGCGAACGGCCATTACGTCGTCGCGAGTCCGTTCGTGACGATCGACGCGGTCGACTACGCGGGTGCGGTGACGTGGGGCGACGGACTCGGCGGCACGACGGGAATGATCTCCGCGGCCAATTCGCTCGTCGGCACGCAGCGCGGCGACCTCGTCGGCTTCGCCGGCGTCACCGCGCTTGCCAACGGAAATTACGTGGTCGCGAGCCCGTGGTGGCACTACGGCACGACCTCCAACGCCGGGGCGGCGACCTGGTGCGACGGCGCGACCGGATGCATCGACGTCGTCTCGACCAAGAACTCCCTCGTCGGCACGGACCACGGCGACGGCGTCGCCAGCGACGGCGTCACCGCGCTCGCGAACGGCCACTACGTCGTGCGCAGCCACGCATGGAGCGGGGCCGGCGTCGCGTTCGCCGGCGCCGTGACCTGGGGCGACGGCGGCCACGGCAGCGTCGGCGTCGTATCCAAGGACAATTCCCTGATCGGGGCGACGCATGGCGAATACGTCGGCGCGAACAGCGTCACCGCGCTCGCGAACGGCAACTACGCGGTCGCGAGCCCGTACTGGAACAACGACGGCGCCGCCAATGCCGGCGCCGTCGCCTCGCTCGACGGCCATCGGCCGACATCCGGCACGATGTCGGCCACGCGCGCGCTGGTCGGCGCCACCACGGGTGACCTCGTCGGCGCCTACGGCGTCGCCGCGACGAACCTGGGCGATTACATCGTGCGCAGCGCGACCTGGGACGACGGCCTCGCCGCGGACGTCGGAGCGATCAGCCTCGGTCGCGGCGCGGGCGGCACCGCGGGCCCGATCGCGAGCGCGAACAGCGTGCGCGGTACCGTGGTCGCGAGTGGGACATCGCTCGTGTTCGCCTACGACGGTACGCGCGACACGCTCGTGGTCGGCCAGCCGGCGGCCAACATCGTGAGCCTGTTCAAGGCCAACCTGCTGTTCGAGAACGGCTTCGATTGACGATCGCGGAACGCGCCGGCCGCCCGCGCACCGTCAAGACGCGCGCGCGGCGGATCCGGGCGCACGCGTGCCGCCGGCGACGAGCGACAGCAGTGTCTGCATGAGCAGTGCCCCGACGAGCGCGAGCAGCATGTCCGACTGCGCATCCCAGACGTCGCCCTGCGTGCCGAGATACGCCTGGCCGAGGTCGCCGCCGAACACGACGGCGGCGAACCACTCGACCAGTTCGAAGAACCCCGACAGCGCTTCGACGAACAGCACCGGCATGAGGAACATCCACACGCCGCGCGCCGGCGCACGCGCGCGGAAGAGCTCGACCGCGAGCGGCAGCAGCAGGAAGCCGAACAGGAAGTGCACGAGCCGGTCGTAATGGTTGCGCCGGAATCCGAGCCCGGCGTCGAGCGAGTGTCCGCTCGCGGCACGGATCCAGGCGTCGTACGGCACCTGCGAATACGTGTAGTGCGCGCCGATCTCGTGCAGGCACAGGAATACGAACAGCAGCGTGTACGCCGCATTCGAGAACCGCAACCGGTGCGCGGTCGCGACGAACAGCGGCACGGCGAGGAACACGCAGACGTTTTCGAGCAGCCAATCCTGCCGATACCACGGTGCGACCGCGAGCACGGTCCAGACGAACGCGAACGCGACGAGCAGCAGCAGCGGGTACCGCCACGATGCGGGTTTCATCACACGGAGCTCCGTCGTACCCGCCGCACGAACATGCGTCGATCCGTTGCGGACGGCGGCGCCGAGGACGCCGGGCCGCCGCACGCCGCGGGACGGCGGGCCGCGCGAGCGCCCGCAGGCTCGGCAATCGTGGCTGGCGCAGTCGCGACGGATGCGGGCATTCCGCACACGATGGACCACGACGACGCTTCGACGCAAGCATCACGCGTCCGGCCCTGCGGGCATCGGCCCAGGGGCGGACGGCGCGGTCGCATCCTCCAGCACCGGACGTCGCCGGCTTTCGTTCACACGTCGTTGCCCTCGATGAATCACGATCGATGGAACGACCCGTGGAGGCGATCCCTCGATCATGAAGCGCGCGACCTGGAAACGTCCGTCATGGAAGACCGTCGTCGGCGCGGTCGTGGCCACGTTTCTCGTCGTCGTCATCGGCCTCAACTTCGTCGGGTCGGAGAAGCACGTCCTCGCGACGCCGACGCATGCGTACGGCGTGCGCGACCCGGTGTTCGAGCGCGTCGTCGGCTCGCTGCTCGGCCCACCGATCGTGTCGGGCAACCGCGTCGGGACGCTCGTCAACGGCGACGAGATCTTCCCCGCGATGCTCGGCGCGATCCGCACGGCCGAGCACACGATCGAGTTCGAAACCTACATATACTGGTCCGGCGAAACCGGGCGCACGTTCGCGCGCGCGATCGCGGAACGCGCAAAAGCCGGGGTCGAGGCGCATGTCCTCATCGACTGGGTCGGCAGCCAGAGCATGGACGACGAGGCGCTCGACCTCATGCGCGACGCGGGTGCACGCGTCGAGATCTACCACCCGCTGCGCTGGTACACGCTCGCGCGGCTCAACAACCGCACGCACCGCAAGCTCCTCGTCGTCGACGGTCGCGTCGCCTTCACCGGCGGCGTCGGCATCGCCGACGAGTGGACCGGTCACGCACAGGACCCCTCGCACTGGCGCGACACGCATTTCCGCGTCGAAGGGCCCGTCGTTGCGCAGATGCAGGCCGCGTTCGAGGACAACTGGATCAAGGTGACCGGCGAGGTCGACCACGAGCCGCGCTACTTCCCCGCGATCGAGCCGCTCGACCCCGGCGTCGATGCGCAGATGTTCCTCAGTTCGCCCGCGGGCGGCAGCGAGAACATGGAGATCATGTACCTGCTCGCGATCGCGGCGGCCGAACGCTCGATCCTGCTCGAGGCCGCCTACTTCATCCCGGACGACCGCACCGTCGAGGCGCTGCTGCAGGCGCGCCGGCGCGGCGTGCGCGTCGAGGTGATCGTGCCCGGCCCCGTGAACGATGCGAAGGTCACGCGCTACGCCTCGCGCAATCAGTGGGGCATGCTGCTCACGGCCGGGGTGACGATCCACGAGTTCCAGCCGACGATGTTCCACTGCAAGGTGCTCGTCGTCGATGGCTACTTCACCTCGGTCGGCTCGACCAATTTCGACGAACGCTCGTTCCGGCTCAATGACGAGGCGAGCCTCAACGTGTTCGACCCCACGTTCGCCGCGCGCCAGGAGGAACTGTTCGAGCAGGACCGCGCGCGCAGCGAACCATACACGCTCGCGAAATGGCAGGCGCGCGGCCTCAGGGAGCGCGCGTACGAGGCGCTCGCATCGTGGCTGTCGTCGCAGCTGTGACCGCCCACGTCATCGGGAGACGCGCGCACCGCGTTTCGTCGGCCCTCACCCGTCTGGCGCGCGCGCGAGGCGCGGGAGTCAGGCGTCGAAGCGCGGCCGCCGTCGTCAGGCAATCGCACGATGCGCGACGACGGAAGTCGCGCATCGACCTGAAACCAGGGAGCGCGACCGATGTCCGGGCACCGAATCTCCGCGATGGCGTTTTCGAGGGTCTATCCGCTGTATGTGCAGAAGGCGGAGCGCAAGCAGCGCACGAAGGACGACGTCGATCGCGTCATTGGCTGGCTCACGGGCTATGACCAGGCGGCACTGGACCGGCAGATCCGGCGCAACGTCGACCTCGCGACGTTCTTCGCCGAAGCGCCGCGACTCCATCCGAACGCGTCGCAGGTCACGGGTGTCGTCTGCGGCGTGCGCGTCGAAGCCGTGCAGGACCCCCTCATGCGCAAGATCCGCATCCTCGACAAGCTTGTCGACGAGCTCGCGAAAGGCAAGGCGATGGACGAGATCCTCCGCCAGGAATGCCCTTCCCGGCCGTGATCCACGCGCAGGCGGGCACCCATGCTGCCCATGTCCACGGAAGCCCGTCGCGGGGAATGCGCCATGCCCTACGCACTCCCGAGCCCGCGTCGCCACGCACCGTCGCGACGACACCCTACCCCGCCGCTTCGCCGCTCCGGCCTTGCATCGCAGTGCCCCCGCACACCCGCGCTTCCGATATCGCGGCCTTGTCGATTCACGCGCCCGTCATTCGTCGCGGTAGACGCAGGGCACCCTCGCCCCTCACAGGAGAACACCCGATGGCCGCCAAGAACACGATCTGCCTCTGGTACAACGGTAGCGCGCTCGACGCAGCGACGTTCTACGCCAGCACCTTTCCGGACACGACCGTCGACGCGGTCCACCACGCGCCGGGCGACTACCCGGACGGCAAGCAGGGCGACGTCCTCACGGTCGAATTCACCGTGATGGGCATTCCCTGCATCGGCCTCAACGGGGGTCCCGCATTCACGCCCGACGAGGCGTTCTCGTTCCAGGTCGCGACCGACGACCAGGCGGAGACCGATCGGCTCTGGAACGCGATCATCGGCAACGGCGGCCAGGCGAGCGCGTGCGGCTGGTGCAAGGACCGCTGGGGCATCTCGTGGCAGATCACGCCGCGCGCGCTGATGGCCGCGATCACCGACCCCGACCGCAAGGCGGCCAAGCGCGCGTTCGACGCGATGATGGCGATGTCGAAGATCGACATTGCCGCGATCGAGGCCGCGCGGCGCGGCTGACGCGCTGCATTCTCGCGACGACGGCGGCAACGCCGATGCGCGGGTCGTCGTCGCCGCGACGCGTGCATCGCGCACGCGCCGACGTCCCGCACCGATTCGCTGCCACCTGGAAGGTCCCCGATGACGAAACCCACGATCACCGCATTCGAACGCTCGCCCGACGGCGGCCGTGGCCTCGCGCGCGACATGCGCGTGCGTTGGGCGCTCGAGGAAGTCGGCCAGGCGTACGACGTCCGCCTCGTGTCGTTCACCGAAATGAAGCAGCCCGCGCACCTCGCGCTGCATCCGTTCGGCCAGATCCCGACCTACGAGGAAGGCGATCTCGCCCTGTTCGAATCGGGCGCGATCATCCTGCACCTCGCGCAGCGCCATGCGGGCCTGCTACCCGATGACGCGAGTGCCCGCGCGCGAGCGGTCGCGTGGATGCTCGCCGCGGTCAACACGATCGAACCGCCGATCCTCGATCTCCAAGTCGCGAAGTTCGCCGAAGGCGACAAGTCCTGGAGCGCGGAACGCCTGCCGCTCGTGCTCGAGCGCATCCGACGGCGGCTGCGCGAACTGTCCGCGCGCCTCGGCGACGCCGACTGGCTCGACGGCGCGTTCAGTGCGGGCGACCTGCTCATGATCGGCGTGCTCATGCGCGTGACGTCGTCGGGCTTGCTCGACGCATTCCCGAACCTCGCCGCCTACGTCGCGCGTGGCGAAGCGCGCCCCGCATTCCAGCGCGCGTTCGCGGCGCAGCTCGCGGTGTTCACGAACTCGCTCCGAGACGAAGCACCACGGCACTGACCGACGCCTGCACTCGAACCCGCACGCCGCGAATTGGTCGGGTCCGCCGCGCGACGAGCGGCCCTTGTCCACGTGTCGCGGGCGGCCTCCAATCGCGTCCATTCCGACCGATGGACCATCGCATGCGCGCCGACTTCCGCACCACCGTCGCATGGCTCGCCGCAGCGTTCGCTTCCGCGACGATGGACGCGGGCGCTGCCGACGTGCGGGCCGATCTCGCCCGTGCGACGCAAGCCTACGACCGGGCGACGATCGCGGGCGATACCGCGGCGCTCGAACGGCTGTTCGCCGACGACTACGTGCTCGTGAATTCGGACGCGTCGGTCGAGAACAAGCAGCAGGCGATCGCCGATTTCCGCATGCCGGGCTTCAAGATCGATCCGTACGTGCTGGCCGAACCCGTGCGAACGGCATGGCACGACGGCGCGGTGATCGGCGGGGTCGTCCATCTTCACTGGACGCAGGACGGCAAGCATCAGCAGCGCTGGATACGCATCGCACACGTCTGGGCCCGGCGTGATGGCGACTGGCGCCTGACCTCCACGCAAGTCACGCGCGTGCCGCGCTAGGCGTCCCACCGAGCGGCGGGACGCGCGGGAGGTTTCAGGGCGCACTCGAGCGGTATGCCATCGGCTCGTCATCCCCGCAAGAACGGGAATCCATCTTGCAGCCGTGGAGAACGGCATCTCGGCAATCCGAATCCTGGTTTGCGCACCGTGCGCCGGGCGGAACGACCGGACCGGACGTGTCTCGACTCCGCGGAGCTTCGCTCCGCTGCGCTCGACCCGAATGACAGCCTGATCGAGGTCACCACGATGCGACTCGGCGTGGCCTCCGCGTCGCGGGCGCTCCCGACCCACTCACCAATTCCGTCCGCCGCGAGCGCAGCAGCCCTGGCGCGGCGTCGAAGCTCAATGTCAACATGCTGAGGCGTTCGCGCGTTTCGGAGCTGCATTCCCGCACGCGCCCAGGGCTACTCGACACCGGCAGCACGCAATGCTTCACGCAGCTTTTCCAACTGCTTAGCATCCTGCCAACCCGTCACCGTCGCCATCAGGCGGCCGTCCTTGAAGACGTAGAACACCGGAGTCGCCCAATTGGCGATGTCGCGCCACTCGTCAGCCTGATACGCGATCCTCATGTGCAAGTCCGGGTGCTGCGCATTCCACTTCGCGACGTCGCCGAAGTTCGGCATCGGGTGCTGTGGAACCACCCAGACCGCGTAGCGAGCCATCAACGCGGACAGCTTCGGATCGCCCTCAATGTCCCTCGCGGCGTTGCGCGAAAACGGACACCAGGGATGCGCCGTCACCACGACCCTGACGCCCTCCCGGAGTGGGAAGCTGTAACGCAATACGCTCGAAGCGTCCCCGGACAGGTACCAGAGCGTTGGTTGCGATGTGCCGGTGAACGCATCGTCCTCGAAACGAGGCAGCCTTTCCGCGCCGTCGCCGATCTGCTCGGAGTACTTGCCCGCTTCGTCGAGCATCCGATTGGCGATATAGATCTTGAGCAGGGCGCGCCGCTGCTCGCTCACATCGATCTTGCGGCGCACCATTTCATCGACTGCGGCGCGCATGGCCTCGGCGTGACGTGGATTGAGGGAATAGAAACCGACGAGACTATCGACGTCGAACAGCGCCTCGAGGTCTGAATCGTCCAACCGCGCGAGACCGACGTTCTCCACGTCGATCCGGATCGGCCGCAGCACCGCCTCCATCCGCCGATTGCGATCGTCCGGCGGGATATTCTCGAAGGAGATCTTCGTCAACTCGGCATGTGCCTTCGCGAAATCGAGCGATGGCCTCGCATTCGCGCAAACCATGCCCACCAGCATCACGAGAACGCCGGCCAACCGGAATATCATCGACCCAGGCTCCATCGATCATTGAGGCGACGCGAATCACATCGATGCGGTACCACCGCCTGTACGTGCAATGCGGATCATCTCGAGACAACCCGCCGCGAGCATCGGGCGCTGCAGCATTTTGCACATGTTCTGGTCGTCTCTTCCCCGACGCGCCCTATGGCGCCGGCATGTCCGGATCGAAGCCCGCGAGGAAGATGCGATCGGCGTCGCCGATCACGAGCCTCAGGGTGGCATCGCTGTTCTGCGTCGCCGCGCCCGACGCGCACGTGCGGTCGGAGAATTCGCCGCAGGGGGCATCGACGTCGGTGAACGCCTTGAGGCCGCAGCCGCCGGTATAGCTCATGAGGTCCGGGCAGTAGTGCTCGTTGTCGAGGCCGTAAAGATGGCCGAGCTGTGCCGCTGCGGCCCAGCACAGCGCATCCGGATCATCGCCGATCGTAGTCGCGAACGCGTACGCGATCGCATTGTCGATCGGATCCCCGGTGAACGGCGCTACCCCGCTGGTGCCTGGCGGAAGCCCGACGTCCTGCGACTCGCCTGCGATCATCATCTCGCGCCGCGGCAGTGCGCCCGGATCGGTCGTCGTGATGCTGATGTCGTAGCGTGCGAACACCGCGCGCAGACAACCCGCCGTGCGCTCGAACGTCGCGTCGCTGAACGCGAAGGGGCTCACCGTGGAGGGCTGGTTCGGAATCGACGAGGCGCCGTTGGCCGCGTCGTCGGGCCCCGGCTGCACCGGGCAGCCGATCGGCTTGCAGGTGTTGAGGTAGATGAGATGGCTGTCCACCGCGTGCGCGAGCACGGGCCACGACGCGAGCAGGACCAGAGCGCGGAAGATGCGGTGCATTGGGCTCTCCTCCCGGCCAGGGACACCATCCTAGCGCTCCGGCGCACCGACCGCGAGCCGCGTCCGTACGCACGTCGCGGAGCGTGTCAACCGCTTGCGGGCATCGTCGTTGGAAGTGGGCATTCCAGGGAGGGCCGACGACATGCGAATCCTGCGAGTGCTGCCGATCTGTGCACTCACCCTCGACGCGACGCTCGCGTGCGCGTCGAGTCCGATCCTCGATCCGATCTTCGCGGACACGTTCGAGTCGTGTCGCGGCGATCCCGGGTGCTGGCAGACGGTGAAGCCCGCGCAGCACGATCCGGCATGGAACGACGCACGCTGCAACGACGGCACGCCCGCCAGCTACGAATTCCGTCCGTCGCCGACCGGATCGGACGACTGGGTCATCCTGTTCCAGGGCGGTGGGAGCTGCGACGACCTCACGTTGTCGTGCGCGGAGCGCGGCACGGCGCTGACGACGACCACGCCCGCTGCCGACGGCAGCTGGACGCCGATCACCCATGGCGGCATCCTCAATACCTCGCCCGACGTCAACCCCGATTTCCATCTCGCCAACCTCGTGCATTTCAACTACTGCTCGAGCGACCATTGGTCGGGCGCCACGGCCGAGTTGCGCGCGAACAGCGGAACGCCGCAGTGCGCCGACGACGATGGCACGTGCGGCTGGCAATTCTCCGGGCGCATCAACGCATCGGCTGACCTCGCCTCGCTCATGCGCGATCATGGCCTCGGCGACGACGGAACGGCGCGCATCCTGTTCGTCGGCACCTCGGCCGGCGCGATCGGGCTGGTCGCGAATGCCGAGGCGATGGCGAGCGCGCTGCCGAACGCGCGTGCGGCGGGCCGGTTGCACTTCGTCGTCGACGGCGGCTTCGCGCTCGAAGGCTGGGACGAACCGAACCACCCGATCGGCGGGAGCACGCTGACGTCGGTCGACGAGGTCGCCGATCTCAATCGCGCATTCTGGCGGGCGAACTTCGAGACCTATTGCGAGAGCGACCGCATCCCGCAGGGCCTCGATCCCGCGCTCTGCACGTTCGGCGACGTGTACTACCCGTACCTCACGTCCGTGACCGACGGGCTCGGGCTCGACGTGCTGATCCAGAACAGTACCCTCGACGCTGTCGCGACGTCACGGCTGCACCTGACCGATCCGCAGGATCCCGCGCGCGAGGCCTGGCGCTGCGCGATGACCGCGGCGCTGCAGCAGGTGCCCTGGCTGTTCTCGAGCGGCGACGTCTACCACACGCTGTCGGTGAGCAACACGATGTTCGATGCCGGTCCGACGGGCGGCACGACCTACCGCGACCTCGTTGCCGCGTTCCACAACGGCGAGCCGCCCGAGCGGGTCGTGTTCGACAACCCGCCGTGTCCGTGACCTGCGGCGCGGCAAACCGGGCGGAATCGTCGCCGCTTGCTAGAACGGAATCGCGAAGTCCTCCCACGCCGGCGTATGGCTCGCGTCGGCGGCACCCTGGTTCCACGGGTACAGCGCGGGATACGTCGTGAGCGTGCCGCCGGTGTCGACGACCGGAGCGACGTAGATCTGCGTCGGGCCGCCGGCGCGCGTCGACAAGAACGTGACCCAGTAGAAGCGTCGGCCGGCGTCGTCGCTCGCGGCGGGCGACCAGCGCGGCCAGCTGTTGGTGACGCCGGGGCTCGTCTGTCCGGTGCAGGCCGAAGGATCGTTGGCCGCGATGCGCACGGGCTGGCCGCCCGCCGCGGGCGCGACGTACACCTCCGCCTGCGCGTTGTTGTAGCTGCTCGTGCCGTTCGGCGCGCGGTTGTAGACGATGTAGCGATCGTCGGGCGAGAACGCGGGGTAGTACTCGTTGTCCTGCGTCGCCACGACCGTGTTCGGCGTGCCGCCCGCGCGGTTGTTGTAGGGCACGACGTGGATGTCGCCGTTCGTGACCGTCACGCCGGTCGACACCGGATCCGGCGTCGACACGTACAGCACCGTGTCGCTCGTGTGCGCGAACGACGCCGACGCCGCGTTCGTCGATTCGCCGCTGCGCGCGAGCACGCCCCAGCCCGCGCCCTGCGCGGCCGACGCGGCCTCGAGGTCGGTCCAGATGATGTTCGACTGGTACATCGTGAGCGCGATGCGATCGCCGCTCGTCCAGTGCTGCGCCGAGAATGCGGGCGCGTCCTGGTCCGGGCGCGCCATCAGGGTCTGCGCGCTCGAACTGATGAACGAGGGCGTGAGTGCCTGGCCGTCGGCCGACAGCAGGCCGAGGCCCGCACCGCCGCCCTCGCCCGCCGAGAAGCCGACCCAGGTGCCATCCGGCGTCGCCGTGTGGCAGCCGACGCAGCCGGCGCCGGCGTCGGCGGGGCGAACGATGTCCTTGAGGGTCTCGTCGCCGATGCGAAAACCGCGCAGCAGCGTGTCCGCGCCGGCGCTCGTCCAGTACACGATCGCGCCTTGTGCGGCGACCGGGGCGATGCGTACCGCGCCGCTCGAGCCGGCCTCCGGACCGCTCGTGAGGCTGCCGCCCGCGTACGTCGCGCCGCGCACCGTCAGCGTGATCGCGCGGTCGACCGTGTGCTGCGACAGCGCACTCCAGATGTTCGCAGGCATCGTCCACGACGAGGCGGTCGTGTAGACGAGCAGCGCACGGCCCTGGTTCGGCGCGGTCACGCGCAGCTCGAACAGGTTCTCGGCGCCGGCCGGCACCCAGGTGAAGCGCGGGCGCAGCCAGTTGTTCGGGAACAACGTGCCGATCTGCGGATCGGCGAGGCACGGCCCGCCGCTCGGCGCACCCGTGACACCGAACAAGGCCGGCGCGTTCGCGGGCGCGCCGCCGTCGAGGATCGGGTCCACCGGGAAGTCGTGATAGTCGAAGCCGTCCGCGAAGATCGCATCGGCGGACAACGCGCTTGATGATGCTGCGAACACGAACACCGATGCGACGTACACGACGACGGACGAGCGATGCATGGCGTGCCCCCTGCTGGGTTGAACCCTGAAGCGGTTCCCGGATCGCCGGGTAGTCCATCGTACTCCGCTGCTTCCGACTCCACCCGTGCACGCGTTTCCAGCGCCGGTCGTCCCCGCTGGCCCCGCCCGCGGCGCATTCCCGTTTGTCCGGGGAGTGACGCGCGACGGAGAAGCACATGGCCCTGGTTCATTCGAGATCGATGCGGCGGTGGGTCACCCATGCGCTCATGCTGGTCGCGTTGGCCGGTTCGGCGCGCGCGCACGCCGCGACCGAACTGTGCATCGAAAGCACCTCGGCGCTGTACCAGGCCTTCGCCAACATCGACGGCGGCAGCACCGAAGACATCACGCTCAAGCTGCGCAGCGGCACCTACACCCTCGGCAGCGACCTGCTGCTCGACTACCGCGGCAACGGCGGCGATCCGCAGGCGAACTACGGTCGCCTCACGATCCGCGGCGGCTATGGTCCCGGCTGCACCTCGCAATCGGCCGCGCTCGGCGCGACCACGCTCGACGGCAGCGGCGGGCAACGCGTCGTCGGCATCGAGATGATCAACAACGCGCTCGTGCTCGACCACATCAGCAGCACCCACGTCGATTGGGAATTCGGCAACTGGATCTGCTACCAGGCGCAGGATCGCCCGGCCACGATCACCGCCCTGCGCGCGCTCGATTCGCGCGTGTCCTTCGACTTCATGGGTTGCTACGACATCCTCATCCAGAACTCGATGGTCACGGCGCGCGCCGACTCCGTCGGTGACGTCGCGATCGGCTACGCGTCGTACTTCTCGACCGGCTCGAATCCGGCGTATTTCGCGCTGACCAACAGCACCGTGCGCGGCGGCAGCCTGAGACTCGCGTTCCTGCCGTTCGACGAAGACCAGCATCCGGCGTCGGCGGCGGTGGAACTGTTCGGCAACGTGTTCGAGAACGACGGCACCGAAGTACTCGTCGACGGCGGCGACCTGTATTCGAGCCACAACCGCTACGACAGCCTGTCGCTCACGCACGGCGTCCTCGCGACCAATCTCGACAACATCTCGGCGGCACCGCTGCTGCAATCGAGCGGCGTCCCGCAGAACAACTCGCCGGTCGTCAATGCGGGCACGCGCTTCGTCCCGGGCGGCCTGCCCGTGCTCGATCTCGCCGCGCAGCCGCGCCTCGTCGGCTCCGATCCGGACATGGGCGCGTTCGAGACGCCGGTCGACGACTCGCTCTATCTCGACGTCACGACGACTGCCGCGACCGGCGCCGGCAGCCTCGCGCAAGCGGTCGCGAGCGCGAACGGCACCAATGGCCGGCAAGTCATCCGATTCGACATCCCCGGCAGTTGCCCGCGCACGATCTCGGTCAACCAGGCGCTGACGCTCACCGACGACACCGACATCCTCGGCGAGACGCAGCCCGGCAGCCAGCCGAACACATTCGGACTCGGCTACAACGGCGAACCCTGCGTGATCCTCAAGGCCGGTGCGGGCGTCGACAGCGCGTTCGTGTTCGATTCCAACGAGTCGGCCGACAACCTGAAACTGAGCCAGCTCGCATTTTCGGGCTTCACCGGCAACGCCGTCCACCTGCGCTCCGGGCGCGGCCACCTCGTTACCGGCAACCAGTTCGGCGGTTCGGTCGCCGGCACGGCGTTGCTCGACGTCGCCACCGCGATTCGCATCGGCGACAGCGCCGGCGACGTGCAGATCGGCGGGCCGGACCCCGCGCAGACCAACTTCGTCGGCGGCGCTTCGCTCGGCATCGTCCTCGGCGGCAACGGCGACAACAGCGTGATCGGCAATGCGCTCGGCGACGCCGGCTTGCAGAACGCGCCCAATGCGGCCGCACTCGTCGTCTATTCGGACCACAACCAGGTCCAGGACAACTGGATCTCGCGCAGCAGCGCGATCAACATCCTCGTGACCGGCGAGGATGCGCATCACAACACGTTCCGCGACAACCTCGTCATCCGGTCCGATGGCGCGGGCATGCTCATCGACGGCGGCGCCCACCACAATCGCGTCGGCCCGGAGAACAGCTTCGCGAGCAACGGTGGCGATGGCATCTACCTGCATTCGGGATCGCCGAACGACCTCAGCGGCAACCAGTACTCGGGCAACGACGGCCTCGCGATCGACCTCGGCGACAATGGCGTCACGCCGAACGACCCCGACCCCGTGCTCGACGGCTTCGTCACGCCGAACCGCAACCAGAACTACCCCGTGCTCACGCGCGCGCAGCCGTCGCCCGGGTTCGCGTTCTTCGTGCTTGAAGGCACGCTCTCCTCCACGCTCGGCACGTACCGCATCGACATCTACCGCAACCACGGCTGCAACGCATCCGGGCACGGCGAGGGCCTCACCCTGCTCGGCAGCAGGTCGGTCGACCTCGACTGCGCGATCGTCCCGCAGAACGACCAATGCACGAAGGCGTTCAGCCTGCTGGTCCCGGGTATCGTCGTGCCCGGCGACGACCAGATCACCGCGACCGCAACGAGCCCGTCCGGGCACACGTCGGAGTTTTCGGCATGCCGCGCCGTCACGACGAGCGACGTGATCTTCGCGGACGGCTTCGACGGCTAGCGTCCTGCGAACGGTTTCGCCCGACCCGGAATGCGCGTGGATCGGACGATGGCCGGTACCCCGGCGGCATTCCGCGCTGCGCCCGCTGCGAGGCCATCGTTCATCGCCGGTGCAGTCGCAGGCCGCAGAGTGGGAGGCCCATCCGACTGGAGAAGCCTCATGGCCCACGAAGAAGCGACGGACGCGTCCCCGCAGGAACTGCTGGAGCGCGCATGGACCATCGCGGGCAGGCATCGCAGCGCGTTCCTCGCGACGATCGACGGCCATCGCCCCCACCTGCGCCCGATGGCGGTGACGGTCGAACCGGACACGCGTTCGCTGTTCTTCCTGACGAGCGCGAGCTCGTCGAAGATCGCGCAGATCGCGCGGTCGCCGGACGTCGTCGTCGCTTTCGGTGACGAAAGCGCCAACGACTACGTCACGTTCACGGGCCCCGCGGTCGTCAGCAACGATCGCGCGAAGATCAAGGACCTCTTCACGGTCGCCGCGAAGGCGTGGTGGGACAGCGCCGACGACCCCGACATCCGCCTCATCCACGTATCGCCGCAGCAGGCCGAACTGTGGGACGGCCCGCACCGCCTCGTCGCGGCGACGCTCATGCTCGCCGCGGCCGTGACGGGCGCGAAGCCGGCGATCGGCGATCACGCGAAGGTGCCCATCTAGCCGCCCTGGGCGGCACGCCGGCGTGGCGGCGCGACGCCTTGCGATCGGCGCGCCGTCACGCGTTCAGTACGCGTGTTCGGGCAGTTCGTTGAGCTTGGTCCAGAACTCGCCGACGGTGCGTACCGTGTCGGTGAAGCGGCGCGCGTCATTCGGCTTGACGACGTATGCATTCGCGCCGAGTGTGCGGCACTCGTCGATGTCCCGGGGTTCGTTGGACGAGGTCAGGATCACGACCGGGATCTGCCGCGTGTAGTCGCTTTCACGAATCGCGCGCAATACCTCGAAGCCGTCCATGCGCGGCATCTTGATGTCGAGCAGGACGAGCGCCGGCAGATCGTCCGCACGCCCGGCATAACGGTTGCGCCGGAACAGGAAGTCGACCGCCTCCGCGCCATCGTCCACGCGCTCGACCGGGCTCTCGGCACCGACCTCGAGCAGCGCTTCGGCGATCATTTCCGCGTCGAACTCGTTGTCCTCGACCACGAGGATGGGTCGGGTCCCCGGCTTCATGTCGCCAGGTCCCGCTCGTGGCCAAGTGCCCGCAGCGTCCTCATGGCGCCTCCGCGACGGTCGCAACACACGTTGCCACGATAGCCGTTGCGGGATCGATCGTCATCTGCCGGGCGCAACGCGGGAACGATGCCCCCTCCGCTTCATGCGCGCGGCGATGCGGCCGCGCGTACGCCGCACGAGACTACGGCTCGAACCCGGACGCGAAGATGCGATCGTCGAACGTCGCGATGACCGCGCAGTCGCCGTGGATCGCGTCGGTCTGCCAGGTGCCGCCGCCGGT
>NZ_DATDMY010000076.1:0-3057 GCF_036518555.1 Dokdonella sp. | reverse complement strand
CGCGCGGCGGCGTCATGCGGCGACGCCGTCGCGCCGCGCGTTCAGCCAGTCGCGCACGCGGATGCGGCGACCACCCTCGCGCTGCAGTTCGGTGATGCGCAGCGCGCCTGCGCCGGTCGCGACGTCGATCGAGTCGCGCCCGGCGGCGACGATGCGACCGGTCGGGCCGTCGACGTCGCCTTCGATCGCCTGCGCGGACCAGATGCGCATGCGTTCACCGTCGATGACGGCTTCGGCGACCGGCCACGGATCGAACGCGCGCACCTTTCGCGCGAGCACGTCGGCCGGCTCGTCCCAGTCGAGCCGTGCTTCCGCCTTGTCGAGCTTGTGCGCGTAGACGACGCCGTCTTCGCGCTGCGCCGTCGGCGCCGGCGGATCGCCCCGCAGCAGCCGGGCGAGTCCTTCGGCGAGCGTCGCGGCGCCGAGCACGGCGAGGCGATCGTGCAGGCTCCCTCCGGTGTCGTCGGGCGCGATCGGCGTGCGCGCTTCGAGCAGCACGGGCCCGGTGTCGAGTCCCGCCTCCATGCGCATGAGATCGACGCCGGTCTCGCTGTCGCCGGCGAGGATCGCGCGCTGGATCGGCGCCGCACCGCGCCAGCGCGGCAGCAGCGATGCGTGCACGTTCCAGCAGCCCAGGCGCGGCAGCGCGAGCACGGTCTTCGGCAGGATCAGCCCGTACGCGACGACGACGACGAGGTCGGGCGCGTACGCGGCAAGGCGCTCGCGCGCGGCGGCATCGCGCAGCGTCTCCGGCTGCTCGACCGGCACGTTCGCGGCGAGCGCGGCCTGCTTGACCGGACTGGCGGCGAGCCTGCGTCCGCGTCCCGCCGGCCGATCCGGCTGCGTGTAGACCGCGACGACCTCGACGCCGCTCGCGAGGCAGGCCGCGAGCGAGGGCACGGCGAACTCCGGCGTGCCGGCGAAGACGAGGCGCAGCGGTTTTGACATGGGCGAGGCGGACCCTGGAAGCAAAAGAACGACGATTGAAAAACGGAGCACACGGAGGAGCAAGAGGGCAGCACCCAGGAAGAAGCTTCTTCTCGAAAAGAGCTCTTCTTCGTGCGCTCCGTGTGCTCCGTGTTTCAGGCTTTTGCGCGAGTCCGCTCGCGACCGAGCGGTCAGGCGCTCTGGCGGCGCTTCTTCTCGAGCCGCTTGAGCAGCAGCGAGCGCTTCAGTGGCGACAGGTGGTCGACGAACACCTTGCCGACGAGGTGGTCCATCTCGTGCTGGATGCAGACCGCGAGCGGGCCCTCGAAGTCGCGTTCGAACGCGTGGCCGTCGACGTCCTGGGCGGCGACCTTCACGTGCAGCGCGCGCTCGACGTCGGCGAAGATGCCGGGGAACGACAGGCATCCTTCCTGGAACACCTGCACGCCGTCCTTCGCGAGGATGCGCGGGTTGATCAAAACGAGCGGCTGGTCCGAGTTTTCGGACATGTCGGCGACGAGCAGCTGCTGGTGCACGTTGACCTGGGTCGCGGCGAGGCCGACGCCGGGCGCCGCATACATCGTTTCGAACATGTCGGCGACGAGGCGGGCGAGCGCGGCATCGAACACGGTGACCGGCAGCGCCTTGGTGCGCAGGCGCGGGTCGGGGAATTCGAGGATCGGGAGCAAGGCCATGGCGGTGCCAGTATGCGGCCGGCACAGGCGGGTGCAAGGGCCGGGCCGTGCATTCTAGCCGGCCGGCCCCGGCTGCGGCAGCCCTGCCTGGCCCAGCCGCGCCCCTCCCGAAGCCGGCCCGGCCGCGTTCCGGGCTGCGACGCAGTTCGTTTTCCTGCGCCTAACTTTTCCATTACACTCGGGAAAACCTTTGGGGATCGGGGGATTGGCAGTCATGCTTAAAAAACTCCTTTCGGTTTCGGCGGGCCTGCTGCTGACGCTGACGGTTTACGCCGCGACGACGGAGTGGGCGGACAACCACCCGGACCGTTACGTCGTCCAGAAGGGCGACACCCTCTGGGACATCTCCGCGCGCTTCCTCAGGAAGCCGTGGCATTGGCCGGAGATCTGGCAGGACAACGGCCAGATCAGGAATCCGCACCTCATTTATCCGGGCGACGTATTGGTCATCAACGACCACCGTCTCGGCGTCGAGGGCGGCTTCGGACCGCACGTGCGCGCGTCGTCGTACGAGGATGCGATCCCGCCGATCCCGCTGTCGGCGCTGAAGCAGTGGCTGCACAACATGCGCATCGTCTCCGAGGACAGCCTGCGCGATGCGCCGCACGTGGTCGGCATCGAGGAAAACCAGCTGCGCGGCACGCCGGGGCAGCTCGTCTACATCCGCGGCCTCGCCGCGCAGCCGGGTACGCGCCTCGCGCTCGTGCGTCCGAGCGGGCGCTACTACGACATGCCCCCCGAGGACGACGGCCGTCCGCGCGAGGTCTACCGCCAGGCGAAGGACGATTTCCACGATCGTCGCCCCGACCTCCTCTGGAGGCACGGACCGAACGAGTTCACGCTCGCCGGCAACGTGCGCTTCCTCGGTTATGAAGTGCGCGAGTTCGGCGTCGTCGAAGTCACGCGCAGCGCCGACGTCTCGTCCGCGCTCGTGGTCAGCTCCGACTTCGAGGTGAAGGCCGGCGACTACGTGCTGCCGATCGATCCGCGCCCGTACGACGACCAGTACGTGCCGCACGCGCCGGGCAAGGTGCCGGAGAACATGCGCATCGCCGCGTTCAGCGATGCGCTCAACGCGGTCGGGCCGCGCCAGGTCGTCGCGCTCACGCGCGGCAGCGAGGACGGCATCGAGAACGGCCAGACGTTCAGCATCTACCACGACGGCGAAGAAGTCGTCGACGATACCGACTACCCCGAGGGCAGCGCGAAGCGCTTCTTCCACCCGCGCGATGCGCGCGCGACGTTGCCGCCGGAGTTCATCGGCCACGTGATGATCTTCCGCACGTTCCAGCGCGTGAGCTACGGCCTCGTGATGGACTCGGTCAAGCCGGTGCACATCGGCGACTTCATGTTCGATCCGGACCGCACGCCCTGACCCGTCGGCGTGCCCCGGCACGCCCGACCGACGATTTCGCACGCGGCGCGATGGCAACAT
>NZ_DATDMY010000075.1:0-13902 GCF_036518555.1 Dokdonella sp. | reverse complement strand
CGGTGGATGCGAACGCGCTCGCGACGAGCGCGGCGACGGAAAGCCTGCTGACCATGACGAGCCCCCTGTGGCGTGCTGGATGGCCCGCGTGCACGCACGCGTGGCCGTCGACGCGATGCTACCGGACGCGCGCCGCATGCGCATGAACGGCATCCGCGCGATGCGCGCAAAGCGTACATGCCGCGTCGGCGCATTCGTCTGGCGCGCCGGCGGCGCGCGTGGCCCAATGACGGCCGTCGCAGGGGAGAACGACCGATGACGACGCCGAATCGCTGCTGGACCGCCTGGCTCGTCCTCGCGTGCGCCGGCGCGCTGCCGACGCACGCCGCCGAGCTCGCGGTACGCGATGCGACGACGGGTGCGTCGCTCGACGCGCGCGCACGGCAACTCGACGCGTTCGCCGCCGACGGCCCGATCCTCCTCGACGGGCGGCTGCGTCGATACCCTCTCGCGTCGCCCGCGCGCCTGCGCATCGAGGCACCCGGTCATCGCCCGGTCGAGATCGCACTCGATGGCGGCGACGCGCCGATCACGATCCTGCTCGATCCGCTCGCCCCGCCCGTCGCCTACGAGCGACTCGCGCGAATGAGCGAAGCGAGGCCGCACGCGCGCTGGCTGCAGGGCTTCGCGCGCCAAGGCGACGACGGCCTCGCGCTCGCCGGCGCCGTGGTCGAGATCGAAGGGCACCGCGCGACGACCGATGCGTCGGGCTACTTCGAACTCGAACTCGACCCGGTCGACGCCGACGCCGCGCCGACCGACCGCGCGACCTTGCGCGCGCACGCCGACAGCCATGCCGACATCGTGCGCGAGGGCCTCGCGCGCCTTGCGGGCGTGCAGCGCGTACTGCTCGCGTTCGGCGGCGACACGGCACCACGCGCCACGATCGAAATCGGCGCGCGCGACCGCGCCGAGGGCGCCGTCGTTGCGGCGGACGCGGCGAGTTCCAGCGCCGCATCGATCGCGCGCACGTTCGCGCCGCCCGGCGGCGCCGCGCTCGCCCCGGCACTGGCGCCGCCGACGACGATCCGCGTCGGCTACGCGGACGCTGCGTGCACGCAGTCGTGCTGCACGGGCGCATGCACGCATACGTGCGTCCTCCCGCTCGAAAGCTACGTCGGGCGCGGCCTGGACAGCGAGTGGATCGCGAGCTGGAACACGCAGAGCCTGCGCGCGGGCAGCGTCGCCTATCGCAGCTACGGAGCATGGCGCGTCGCGCATCCGATCAGCGCGAACTTCGACATCTGTTCGAGCGCGTGCTGCCAGGTCAACGACGCAGGCACGTCGGCGAGCACCGACGCGGCGGTCGCGCGCACGCCGGGGCTCATGCTCACGCGCGGCGGCAGCGAGGCGGCTTCGGCGGAGTATTCGGCCGAGAACAACAGCTGGGACGATCCCGCCGACGGCCTGTCGTGCAGCAATGCGGACCTTACCTGCGGCGACGGCTACGCGGGCTCGCCCGCGAGCGGCTGGCCCTGCCTGGCCGACCCGGTCGGCGCGGGCCACGGCTGCTTCGGCCCTGGCCGCGGCATGTCGCAATGGGGCACGCAGCGCTGGGCGCTCGACGCGAGCGCGCACCGCTGGCCATGGATCGTCGACCACTACTACAACGACAACGGCGCGGGCAGCGGCCAGCGCACCGCGGTGATGACGTCGCCGCTGTCGCTCTCCGCGGTCGTGGCGACGCCGACCACGGTCGCGCCGGGCGCGACGGCGCAGCTGTCCGCGACCGCCCGCAATGCGGCCGGCGCGGCGCATGCGCACGTGCTCGTCGGCGCGAGCCTGTACCGCAGCGGCGTCGGCTACGTCGACGATCCCGCGCATGATGCGGCCACGAGCCTGCCACCCGGCGACAGCGCGGTGGCGCGCGCATTCCATGTCCCCGTGACGACGCCGCCGGGCACGTACGACGTGCTGATCTCGCTCTACCTCGACGTCGACGAGAACGCCGCGATCGGCGCCGGCGACGTGCCGCTCGCGCTCGTCACGGTCACCGGCGCGATCGAGGTCGGTGGCGACCGCATCTACGCGAACGGATTCGAGGCGGCGCCCTAGCACGCGGCGATCCGGCGCCGCACGCCGCGACGTCCCCGTCGCGGGCACGCACGACTTCCGGCACATCGCGTGCCCCGGCCTGGGCCCTACCCTCGCGGCTTGCGGTCATGCCGGCCGCCGGGGACGCCCATGAAGAAGTCATCGTTGGCCATGTTGTTCGCTGCGTGCGCGCTGTTCGCGAGTCCACTCGCATTCGCCGACGACGACGGCGGCAAGGACGCCGCGAAGGAATCGAAGGGCGACGACTACGCGAAGCTGCCCGCGTTCCCGGCCGATCGCACGGTGCGCCAGCAGACGACGATCGACGGTCGCTCGCTCTCGTACGACGCGACGGTCGGATCGCTGCCGGTACTCGACGAGAAGGGCAAAGCGATCGCCGATGTCATGTTCGTCGCCTACACCGTGCCCGGCAAGGATCGGCCCGTGACGTTCGCATTGAACGGAGGCCCGGGAGCGTCGTCGGTCTACCTCAACCTCGGTGCGCTCGGGCCCAAGCGCGTGCAGTTCGGGGCCGAAGGCAACAGCCCGTCCGATCCGGCCACGCCGCGCGACAATCCCGGAAGCTGGCTCGACTTCACCGACCTCGTCTTCATAGACCCGGTCGGCACCGGTTTCAGCCGCGCGCGCGTGCCCGCAGACGAAGCGAAGAAGAGGTTCTACTCGACCGGCGCCGACATCGAATACCTCTCGCGCATCATCTACGACTGGCTGGTCAGGAACGATCGCCTGCTCTCGCGCAAGTACCTCGTCGGCGAGAGCTACGGCGGCTTCCGCGGCCCGCGCATCACGCACTTCCTGCAGACGCGCCTCGGCGTCGCGATGAACGGCCTCGTGCTCGTGTCGCCGTACCTCGACCCCGGCGCCGACGACAACGGCGACCTGTCGCCGCTGCCGTGGATGCTCACGTTGCCGAGCATCGCCGCGGCGAATCTCGAACGGCACGGCAAGCTCACGGACGCCGCGATGGCCGACGTCGTCGCCTACACGCGCGGCGACTACGTGACCGACCTGCTCAAGGGGCGCAGCGATCCGCACGCGGTCGAGCGCATCGTCAAGCGCGTGACGGAACTCTCCGGGCTCGACGCCGAATTCGTGCGCCGCTCGGGCGGCCGCCTCGAGACGCAGGCATACCTGCGCGAAGTGTTCCGCGACGAGGGCAAGCTCGGCAGCCGCTACGATTCCAACGTGACCGCATGGGATCCGTTCCCGTTCGCGCCCGCGCAGCGCACCAACGACCCGATCCTCGACGGCATCATCGCGCCGACGACGACCGCGATGGTCGATTTCATCACGCACACGGTCGGCTGGAAGTACGTCGGCCGCTACAACGCGCTGAGCTACGAGGTGAACAAGGCGTGGGAGCGCGGCGACGAGATGGAGAAGGGCTCGGTGCAGCAACTGCGCCAGTCGGTCGCGATCGACTCCAAGCTGCAGGTGCTCATCGCGCACGGCTGGGGCGACCTGTCGTGCCCGTTCATGGCATCCGTGCTCATCGTCGACCAGATGCCGGTGATGGGCGACCCGAACCGCGTGCGCGTCGCCGAGTACCCGGGCGGCCACATGTTCTACAGCCGCGGCGACAGCCAGGCCGCGTTGCGCCGCGACGTGATGAAGCTCTACGCGGCGCACTGATCGCGCCGGGCCGGCGCCTCGAATCGGCGGCGTTCGGCGGGAACGCCGCTCGCCGGCGGATGCTCAGTCGCCCGCGTGCGCGGCGACACGGCGAGCGCGGTGCGCGTCGCGCACCGCGGGCACGAGCTGTGCGAGCACGCCACACGCGGCGAGCATCCAGACGATGAGCGCGCCACTCGGCAGGTCGAGCACCGCCGAGAGCACGAGGCCGATCGCGTAACCGAGCGCACCGACCGCGTACGCGGCGACGAGGCGTCCCTTGCCCTGCATGCCCGCGGTCGCGAGCGCGGGGATGATCAGGCTCGCGAACACGAGGTAGACGCCGACGAGTTGCACCGACGTCGTGATCGCGAGTGCGAACAGGGCGTAGAACAGCAACCCCTGCAACTCGCCGCGGCGCCAGCCCATGAATGCGAGCAGCGCCGCCGACAGCACCGCGGCCGGAACGAGCTGGCCGTAGCTGACCCAGAGGATCTGCCCGACGAGCAGGTCCTTGAGGTGTTCGCCGCCTTGCGGATTGTTGGCGAGCAGCAGCAGGCCGCCGGTCGCGGCAAGCGCGAACAGGGTGCCGATCAGCGGTTCCTGGTATTCGGGCCAGCGCCGGTCGGTCCATGCGAGCAGGCCCGCGCCCGCGAGCGCGGCGATCGCGGCCGCGACCTGCACGCCCCAGCTCGCTTCGTCGACGCCGAGGAACTGCGCGAGGATCACCCCGAGGCCGGCGATCTGCGCGATCGCGAGGTCGATGAAGATGATGCCGCGCGACAGCACCTGGGTGCCGAGCGGCACGTGCGTGGACAGCACGATGAGGCCCGCGACACACGCGGGCCCGAGGATCGAGAGATCGAGACCGGCCACGTTCAGCGTCACTTGATCGCTCCGAGCAAGGTGTCGATGGTCGAGTCGTAGAACGAGAACAGGTCCTTCGATCGCGCGTCGCCGCCGACCGTGAACGGCAACGTCACCGCGGGCACGCCGGTGCGCTCGGACAGCCAGTCGGCCGGCTTCGGGTCCTGGTAGGCGGCGCGGATGATCGCGAGCGTGTTCTGGCTCTTGGTCGTATCGACGAGCGTCGCGAGGTGCGCGCTCGTCGGCGGCACGCCGGGCTTGGGTTCGAGCGAGCCGATCTCGTGCATGCCGAGCCAGGTCGTCAGGTAGATCCAGCTGGCGTGGTGGACGACGACGTTGCGCCCCTTGAGCGGCGCCGCCTTCGCTTCCCAGCGCGGGATCGCCGCGCTCCAGCGCGCGCTGAAATCGGCGAGGCGTTGTTCGTAGGTCGCCGCATTGCCGGGATCGAGTTTGGCCAGGCGCGCCGACAACGCCTTTGCGATCGCCAGCACGCGGTGCGGATCCATCTGGAAATGCGGATTGCCGCCCGGATGCACATCGCCGTTCGCGCGATCGAGCTGGGTCGGCTTCTCGAGCGTGGTGATCTGGTCGGCGGCCATGAACGAGCCGTCGCCCGAGGCGATCTTGGGGTTGCCGGACTGGCGCACGAGCTGCGGCAGCCAGCCGATCTCGAGCTCGGCGCCGCTGCAGACGACGAGGTCCGCACGCCGCACCTTCGCGATCAGGCTCGGCTTCGCTTCGATCACGTGCACGTCCTGCAGCGCCGACGTCGCGACGGCGACGTCGAGCTTGTCGCCACCGAGCTCGGCGAGCAGCGCGCCCCATTCGGGTTCGCACGAAAACACCTTGAGGTCCGCGCGCGCAGGCGCAGCGAACGAGACGGCGCAGAGCGCCAGCATGCATAGCGTGACCAGTCTGTTCATCGGCGTCGCATCCATCGGAAGAAGAGCATCGCGGTCGAGGCCGCTCCCGCAACCCGTCGTTCGCGCATCGATCAGAACTTGTGCGCGCCGTGCGCGCCGAGGCTGACCTGGTACTGCAGCGTCAACGCGTTGTCGGTCGTGTCCGCGGTCGGTTCGTCGCGGCTGAACTGCAGGCGCAACAGGCTGAACTCGCTGTTGTGCCATGCGAGCTCGAGGGTGTTGCGGTACGGGTCGAACGCGCTCGCGAACGGCCCCTGGCGATCGGCCCACAACTTGTCGACGCGATAGCCGAGATCCCAGGTGCGGTTGAAGCGGTACACGCCTTCGAGGTACGCGCCGCGGCGCGCACCGCGCCACGCGAGCGGCGTGCCGTCGTCGGGCGGTGCGTTCCAGACGCCGTCGCGATGGTCGGAGAAGTATTCGCCGCGCACCGTCACGCCGCCGTCCTTGAAGTTGCCCTGGGGCGCCCATTTCCAGGTCGCGTCGGCGATGTAGAGCGTGCTGTCGCCGCTGAATCCGTCTTCGGCACCCTTCGCGCTCGACTTGAGCACCGACACGCCCGCGAGCCAGGAGTTTTCGGTGCCGACGTCGCCGCCCGCGTGCGCGAACAGCGTCTTCACGCCGGCGCCGCCGTGCGCGGCGCCGGCGCTCGGGAAATGCTCGCCGCGAAAGATCTCGCTGCCGACCTCGAGGTAGAGATCGGTCGGCGCGAGCCAGCGCAGCTGCGCGCCATCGTCGCCGTATTGGTTGCCTAGGAACGCCTGGTACGGCAGCGGCCGATCGAAGAAGCTGTCGGTGTGCGCGTGGTGGCTGTTGAGGTAACCGATGTCGGAGTAGAAGCGGCCGAGACGAAGGTTGAACCCTTCGGGCAACGCCGTCGTGTCGATGAACGCCTCCTCGACACCGATGTGATCCTCGCCGTGTTCGCTCTCCGCGGTGAGCGTGAGCTGGCCGTAGAACTTCTCGTCGATGTTCGCGGCGAACGAAAGCTCGCTTTCGCCGAGCGAGAACCCGCGTGGCGACGGCCCGCCTTCGCCGACGACGGGGAATCCCGCGCGCACGTAGTCGTCGGGGTTCTTCGAATGGGTCGAATAGCTGCCGTTGAGGATCACGCTGATCGCGGGATTGAATGCGTTCGCGTTGGCGCTGGCGCCCGTCGCGGCCGCGGCCGGAGGGGGCTCCGGCACGGCCACCGCGGTCGCGGACGCCTGCAGCGCGGCCAGTTCGTCCCGTGCCGCCTTCGCGGACGCATTCGCCGCATCGGCCTGCTCGCGCAGGCGGCGATCGTTCGCCTCGAGCGCCGCGACGCGCGCTTCGAGCGCTTCGAGCTGCTGCTGCAAGCTCGCGGCGTCACGCTGGGGCGCCGCGAACAGCGCGGGAGACATCAGGACCGCGCACGCAGTCAGTGCGGTTTTGCGCATGGACGACTCGCTCGAAGTGGACGATGGCGACGCTTGGGGAGGCCGGCGTTTGAATGTTACGTTATAACAAACCAGCGCGCATCTGCCATTGGTTGGGGCTTCGCCCCGGCCGAGCGCGCTTGTAGTCGGTATCGGCTTGCAGGGACCTGACAGGTCGTGCCGTGGTTGCGCGGCGGCGCGATGGATGCGTGGACGGCCAGGCGTCCGTACGTCCATTTCTCGTGGAATTTCCGCGCGATCCGCGATGAATTTCGCGAATTACACGCATATCATGCGCTAGGTTGACGTCGGGGCCGCCGGCCCGCTAGGGGAAGGGCATGTTTCGCATCCTGGTCGCGAACAGCAAGGGCGGCTGTGGCAAGACGACGCTCACGACGAACCTCGCCGGCTGCTACGCGCGCAGCGGCAAGCGCACCACCCTCGTCGACTGCGATCCGCAGGGCTCGTCCCTCGCCTGGTGCGGCCTGCGCGCGGCACACCTGCCGCCGATCCACGCGCTCGCGAGCAACGACCCGACCTACGGCCTCAGCGCGGGCTGGCTGCTGCGCATTCCCGCGTCGACCGAGGTCCTGCTCATCGACACGCCGGCCGGCCTGCGCGCGCACGAGTTCGAGCGCTTCGCACGCCACGCCGACGCCGTGCTCGTCCCGGTGGTGCCCTCGTCGATCGATCTGCGCGCGACCCTCGCGTTCCTCGACACCGTGCGCAAGCTCGCCGACGTGCGCAGCGGGCGCCTGCGCGTCGCGCTCGTCGCGAATCGGTTGCGCGAACGCACGAACTCGGCGCGCCAGCTCGACGCGACCCTCGAGCGCCTGACCCAGGCCGCGATGATCCGCGTGCGCGATTCGCAGACCTACGTCGGTCTTGCCGAGACCGGCCTCAGCGTATTCGACGACAACGGGGGCCAGGCACGCTCGCATCGCGAGGACTGGGCCCCGCTCCTGCAGTGGCTCGAGCGCCGCGCCAGCGAGCTGCAACCGCGCGGCAACGTGACCGCGCTGCCGCCGCGTACGCTCGTGAGCTGAAGGACGCGATCGCTCGGCCCGCTGCGCACGCGGGCGCGCGCCGTCGCGACCCGTCCCGAAGCGCACGCGATCGCGCCGCTCGCCCGACCGTCCAACGCGTTCTTCGAGGCGACGCGACGGGCGCGGACGTCGAGTCACGCGGGCGCGCGTCCGCAAGGCTCGCGCAGGCCGAGGGCATCGTACCTGCGGACGCGCGCGAGCTGCCGCGGCGCGCTAGCGACGCAGCGCGCCCGCGGCGAGCAGGCCGAGTCCGGCGATGACGCCGACCGCGCCGAGCCACTGCGGCACGGACTTTTCTTCCTTCACCGATGCGGACAGATCGCCGACCTTGACGACCTCGCGGTCGTGGGTGAAGTCGAGATTGCCGGTGAACGCGGCGGCGCCGATCGCGACCAGAATGACACCCGCGAGAATGAGACCGATGCGCATGGGATTCCCCTGCCTTGTTGAACGTGCACCCGACGGCACGCGGCGCAGTTCACACGGGGTTGCCTAACGGAATGCTGAAGCGCCGATACGTGCGTTCAGCTTCGGTGCGACGCGCGGCACCTACGTTTGCGCCGCGCCATCCACAGGAGAACAACCATGAAGCATCGCATCGCCACCACCGCGCTCGCCGCCGTCGTCGCCGCCTGCGGCGCCGCGTTCGCTCCGCTGCTCGTCAGCGAGGCCCACGCGGACGACGCATCGATGAAATCCGACCAGCCGGTCACCGATACGTGGATCACGACGAAGGTGAAGGCGGAGTTCGCGACCACCGAAGGCGTGAAGAGCACCGACATCAGCGTGAAGACCGTCGACGGAAAGGTCATCCTCATCGGCGTTCTGCCGACGCAGGCCGCGGTCGACAAGGCGGTCGCGACCGCGCGCCAGGTGAAGGGCGTCAAGGCGATCGACGATTCCGGCCTCAAGGTGAAGTGACGCCACCGGGCGGCCTCGCGCCGCCCGCTCCATCCAGGGAGATCCACATGTTCAAGTACGTGATCGCATGGTTGCTCGGCGTACCCGCCGGCCTGCTCGTCCTCATCTACGTCTTCACGCACCTGTTCTGACCGCGCGCGGGACGCCGGGGCATCCCGCGCCGAACCGCGGCGCGGATCGCGTCGGCGCCGGCGTGGCCGCGCAGGCGGCGACCGCGTCCACGGCGACGTGGCACTCGAGCATCGCGACTGATACGGTAGCTACGGCCGTTACAACGGGAGACCGCCATGCGCGCTCGCACCGCCATCGCCCTGCTCGCCGGATGCTTCGCAGGTGCGGCCGTCGCCGCCGACTCCGATGCGGTGCGCACGGGCAGTGCCGCGTTCGGCGGCTGGCGCGACGACGCACCCGGCGTGCGGCGCCACGTGCGCGCGAGCGACCTGCCCGATGCCGCGGCCGAACGCGCGACCGTCGGCGCGAGTCCGGCGCAGCGATCGCCACGCGACGGGCGCGTACCGACGCTGCCGCCCGGCTTCGCCGCCGAGCTCGTCGTGGACGGGCTCGACGGGCCGCGTACGTTGCGCGTCGCACCGAACGGCGACGTGTTCCTCGCCGAGACGGGTGGCGGGCGCGTGCTCGTATTCCGTCCCGGTGCCGACGGTCGCCTGCCCGCCCGGCCCGCCGTGTTCGCCAAGGGTCTTTCCGATGTCTACGGCCTCGCGTTCTTCCCGCCGTCCGCGCCGACCGCGCTGTACGTGTCGCAGACCGAGCGCGTCCTGCGCTTCGACTACGCCAGCGGGGACACGGTCGCGCGCACCGCGCCGACCGTCGTGTTGAAGGACCTCCCGGGCGGCGGCCACTCCACGCGCGCCCTCGCCGCCGCCGATGGGCAGCGCCTTCTCGTCGCGGTCGGCTCTGCATCCAATGTCGCGACCGGCATGCCCGAGCGCAGCACCACGGAGATCGCCGCGTTCGAGAAAACGCGCTTGCGCGGCGCCGCCTGGGGCGACGAGGATCGCCGCGCCGCGGTCTGGACGATTGCCCCCGACGGCAGCGACGCGCGCCTGTATGCGACCGGCCTGCGCAACTGCGCCGGCATGGCCGTCCAACCGGCAACGAGGGCGCCGTGGTGCGTCGTCAACGAACGTGACGGCCTCGGCAACGACCTGCCGTTCGAGTATGCGACGCGCGTGCGCGAAGGCGGCTTCTACGGCTGGCCGTGGTATTACATCGGCGCGCATCCCGACCCGCGCTGGGCCGGCGCGCGCAGCGACATCAGGGACGAGGCGATCGTGCCCGACGTACTCATGCAGGCGCATTCGGCCCCGCTCGGCATCGCGTTCTACGACGGCACGATGTTTCCGGCCGACTATCGCGGCGACGCGTTCGTAACCCTGCACGGCTCGTGGAACCGCGTGCCGCGCACGGGCTACAAGGTCGTGCGGCTGCGCTTCTCGAACGGCGCGCCGACCGGCGAATACGACGACTTCATGACCGGCTTCGTCGTCGACGATGCACGCGTCTGGGGCCGCCCGACCGGCATCGCGGTCGCCCGCGACGGCTCTCTGCTCGTGTCGGAGGACCAGGGCGGCACGCTTTGGCGCATCACCGCGACGCGCCGCTGAGCCGCCACCGTCGCGGCGTCGATCCCGCTCGCGGACGGTGGCGCGCGGGAGCGGTGCCTGCTACTTGAAGATTTCCTTGTTCTTCGCGTAGCCGATCGCCTGCTGGCGCGTGACGATACCGCGCTTGACGAGATCCTGCAGGCACTGGTCGAGCGTCTGCATGCCGTGCTGACTGCCGGTCTGGATCGCCGAGTACATCTGCGCGACCTTGTCCTCGCGGATGAGGTTGCGGATCGCCGGGATGCCGACCATGATCTCGTGCGCGGCGATGCGGCCGCCGCCGACCTTCTTGAGCAGGCTCTGCGAGATCACCGCGCGCAGCGACTCCGACAGCATCGAGCGCACCATCGGCTTCTCGCCGGCGGGGAACACGTCGATGACGCGGTCGATCGTCTTCGCGGCGGAACTCGTGTGCAGCGTCGCGAACACGAGGTGGCCGGTCTCCGCGGCGGTCAGCGCGAGGCGGATCGTCTCGAGATCGCGCAACTCGCCGACGAGGATGTAGTCGGGGTCCTCGCGCAGCGCCGAACGCAGCGCCTCGTTGAAGCCGTGCGTGTCGCGGTGCACTTCGCGCTGGTTGATGAGGCACTTCTGCGAGGTGTGCACGAACTCGATCGGATCCTCGACCGAGAGGATGTGCGCGTACTCGTTCTTGTTGACGTGGTCGACCAGTGCCGCGAGCGTCGTCGACTTGCCCGAACCGGTCGGGCCGGTGACGAGGATCAGGCCCTGCGGCTGAGAGATCAGTTCCTTGAAGATGCGCGGGCAACCGAGATCCTCGAGCGTGAGCACCTCGGACGGAATCGTACGGAACACCGCGCCGGCGCCGCGGTTCTGGTTGAACGCGTTGACGCGGAAGCGCGCCAGGCTCGGGATCTCGAACGAGAAGTCGACTTCGAGGAACTCTTCGTAGTCGCGTCGCTGCTTGTCCGACATGATGTCGTAGATCAGCGAATGGATCTGCTTGTGCTCGAGCGCCGGGATATTGATGCGACGCACGTCGCCGTCGACGCGGATCATCGGCGGCAGGCCGGCCGACAGGTGGAGGTCGGAGGCCTTGTTCTTGACCGAAAACGCCAGCAGCTCGGCAATGTCCATCGTCTGTCCCCTGAACGGCGGTTCGGCGCCTCGCGGGCGCCCGGTTGCGGCAGTATAGCCAGATGAAAACCAGACCGTGCGCGACCTTGCGATGAATTTCTGCGAAACAGCCTATGCTTCCGTCAACACCCGCGTCGCCGCGGCGCGACAGGCCGCCGGCGCGCCCGCGGTCGAGGTCGTGGCCGTGTCCAAGACGCAACCCGCGGCAGCCGTGCGCGCGCTCGCAGCGTGCGGCCAGCGCGCCTTCGGCGAGAACTACGTGCAGGAGGCGCTCGCGAAGCAGGCGGAGCTCGCGGATCTCGCTCTGGAATGGCACCTGATCGGGCCGTTGCAGTCGAACAAGTGCCGCGAGGCCGCCCGCCACTTCGACTGGCTGCAGAGCCTGGACCGCCTCAAGCTCGTCGCGCCGCTCGCGCGGCACCGCCCGGCGGAACAGCCGCCGTTGAACGTACTCGTGCAGGTCAACATCGACGACGAGGCGAGCAAGTCCGGCTGCCGCCCGGACGACGTCGCCGCGCTCGCGGACGCCGTCGCCGCGGAACCGCGGCTGTGCCTGCGCGGCCTCATGGCGATTCCCGCGCCGTCGCCCGATCGCGGGCAGCGCCGCGCCGCGTTCGCCCGCCTGCGCGCGCTGTACGACGCCTTGCGCGCGGATCACGCCGGTGTCGACACGCTGTCGATGGGCATGTCCGACGACTTCGAGCTCGCGATCGCGGAAGGCGCGACGATGGTGCGCATCGGCACCGCGCTCTTCGGGCATCGGGGATCGTAGCGGGGCGTCGCAGCGACACGCGATCCTCTTGCTATGCTCGCATGCAGACGACCCCGGAGCGACGTCCAGCGATGGCACCGATTGCCGATTCCCGAATCCCGATTCCCGGCCGGATCACCTTCATCGGCGGCGGCAACATGGCGCGCAGCCTCGTCGGCGCGCTCGTGCGCGGCGGCACGCCGGCGAGCGTGATCGCGGTCGCCGAACCGAACGAAGAGCTGCGCGCGGCACTCGCGCGCGACTTCGGCGTCGCCGTGCACGATCATGCACGTGCGGCGATCGAAGGTGCCGGCGTGCTCGTCCTCGCGGTGAAGCCGCAGGTGCTCAAGGACGTCTGTGCGGAGATCGCGCCCCGTGTCGCCGCCACGCGGCCGCTCGTCATCTCGATCGCCGCGGGCATCCGCATCGAGCAGCTCGCCGCCTGGCTCGGCGCGGGCGTGCCGATCGTGCGCTCGATGCCGAACACGCCGGCGCTGATCGGCGCGGGCGCGACCGGCATGATCGCCAACGACGATGCGGACGCCGCACAACGCGATCTCGCCGAGGCGATCCTCGGCGCCGCGGGCAGCACGGTCTGGATCGAGCGCGAGGAGCTCATGGATACGGTGACCGCGCTGTCCGGCTCGGGGCCCGCGTACTTCTTCCTGCTCGTCGAGGCGCTCGAAGATGCCGCCGTCGCGCAAGGCCTGCCACGCGCGACCGCGCGCGCACTCGCGACCCAGACCTGCTTCGGCGCCGGACGCATGCTCGTCGAGGACCCCGACCCGCCGACGGTGCTGCGCGAGCGGGTGACGTCGCCGGGCGGCACGACCGCGGCGGCGCTCGACGCGTTCGCGAACGGCCACCTGCGCGGCGTCGTGGCGGCCGCGGTCGCCGCCGCGACGGCGCGCGGCAAGGAGCTTTCGGAGCGATTCTCGTGAGCGCGACGCGCACTGCGGCCGCGACGGCGGCCGGGGACTGAGCCATGGGCTACTTCGCCAACGCGGGACAGATCCTGGTCAACTTCGTGTTCGTCACGCTCGTCGCACTGGCCGTGTTCCGCGTGCTGCTGCAGCTCGTGCGCGCGAACTTCTACAACCCTGTCTGCCAGGCGCTCTACAAGCTCACCAACCCCGTGCTGATGCCGTTGCGCCGGCTCATCCGGAACTGGCGCAACCTCGACGTCGCCGCGCTGCTGCTGGCCTGGTTGCTGAGCGCGATCAAGCTCGTGCTGCTCTACGCGATGTTCGGCCAGCGCCTCGGCGTGCCCGGTCTCGCGGTGATGGCGCTCGCGGATCTCATCGAGCTCGTGCTCGTGCTGTACGTCGGCCTCATCTTCGTGCGTGCGCTGACCAGCTTCATCAGCGTCGAGCGCTCCAACCCGGTCGTGCCGCTGCTGTTCCAGCTCACCGAACCGCTGCTGCGCCCGATCCGGCGGGTCGTCCCCGCGTTCGGCGGCTTCGACTTCTCGCCCGCGCTCGCGATCCTCGCGATCATGCTCGCGCTCGCGCTGCTCGTCGCACCGCTCGTCGACGTCGGCCAACGCCTAGCGCAGGCCGCCGCATAGGCCCAGAGCCAAAACCAAACCAAAAGATTGAAACACGA
>NZ_DATDMY010000074.1:0-8745 GCF_036518555.1 Dokdonella sp. | reverse complement strand
TCGCGCCGGCGGGACCGGCCGGTCCGACATTGCCGGTCAGCGCGAACTGCGCCACGGGCGCCGTCGTGATCGGCTGGCGTCCGAGCGTCGCGCCGTTGACGCTGACCTCGAGCCAGCTCTGCTGCCCCGCGAATGCGCCGTCGAACGCGAGGTTGATCGCGAACACGCCGTTGACGACCGGCCAGCTCGGTTCGGAGATCGTCGCGCCGATCTGGTTGCCGCCGGTCGGCGCATCCCAGAGCGAGAACGTCAGCGCATAGTTGCCGTTGGCGGGATAGCCGTTCTGTTCGAGCCGACCCTGGTAGTTGAAGTCGGGCACCTGCGGCGCTGCGAACACCGGTTGTGCGAGCGCGAGCGCGATCGCGATCGCGGGAACGAGGGCACGAAGCGCATTCGATCGGAAAGTGGTCATTTGCAGATCCCCGTGCTGTTTTCGAATCCGGAGCGGAAGAGTTTGTCGTCGGTCGACGCCGAGTCGGCGAGGAAGCCGGACGAAAGGACGAACTCGCTGTTGCGCAGCGTGCCGAGCACGGGCTGGCCGACCGCCGACAGCAGGCGATAGCAGGTGTCGCGCATGAAACCGCCGCCGTTCGACACGAGACTCTGCGTGATCGCGAATCCACCGGCACCGTCGGTCGCCGATGTCGCCGCCGTTGTCCACAACGAAAGCACCGCGACGCACGCAGCAACGCGCGCGCGGCTCGAAGCCGTGTTCCGGTGATCCATGATTGTCCCCTGTAGAAACCATGCCCCAGTGGCACGGCAGCGGGCCGCCGGCCCGTGTCGCGCGCACGCATTATAGGCACAAGCCCCGTTCGCCCCGATCGCGGCAAGCGCGCGCGGGCGGCCTCTTTACATCAGGAGGCCAAGCGCGTTGCACGCGGCGCTCCGGAGTCCGCCCATCAGTACCAGTCGAGCAGCGACAGGCCGACGCCGAGGTAGGTCGCTTCGTGGTTGTAGTCGATCAGGCTCTCGCCGTAGCCATGGAACACCTCGACGTAGCCGCGCAGGCTGCCCGCAAGCGGCACGCTCCAGCTGAAGCGCGCCGACCCGTGGTTCGCGTCGCCGCCGCGCAGCGAATGGCGCAAGGTCAGGCCGAACGTCTGGTCGTTCCAGTTGCGCACGAGCTGCACTTCGCCGCGACCGACGTAGTCCTCGATGTCGCGGTTGTTGTCGTCGCCGCGCGATTCGGGAATGCGCCACCACGGCCGCAGCACGATGGTCCAATCGCCGCGCTCGAGGCCGATGTCGGCGACGATGCGGTTCCAGCTGCGCGAGTACGGGTCGCTGCGGCCATTCGACTGGTGGTTGATGCCGATGTCGAACAGGCGCGCGTCCCAGCCGAGCGCGTGATAGTGGGTGCCGAATACGAGGAGCGCCTCCGGCTCGTAGTCGGTTTCGCGGAACGGCCGCGATTCGTCCTTGTTGTAGACCTGCCAGCGCGACGACTGCGTGTAGCCGACCCAGAGATCGCCGTTGCCGAGCACGTCCTGCAGCACTTTCGTCTTCAGGCTCAGCTGGAATTTCGCCTCGATGTTGTCGAGGTGCGCACGCTCGCCGACGCTGTTGTCCGGGTTCGGGCTCCGCGGCTGCGTGTTGAGCTGGCTCGTCGCGAAGAATGGCATCACGTAGACCGGCCGGTAGCTGCGCAGGTTGAACGTGCCGAGCTTGCTCGCCGGGTCGAGCTCCCAGCGGCGGTCGAGCGACGAGGGCGCTCGCGGCACCGCCGCTTCGCCCGCGACGGCCGCGGCGCGGCCGTCCGGTTGCGTGAACACGCCGCTGCTGCGCATGCGCTCGTCGGCGGCGCGCTGCGCCTCGCGATCGTCGCGGTGCGTGGCGCGGTCGTAGCACGCGAGACGCTGCGCATCGGTCTCGATCGCCGTGCACGCGCGGATGTCGAGCGGATCGGGATTCTGCGCGGCCGCGTGCGTCGTGATGGCGAGCGCGGCGAGCGCCGACGCGGCGATGGCGAGTTGACGAGGCATTCGGGGATGTCCACGCAGGCGATCCGGCGATGGTAGCGCGACGCCCGCGCGCGATGCGGCGTTCGGGTTTTCGCCGTTCACCTGCGTAACAGGATCGAGGCGCACGCCGCGCCGGTCCCGCTTCCAAGGAGGCCTCATGGTTTCGATCGCATCGCGTGCCCGCGTCCGCGCCGGCATCGTCGCTTTACGGCCCACGCCGCTCCGGCGCGCGCTCGTCGCCGCCTGGCTCGTCGGCGGCCTCGCCGCGCTGCCCGCGAGCGCGGCGACGATCGCGGTGACCACGCCCGACGACGGCGATGCGGCTGCCACGGGCACGTGCACGCTGCGCCAGGCGATCCTGTCGATGAACGCGGCCGCGCCGACGGGCAGCTGCGCGACCACGGGCGCCGCGTTCGGCGATGACGATACGATCACGTTCGCCGCGTCCGCGATCACCGGCGCGGCGACGCCGGGTACGATCGCGCTCGCGGATTCGGCCGATGCGAGCGGCGCGGCGGGCGGCACGCTCGTCGTCACCGCGACGCGCCTCCGGATCGACGGCAGCGCATGGCGCGGCAGCGGCGCGCACCAGTACGAGGGCGGCGTGACGATCGCGCGGCCCGACGGCGCGACGCACGCGTTCGGCATCCTCCGCGACGAAGCGCCCGCGGGCGCGATGCTGGTTCTCGCAGGCGTGACGCTCGGCAACGGCCACGCCGCGGCCGGCCTCTGCAACGGCCGCGCGGACGGCGGCGGCATCTGCATGGCCGCGGCGGACCTCACGCTCGTCGACAGCACCGTGAGCAGCAACACGGCCGAAAACTTCGGCGGCGGCATCGCGTCGTCGAGCGGCGCGGTCGTGCTCACACGCAGCACGCTCTCCTCGAACGCCGCCTACAGCGGCGGCGGCCTGCACTCGCAAACCGGCGTCGTCACGATCTCGGCGAGCACGATCAGCGGCAACTCATCCTGGCCGGTTGGTGGCGGCGGTGGCATCCGCGCGGACGGAACGCTCGACGTCGTCGACAGCATGATCAGCCTCAACGCCGCAAAGCGCGGCGCGGGTATCCAGTCGTACGGCATCACGACGGTCACGCGCAGCGTCGTATCCACGAACCAGGCGTACTACGACGGCGGCGGCATCCATGCGCCCGCCGGAACGGTCACGCTGACCTCGAGCTCGATCGTCGGCAACTTCGCGCGCTACGAAGGCGCCGGCGCGCACGTCGGTGGCGCACTCATCGCGACCAATTGCACGATCGCCGGCAACAGTGGCTATCGCGCCGGTGCGGGCATCTTCGTTGCCGCGGCTGCCACGCTGCAGCTCGATCATGCGACGCTGTCGCTCAACCACTCCAGTCTCTCCGGGGGCGGCATCGGCGGCTCCGGCAGCGCGACGATCGAGCAGTCGATCGTGTCGGGCAACAGCGCGCCCGACGGCAGCGACATCGCCGCGGGTGTGGCGTGGACCGGCAGCGGCAACCTGGTCTCGAGCGCGAGCGACGCGCTCGGCCCGTTGCAGGACAACGGCGGCCCGACGCCGACGATGCTGCCCGGCGCGGGCAGCGCGGCGATCGACGCCATCGCCGCGCAGGACTGCACGCAGCCGTTCGACCAGCGCGGCTTCGCGCGCCCGCAAGGCGCGGGCTGCGACATCGGCGCGGTCGAAGTCGTCGTGGATGCGATTTTCGCCGACGGCTTCGACTGAGCCGCGGCACGCGTCGCTCATTCGTCCGCGGCGCGCACGACGCGGTTGCGACCGTCCTGCTTGGCCTGGTACAGCGCCTTGTCGGCGCGGTTGATGAGGCTGCGCGGATCCTCGCGATGGTTCCACTCGGCGACGCCGAAGCTCGCGCTGACCGCGCCGACGACCTCGTACGGCGCGCCCGCGATCTTCGCTCGCACGGCCTCGGCGATCGCCATCGCCGCGTCGATGCGCGTCTCGCGCAGGAGGATGATGAACTCCTCGCCGCCGAAGCGCGCCGCGCAATCGGAGCTGCGCAGCAGTTCGCGCACGCGCAGCGCGGTATGGCGCAACACCGAGTCGCCGCTGTCGTGGCCGAACGTGTCGTTGATGCGCTTGAAGAAGTCGAGGTCGAAGATGATCACCGACAGGCCGAGGTGCTTGATGCGCGCCTCGGCCATGTCGGCCTCGAGCCGCTCGAAGAAGCGGCGGCGGTTGACGAGGTCGGTGAGGAAGTCCTTCGTCGCGAGCTCCTCGAGGCGGCGGTTGACGCGCGCCATCGGCACGATCACGAGCCGCTCGAGCGCGAGGTTGAGGCCGGCGAACATGAGGCCGAACACCGCCACGAGCGACAACATGAACGTGTCGAACGCGCGGCGCGCCTTCTCGAGCGGAAACAGCACCGGCACGCGCACGAGCTGCATGCCGACCGTCTCGCCCTGCGTCCAGCCGAAACCGTTCGCGTCGCCGTACACCGCCCGCATCGTCGCCGGCGCCGCTTCGGGCGTGCTGTGGCACGCGAGGCAGGACGCCTGCTTGATCGTGATCGGTCGTGCGACGTACATCGATTGCTCGACGCCTTCGCCGTGGATGCCGCTGAGTTCGCCGAGCGCGGCGTCGGCGCGGAACTGCTCGATCAGCGACCGTTCCCAGTCGTTGGCGCGGTCGCGCGGGTTGGTCGGGTTGAGCACCGACTCCTTGTACACGTAGCCGGGATAGCGGTCGCCGAGGCGATGCAGCGTTTCGGTCGCGGCGAACGCGGGTACCGTCTGCGGCAGGAAGCGCTCGGCATTGAGCGGATCGAGGTGCGGCTTGATCTGGTCGGTCGTGTAGCTGCGGATCGCCAGCGCGGTCTCCATGAGCAACTGCGAGTTGTGCCGCACTTCGGCCATCGCGTCGCGTTGCAGTTGCGCGTGGTAGTACCAGCCGGCCGCGACGATCCCGATCAGGAACACCGCGGCGAGGACGAGATTGAACGTGAGTCGAAGACGCATGCGCACGGCGCCGCGCAGCGACGCCCCTCCCCTGAGCGCCCCCTGGCGCGCGGCCTATCCTCGCATGCGGCGCCGGCGCCCGCACGCCGCTGCGCGGTACGCCTCGGGATCGGCTAGGCTCGCGCCTTTGCCGACGCCGGACCATCGATGACCGCCCCGCTGATCGCCCTCGTTTCCGTCGCCGCCGCGCGCCCGCTCGACGACGATCTCGCGCCGCTGCAGGAGGCGCTGCGCGCGGCCGGCGCCGGCGTCGAGATCGTCGACTGGGACGATCCTGCGCTCGACTGGCGGCGCTTCGACCTCGCCCTGCTGCGCTCGACCTGGGACTACGCCGAACGCCTGCCCGAGTTCCTCGACTGGGCCACGCGCGTCGCCACGCGCACGCGGCTGTTCAACCCGCTCGCGGTGCTGCGCTGGAACACCGACAAGCACTACCTCGCCGAGCTCGAACGCGCGGGCGTCGCGATCGTGCCGAGCACGTTCGTCGAACCCGGCGCCGACGCGGCCGCCGCGCTCGACGCGTTCCTCGCATCGACGGACGCGGCCGAGTTCGTCGTCAAGCCGAGCGTCGGCGCGGGCTCGCGCGATGCCCAGCGCCACGCGCGCGAGCGACGCGACGCCGCGGTCGCGCATCTCGCGCGCCTGCTCGACGCGCGCCGCAGCGTGCTGCTGCAGCCGTACCTCGAGCGCGTCGACGAGCACGGCGAAACCGCGCTCATCCATTTCGACGGCCGCTACAGCCACGCGATCCGCAAGGGCCCGCTGCTGCGCCGTGGCGACGCGCCGACCGATGCGCTGTTCGCCGCCGAGGACATCCGCGCACGCACGCCCGACGACGCCGAGCGCGCACTCGCCGAGCGCGTGCTCGCCGCCGTGCCGTTCGAGTCACCCCTGCTCTACGCGCGCGTCGACCTCATCCGCGACGGCGACGGCGCGCCGCGCCTGCTCGAACTCGAACTCGCCGAACCGTCGCTGTTCTTCGCGCACGCGCCCGGATCGGCCGAGCGCTTCGCTGCGGCGGTCATCGCGCGCGTACCCTCCAAGCCCGCGTAGGAACGCACCCGGCACGTTGCTGTCGGAGCGCACCCTGTGCGCGACCGCAACGTTTCCGGTCGCCGCGCGTGCCGGTCGCCCACAGGGTGGGCGCCTGCATTCGATTCGCCGCGTCATTCGCGTACCGCGGCACGCGCATATCGACGCAACCCTGGGCGTCCTTTTGACAGGCGCTGGTCAAGGATTGCGCACCCCTCCTTGACAGCCGCGCCAGCGCGTCGTTTCCGCATCTCGATCCAGAGCTTGTCCACAGGGCCATCCACGCGCGCTGTGGACAACTCGCCGCTTGCGTACGTCCCGAGCCCGTCGATGCGCCGTCGCGCACGATGGGACCACGTCGGGTCGCGCTCGCCGCGACATGGTCGCTTTCTGCGCAATCCACTTGACACCCGCATGGCGCGGACCTGTCCGCCATGCCGCCCACGGGTTGTCCACAGGCCTGTCCACGCCGCCTGTGGAAAAGCGCCGGCTGGCCGGCGCGACGCGGCGCCGCAGCCCGCGCCGGCGCGCTTTCCGCTAAAATCGCGACTCTTTGCGCCGGCTCCGCGCCGCGCGGCTTCCAGCGAGGTTCGACATCCGATGAAGATCCTGGTCGGTTACAAGCGCGTCGTCGACTACAACGTGCGCATCCAGGTCAAGCCGGACGGTTCCGGCGTGGTCACCGACGGCGTCAAGCTGTCGGCCAATCCGTTCGACGACATCGCACTCGAAGAGGCGCTGCGCCTGCGCGAGAAGGGCGTCGCAAGCGAAGTCGTCGTCGTCACGATCGGCCCCGCCGATGCGCAGGCGCACATCCGCAACGGCCTCGCGATGGGTGCGAACCGCGCGATCCACGTCGTCACGGGTGAGGCGATCCAGCCGCTCACCGCCGCGCGCGCGCTGCTCAAGCTCGTCGAGAAGGAACAGCCGCAGATCGTGCTGCTCGGCAAGCAGGCGATCGACGACGACTGCAACCAGACCGGCCAGATGCTCGCGGCGCTGTGGGACCGCCCGCAGGCGACGTTCGCATCGAAGGTCGAGGTCGAAGGCAACGCGGCGAAGGTCACGCGCGAAGTCGACGCCGGCCTCGAGACGATCGAGGTCGACCTCCCCGCCGTGATCACGACCGACCTGCGCCTCAACGAACCGCGCTTCATCAAGCTGCCCGACATCATGAAGGCGAAGTCCAAGCCGATCGAGACGATCGAGTTCGCAAGCCTCGGCGTCGAGTCGGGCGATCATCTCAAGGCGACGCAGTACGCGCCGCCGCCGAAGCGCAGCAAGGGCGTGATGGTCAAGGACGTCGCGGAACTCGTGTCCGCGCTCAAGGCCAAGGGCCTGGTGTAGTTCGCGAGATCCATCTCCCGCTGGCGGGAGAAAGTGGCGCGAAGCGCCGGACGAGGGGAAGCCCTCGCGACGCTTCGCAGGTTCACCCTCACCCGCGCCTTCGGCGCGACCTCTCCCGCGAGCGGGAGAGGTGAACTGACCGAATCGGATGGAACACCCATGAGCAAGATCCTCATCCTCGCCGAACACCTCGACGGCAAGTTGAATCCGAGCACCGCGCGCTGCGTCACCTGCGCAACGGAGTTGAAGGCCGAGTCGATCGACGTGCTCGTGCTCGCCGCCGATCCCGCCACGATCGCGGCCGAAGCCGCGAAGATCGACGGCGTGACGAAGGTGCTCGCCGTCGCGCGCGCGGAGAACGCGCACGCGCTCGCGGCCGTCTATGCGCCACAGGTCGCCGCCGCCGCGAAGGCCGGCTACACGCACGTGCTCGCGCCGTCGACGACGTTCGGCAAGGACGTGCTGCCGCGCGTCGCCGCGCTGCTCGGCGTCGCGCAGGTGTCGGACATCTCCGCGGTCGAAGGCACGCACACGTTCAAGCGCCCGATCTATGCGGGCAACGCGATCGTCACGGTCGAGGCGCCCGCGGGCAGCGTGCTCGTCGGCACCGTGCGCACCGCCTCGTACGCGGCCGCGGCGAGCGGCGCGAACGCGGCGCCGGTCGAAGCGCTCACGCTCGACGTCGCGCTGCCGAACCACACGCGCTTCGTCGGCCTCGCGCAGGGCAAGAGCGACCGCCCGGACCTGCAGAGCGCCGCGCGCGTCGTCTCCGGCGGCCGCGCGCTCGGCTCGTCGGATGCATTCACGATCATCTACGCGCTCGCCGACAAGCTCGGCGCCGCGGTCGGCGCGTCGCGCGCGGCGGTCGACGCCGGCTACGTGCCGAGCGACCTGCAGGTCGGCCAGACCGGCAAGATCATCGCGCCCGACCTCTACGTCGCGGTCGGCATTTCCGGCGCGATCCAGCACCTCACCGGCATCAAGGACGCGGGCACGATCGTCGCGATCAACAAGGACGCCGAAGCGCCGATCTTCGAGATCGCCGACTACGGCCTCGTCGGCGACCTGTTCAAGCTCGTGCCGGAGTTCGAGCAGGCGCTCGGCTGACCGCTCACGGACGGATCCGGGCGGATCCGTTCGTTCGCGAAGCGCGGCGCTTTCGCAAGGTTTCGCTCGTCCTGGCGCCGTTTGTTTTCGGATCGCGTGCAGCAAGGTTTCTTTCGCGAAGCCGGCGCTTTCGCACGGTTCCGCTCGTCCTGGCGCCGTTTGCTCTTTCGGATCGCGTGCAGCGCAAGGCTTCTTTCGCGAAGCGCGGCGCTTTCGCAAGGTTCCGCTCGCCTCAGCGGCGAGCGGGTGGCTTCTCTTTGCTTGTCCATAGAGAAGTCACCAAGAGAAAGGACACCCCGGTGTCCCGGTCGACAGGCTGCGCCTGTCGACTTCGCGA
>NZ_DATDMY010000073.1:0-12376 GCF_036518555.1 Dokdonella sp. | reverse complement strand
GCAGGATGCCCGGAGGGCGACGCTGTCGGGGTGTCCTTTCTTGGGGTTACCCTTCTTTGGACAAGCAAAGAAGGGTAACCGGCCCGCAGGGATGCGGGACGAACATGCACGGACGCGGGTCGGTCGTCGCGAAGAGTCGCGCCTGCTGCTCGCAAGCACGAACAGCGAAGACGCACCGCAGAAGCACCCTCACCCAACCCTCTCCCGCAAGCGGGAGAGAGGGGGAAGCACGCGGCGACGCGTGGAGAGGGGAAAGCACGCGACCTTGGGTGGGAGAGGGAGAAGGTCGCCGCCCAGCGACCGATGGTCGCGGCGGCACCGCCCCCGACATCCGCCCGATCGCCCGAGACACACCGATGGCCCTCGCTGTCCACGCGCCACCCGTGCGACATTGAAAGCGTTTACACCGTGACGCCACACGGCGCGCCCATGACGCGGGGAGTCCGCGGCGAGACCCGCCAGGACCCGCGGATGCGGCAGCCTGCCTTGCATGCACGCCGGGCCGGGGCTACCGTCGACCCTTCCACACTTTTCCACGCGGGCGCGTGCGCCCGGAGACCATGGCCAGCCAGCTCAAAGCCCTGAACGACTGGGTCGACGACGTCGCCCGATTGACCCGACCCGATGCCATCCGCTGGTGCGACGGTACCGACGCCGAGGCGGCCGCCCTGCGCGCCGAGATGCTCGCCGACGGCACCCTCACGGAGCTCAACCAGGACACCCACCCCGGCTGCACCCTGCACCGCTCGCACCCGTCCGACGTCGCGCGCGTGGAGCACCTCACGCTCGTCTGCTCGCAGAACGAAGACGACGCGGGCCCGAACAACCACTGGATGGCGCCGGCGGACGCGCACGCGAAGATCGACGCGCTGTTCGACGGCTGCATGCAGGGCCGCACGATGTACGTGATCCCGTACTGCATGGGCCCGATCGATTCGCCGATCTCGCGCTGCGGTGTCGAGATCACCGATTCGCCGTACGTGGTCGCGAACATGCGCATCATGACCCGAATGGGTGCGCCCGCGCTCGCGCGCATCGAGCGCGAAGGCGCCGCGGCGGCCGCGCGCGGCGAGCCGCCTACGTTCGTGAAGGGCCTGCATTCGATCGGCGAGCTCGACCCCGAGCGCCGCTACATCATGCATTTCCCCGAGGAGCTCACGATCAAGTCGTACGGCTCCGGCTACGGCGGCAATGCGCTGCTCGGCAAGAAATGCCACGCGTTGCGCATCGGGTCGTGGCAGGCGCGCCAGGAAGGCTGGCTCGCCGAGCACATGCTCATCGTCGGCATCGAGAACCCGCAAGGTGAGACGCACTACATCGCCGCGGCGTTCCCGTCCGCGTGCGGCAAGACCAACCTCGCGATGCTGATTCCGCCCGAAGGCTACCGCCAGGCGGGCTGGAAGGTGTGGACGGTCGGCGACGACATCTGCTGGATGCGCCCGGGCAAGGACGGCCGCCTCTACGCGATCAATCCCGAAGCGGGTTTCTTCGGCGTCGCGCCGGGCACGAGCCGTTCGACCAACCCGAACGCGCTCGCGACGATCCGCCAGGACACGATCTTCACCAACGTCGCCGTGACCGCGGACAACCAGCCGTGGTGGGAAGGCTTGCCCGAGGGCACGCCGGTCACCGACTGGCAGGGCCGGCCGTACGATCCGGGCAATGGCCCCGCCGCGCATCCGAATTCGCGCTTCACCGTCGCCGCGCGCCAAGCGCCGAGCTGGACGCCGAAGGCCGAGGACCCGGCCGGCGTGCCGATCTCGGCGATCGTGTTCGGGGGTCGGCGGCCGTCCCTCGTGCCGCTCGTGTTCGAAGCGCGCGACTGGACCCACGGCGTGCTCGTCGGCGCGGCGATGGGTTCGGAGACGACCGCGGCCGCGACCGGTGCGGTCGGCGTGCTGCGGCGCGACTCGATGGCGATGAAGCCGTTCTGCGGCTACAACTACGGCGACTACTTCGCGCACTGGCTGTCGTTCGACAAGCCGGGCGCGAAGCTGCCGAAGATCTTCCACGTCAATTGGTTCCGCAAGGGCGACGACGGCGCGTTCCTCTGGCCCGGCTATGGCGACAACCTGCGCGTGCTCGAGTGGATCATCGACCGCTGCAAGGGCGCGGTCGGCGCGCACGAGACGCCGATCGGCCACCTGCCGCGCAAGGGCGACCTGCACGTCGAAGGCCTCGCGATCGACGACGACGCGCTCGACGCGCTGCTCGAGGTCGACCCGATGGGCTGGGCCGCGGAAGTCGCCGACATCGGCCACTACCTCGACTCGTTCGGCGCGCGCACGCCGGAGAAGCTCAAGGCCGAACAACGCCGCGTCGCCGCCGCGCTCGCGAATGCGGGTGCGCCGGCGCGCAAGGTGGCGGCGGGGTGATGTAGAACCGAACGAACACGCCGCGCGAACCCTGTAGGAGCCCACCCTGTGGGCGACCGCAATGTCGCATCACGCCGTAACGCCGCGGCACGCCGCAACGCCGCAGCACACCGAGACGCATCGGTCGCGCACAGGGTGCGCTCCTACATCAGGTCTGGTGCGGCTCGGTCTGCATGGGATGCGCTCCTACATCGCGGGCCCGCGCGACGCGCACGCGTCCGCGGGCGCGCCACGCTGACCCTGTAGGAGCCCACCCTGTGGGCGACCGCAACGTCGCACTACACCCACCGTTCCGGTCTCGCGAAGTCCGCGGGGACTGCGTCGCGGCGTGCGGCTTACACGGCGCCGACGCGATCTCGCTCGTCGCGTGACGCACGCGCCTGATCGCGTGCGGGCGGGCGCGTGACATGCTGTCGCAATGACCTTCTGCAAGGGCCATCGCAACTTGCGTGCAGGGCGAGCATCGCTGCGAGGTCAGGTCTACCTGGTGACCATGGTCACCGCCGATCGCGCGCGCGTATTCGAGGATGCGTTCGTCGCGGCGGCTGTGTGCCGCCGGATCGGGCAGTCGACGACGTGGGGCGATGCCGAAGTGCTCTGCTGGGTGCTCATGCCCGATCATTGGCATGGGCTCGTGCGCCTTGGCCGCTCGGACGACTTGCCGACAACCGTCAATCGCTTGAAGGCGCGCATCACCAAAGCCGTGCGCGCGATTGATCGCTCGACCACGTCGGTTTGGGCGCGCGCGTACCACGATCGCGCCTTGCGGCACGACGAAGCGTTGCGGGACGTCGCACGTTACGTCGTCCTCAATCCGGTCCGCGCCGGCATCGTGCGTCGCGTCGGCGACTACCCCTTCTGGAACGCGATCTGGCTCCCGCGCGAATCGACGCACGGTGATGAATGACCCGAGCGCAGCATCGCAACACGCCGCAACATCGCCGCACACCGCAACGCACCGGTCGCGCACAGGGTGCGCACCGGCATCGCGGACCCGCTCAGTGCGGGCTCTGGGCAAGGAACGCGAGGATCACCGGCACCGCCGCAGCGGGTTCTTCTTCCATGATCCAGTGGCCCGAGTTCGCGATGACCGCCCCCTCGACGTGGTCGGCGACGAATTCGAGTTCGGTCTTCATCGCCGCGCCGTAGGAATGATCGCCGCCGACCGCGAGGATCGGCATGTGCAGCTTGCCGCCCTTGGCGAACAGCGCCTTGTTCTCCTCGGCATCGGTCGCGAATGCGGCGAACTGGCCGCCGAGCGCGTTGTGGATCGCACCGGGTCGCGCGTACAGCTCGGCGTAGTGGACGCGCGTCGCTTCGTCGATGCCGGCCGGGTTCGCGGACAGTTCGTTGTAGAAGCGATCGAGCAGGATGCGTTCGCGCCCGGCGACGAGCCGCTCGACGTCGGGGCCGCGGAAGTTGAAGTGCCACACCTTGGGATTGGTGAGCTGCTTCTCCCACGTGCCCAGGCCCGGCAGCGGCGCGTCCATGATGACCCAGCGACTCACGCGCTGCGGATACTGCGCGGCGAACGCGTAGCCGACCATGTTGCCGATGTCGTGCGTGACGAGCTGCACCGAATCGACGTGCAGTGCATCGAGGATCGCGGCGAGATCGCGCGCCTGCGCCGCCTTCTCGTAGCCGCCTTCCGGGTGCGACGACAGGCCCATGCCGCGCAGGTCCGGCACGATCACGCGATGGTCCTCGACGAGCACCTCGGCAAGCGGCTGCCACATGTCGCCGGTGTCGCCGAATCCGTGCAGCAGCAGCACGGCCGGGCCCTTGCCGCCGCTGCGCACGTACTGCGTGCCGCCGGCGACGGGCATGTCCTTTCCGGTGAAGGCCGCCGAGTAGGGTTTCACCTCGGCGCGCGTCGGGGTCGCAACGAATGGGAGCAGCAGCATCGCGCACAGCGACATCGCGGCGAGGGCGCGCCGCGCGAACGCATGATCACTCATGGGGCTCTCCTGGCAGGAAGCACGGGGCGCATGGACTGACGCGTGCGGCGGTCCTGCGCCGGCCCGGCCGCAGCGCCACCCCTCGCGGCTGCGGCCGATCAATGGCGGACGCGAGCATACCGGCGCTGCGGCGCGATGGACGGTGCCTGCGACCAGGTCATACCGGCCGACGCCATTGCCCCGTCCGCGGGCCAATCCTTAAACCCTGCGGCCCACGGCCGCATCCAAGCTGGCAAGATGAACGCCTGTCTTGCCATGCCCCTGCCGATGAGCGACGTGTCCCGTGCCGAAGCGGCCCCCGAATCGGCGGACACCGAGCTGGTGCGACGTGCCGCGGCCGGGGACATGCGTGCGTTCGAGGCGCTCTATCGCCGGCACGCCGCGCGCGTGCACGGTGCCGTATGGCGCCTCAGCGGCATGAACGAGGCGCGCGCGGAGGAGCTGACCCAGGAGGCGTTCGTGCGCGCGTGGCAGAAGCTCGACAGTTTCCGCCACGAGAGCGCGTTTTCCACCTGGCTGCACCGGCTCGCGGTCAACGTGGCGTTGATGGACCTGCGCGCACGCGACCCCGAGGACGCGGTCGAGAGCGAGGTGCTCGAGGCCGCGATCGAGCCGGTGACGCCGTTCTGCGCGGGGGAGCGTTCCGACCTCGAGCAGGCGGTCGCGAAACTGCCGCCGCGCGCACGCGCGGTGCTGGTCCTGCATGATGTGGAAGGCTGGAAGCACGAGGAGATCGGCCGCGAACTCGGCATGGCGGTCGGCTCGTCGAAGGCACAATTGCATCGCGCGCGCGGCTTGTTGCGCGGGATGCTCGGAGGAACCCCATGAACGAATTCGAGATCCAGCGCGGACTGCGCCAGATGAACACGCCGCGGGTGCCGCAGGCGGACCTGTGGTCCGGCATCGCGGCACGCATCGCCGCCGACGCGGCGGCGGCGCGCGCACCGGCACGCCGCCGGCGCTGGTTCCCGTTCGCCGCCGCGGCAGGCATGCTGCTTGCCGTCGGCGGCGGGATCACCGCATACGCGCTGCACCAGCAACGCGTCGCGGCCGAGTTCATCGCGAGCACCGGCGGCCCGCTGCCCGTGCGCGTGTCGCCGCGCGATGCGCGCGACGTCTCGCGCGCTCCCGGCGGCGACCCGCGCCTGCTCGGCGCGGCGGTCGTGCTCGATGCCGCGCACGCCGAGCTCGAGCAGGCGCTCGAGCAGCGCCCGGACGCGGTGTTCCTGGTCAGCCTGCTCAACCGCACCAACGCACGCCGCATGAAACTCGAACACTACGGCGCCCGCGCCGGCTGACGAAGGAGTCCATCATGAAAGCCGCCGCCCGCACCCTGCTCGTACTCGCCGTCGCATTCGCCCTCGGCGATGCGCAAGCGGATACGCCGATCAACGAACACCGCGACGTGAGCCCGACCGCGCAGATCGAGGTCTCGAACGTGAAGGGTTCGGTGACCGTCAGCGGCTGGGACAAGGCCGAAGTCGCGATCACCGGCACGCTCGGCGACGGCGCGAAGAAGCTCTCGGTCGAAGGCAGTGCGGATCACCTGCGCATCAAGGTGGAGCCGCCCGACAAGCAGGGCTGGTTCAGCTGGGGCGCCGACACGCGCATGGGCGACAGCGTACTCGACGTGCGCGTGCCGAAGAATGCGGAGATGAAGATCGAAGTCGTCAGCGCCGACGTGAGCCTCAGCGGCGTCGCCGGGCGCAGCCTGCGCGTCGACGGGGTCAGCGGCAAGCTGCGTCTCGACAGCGGCGCGAAGGACGTCGAGCTCGACAGCGTCAGCGGCGACATCGACGTCACCGGCGCGGCGGACCGCGCGCACGTCGAAACCGTCTCCGGCAACATCCGCGCGCGCGGCCTTGGCGGCCAGGTGAAGTTCGAGACGGTCTCGGGCGACATCGACGCCGAGAACGGCGGCTACCGCGAGATCAATGCCGGCACCGTTTCAGGCGACGTGAACCTGCGCGGCAAGCCCGACGCCGGCGCACGCGTCGACGTCGAGACGATGAGCGGCGACGTGCACCTGTCCATCCCGGCCGACGTGTCCGCGCGCTTCGACGCCTCGAGTTTCAGCGGACGCATCCGCAGCGACTTCGGCACGGTCAGCGAGCCCGAGCACGGCCCCGGCAGCAGCCTCGAGGTCACCACGGGCGGCGGCGGCGGCCAGGTGAAGGTCGAGACCTTCAGCGGCGACATCGAGATCCGCAAGCAGTAGCTCGGCGCGCCACCCGTAGCCGCGGTCGACGCGGCGCGATCGCGGCGCTCAGAACGTGTAGGCGACGCCGACCGACGCGATGTCCGCGTCCGTCTTGCCCCCGGTCAGTTCATCGCCGAGTCCGTCGTAGCGGGCCCACTCCACGCGGGCGATCCAGTGCGGGTTGAACGCGTAGGTCGCGCCGATTGCATAGGCCGCTTCCGTGCTGCGCTTGGACTGCCGCTCCGCGCCGTCGATCACCGTGACCGATCCGCTGCCGCTGTAGCGCGTGCGCACGCGCGACGCGTACGCCCCCGCGCGCGCGTAGACGGCGAAGGCATCGCCGATCGGCAGGCGGCCGACGATGCTCGCCTCGCCGCCACGGATGCGCGTGCGGCCGGACAGCGAGCCGGTCGGCTGCACGTCGGTGCGGAACGAAAACCGGCCGAGGTCGACGTAGGCGAGCTCCACGCCCACGTAGGGCAGGAAGAAGTAGCCGCCATACACGCGGTATGCGGTGTCGGCATCGTCCGCGGTCGTGCTCGCGCCGTCGAAGCCGAGGTCGAGGAAAGCGTCCGATCGCGCGGTGCGATCGACGTCGATCGACGAGCGGCCGATGCTTGCGCCGACGTACGCCTGTGCGTGCGCACCCGCGCTTGCGACGAGGGCGACGGTGGTGAGTGCGAAGCGGGCAGTGCGGATGGTCATGGCGGTCTCCTGGTTGAAGGGTGGCGTGGCGACGGGTAATGACGGACTAGAACGGCATGAGCTTGACGTCGAGGGTGCGCTCCACCAGCCAGCCGAGCGCGAGCATCGCGATCGCGACGGAACCGCCGCCGACCACGCCGATCTGGTAGCCGCGCAATGAGCGCGCGAGGTACGCGACCGGGACGATGAGCGCGACGAGGGCGAGCTGGCCGAGCTCGACGCCGGCGTTGAAGCCGAACAGCGACAGCGCGAGCATCGCGCCGGAGAGGTCGAGATCGCGCAGCACGCTGGCGAAGCCGAAGCCGTGGACGAGGCCGAACGCGAAGGCGACGAGCCACCGACGCGCAGGCAGGATCGGCACGAGGTTGTCGATCGCGGTGACGAGGACCGACAACGCGATCATCGATTCGGTGAATCGCGCCGGCAGCATCACGACGTGCAGCGTCGCGAGGCTCAGCGTGATCGAGTGCGCGACCGTGAACGCGGTGACCGTCGCGGCGACGTTGCGCAACGCGACGGACAGCCGCGGCACCGCGCTCCAGCGGCCGCCTTGCCGGCCGAGCACGGCCGGAAGCAGCAGCGCCACGAGGAACAGGATGTGGTCGTAGCCGGTCGCGATGTGGACGATGCCGTCGCGTACGAAGCTGCGGAGCGCGGACCCCGCATCGGCGCCGCCGAGCGTGAAGGCCTGGCGCCGATGGTCGCGATCGAACACGGCCGCCCGGGTGGTATTGCCCCCCTCGCCCGCCGCCAGCTTGAGCAGGCCGCGGTGCTGCGCGTCGACGTCGAACAGCAGTCGGTAGTCCAGCGTGAGCGCGTCGATCGCACGCGGACACGACGCCGACAGTCCCACGACGACGTAAGCACCATCGCTGTGGTGGTCGATGGCGTGTCCGGCGACCTCGAGCGGGCACGCGGCATCGCCGGCGGAGAGGGCGAGGCGCGACACGAGGTAGGCGTCGATGTCGGTCTCGCGCGTGCGGATCTCCCCCCACGTGAGGCGCCGGTCGCCGTCGCGATCGAGGTCGAGCACGAGGTCGAGGTCGCGCAGCGCGATGTCCCAATGGCCGCGCACGACGCCGCCGTGCACGGCCAGCGTCAGGTAGCTGTCGCTCGGCTTGTGCGCATCGGCGCACGCGGCGTGGCCGACGCCGAGGAGGGCGAGCGCGAGGACGACGCCCTTCACGATGCGCGGACCCGGCGTACGAGCTCGGCGATGCGCGCGCCTTCCAGGCGCGTGCGCACGACCCAGTCGGCGACGGCCGTGACGTCGCGCGCCCGCCCTGCGGCCAGCGCGCACTCGAGCGCGATGCGTGCGTCGAGCGGCTCCTTCTGCACCGACCAGTTCTCGAGCGCGAGGGCGAGCGCAGCGTCCGCGTCGCCTTCCAGCTCGAGCACGTAGCGCGCTTCCTCGCGCAGGTGCACGCGATCGCCGCGTGCGTGCAGCGCGGCGAAGCGTTCCGCGAGCGCGGCGCGGCTGCGCGCGGCGTCCGCGCTGCGCAGGCGGTGCTCGGCCTGCGCGCGCCGCAGCAGCAGGTTGTCGACGGGCGTATCGGCGGCGATCAGCGCGACGACGTCCTGCGGACGCCCCTCGTCGAGAAGGAAATCCGCGTAGGCGGCCACGGTGTAGGCGTCGAACGGATCGATCGCGAGGCTGGCGCGATAGCGCGCTTCGGCGTCGCCGGTGCGGCCGAGTCGTTCGTCGAGTTCGGCTGCGAGCGTGCCCGCCCACGCGCGCAGGCGCTCGTCGCGTGCGATCGTCGGGCCGTCGAGGATCGCAGAGACGGACGCGTGGGCCGCGGCCGCCGCGCCCTCGACGCCATCGATCGGCGCGACGCACAGCACGGCGGTGATGCCCTCGAGATGCGCGCAACTCGCGCGCGCGCCCTCGTGGTCGCCGCTGACCAGTTGCACGTCGGCCCGGACGAGCCATGCCTGCGCGTTGCCCGGCTCGCGCGCGACGACGCGATCGAGATCCGCGAGCGCCGGCGCGAACGCGTGCGAACGCTGGCGGATCGTCGCGCGCAGCAGCAGCACGGGCACGGGTGGATCCGGCGCGTCCCACCAGGGCGACAGTGCGGCCTGCGCCTGGCCGAGCGGCCTCGGGTCGGACAGGGCCTTGGCACGATCGACGCACGCCTGCGCGAAGCGCACGGCGACGTCGAGGTCCGCGGGCCTGCGCGCGAGCAACGCGCGCATCGCGCGCATCGCGCGATCGCCGCGCGCGTCGGTGCCACCCGGCAATCGTTCGATCACCTGCGCATCGCTCGCAGGCACGTAGGGCTCGGCGCGCACCGCCGACGCCGCGAAGAGCGTGGCGGACACGACGATCGGTGCGATGGCACGCAGGGTCGGCATGGCGGCAAGTACCCCCGAGGGCGCCGCGCCGTCGCGTCGCGGCGCCACGTCGCTCAGGGTGCGGAAGGATTGGCCGGCAGGCCGTTGGAACCGTTCGGCGATCCCGGCAGCGGCGTCGTCAGGTACGGGAACGTCGCGTCGAACTGGCTGTCCTCGACCAGCACGCCATCGGTGTACGGCAGGTTCGCACTCGGCGGCTTGCCCGCGCCCGGCGGCAGGAGCACGCCCATCGCGACGCGCAACTCGATGTCGACCACGTCGTCGCCGGGACGGCGACCGTTCGGGAAACCCGCCGGATCGCACCCCGGGTTGGTGAGCGTGAGCACGCCGTCGACGAAGCATGCCGCCGCGCCGAGGCTGTTCTGGCTGCCCTTGGGCGTGACCGGCAGCGCCGTGTTGAGACGGATCATTTCCGACGGCGCACCATTGTTCGGCTGGTTCACGTTCGGCACGCCGGTGAGGAAGGCGGCGACGAGGTCGGCACGCGGGAACACGCTGGGTGCCATCACGCCATCCGCGCCGAACAGCACTTCGAGCAACGCCGGCAACGTCGGGTTCGTCACGTAGGTGAGGAACTGCGCGTCGTCCTTCGGCTCGCTCGCGTTGAACGCGTCCTTGTCCTTCAGGCCGATGACGATTTCGTTGACGAGCGGCATGCCGAGGCGCGAAACCTGGACGAAGTTGCGATCCGCCACGATGCGACGCAGCGGCTCGTTGCCGACCAGGCGCGTGCGCGGCAGGCTGGCCGTGGTCCAGACGCCGATGACGGGTTCGCCGGCGCCCGTCACGCACGCGATCGGCAACTCGAGCGCGAGCGACGTGATGTTCTTGCCCGCGGTCGCATTGGTCGACCCCGAACGGCTGCCGACCACGCGCGCGGTCGGGATGTTGACGAGGTCGAAGATCTCGCCGAGGTTCACGCCGAAACCCTCGCGGCGCTGGCCGACGAACATGCGCCCGGGCGTGCTGCAGCCGGGCACGTTCACCGCGTACACGTGGCGCTTCGCGTAGGCGACGTAGTCGGGCAGCGACTTGGTGCCGATGTTGTCGATCGGCTTGGCGAACGCGGTGCCGCCGCCGTCGGCATTGGACACCGCGCCGGCCACGTCGGGCGGTTGGCGGCGGGCACCCCGGATGAGGTTGACGGTGTACGTCTCGGCGTCGTTGCGGGCATCGGAATTGTCCGCGGTCACCTGGCCCGCGTTGCGCAGCGGGATGCCCACGCTCCTCCCGCCGATGTTGAGCTGGATGTCCTTGAGGTCGTACGCGAACTTGAACTGGTAGGTCAGGTCCTCCTTGGCGTCGCCGTTGTTGTCGATGTGGATTTCGTAGAGCGCGTCGGGATCCATCGTGAAGTAGTTGGGTCCGCCGTACGCATCCTGCAGGGGAACGTAGTTGGCGATGATCGTGACGAAATCGCTGCGCCCGGGCTCGTAACTGCGGAACACGTAGAGGTCGGTGCCGTCCACCTTCGGATACTGGGTGATCGCGGGGGCCTCGCGGTGGCTCGAGGCGATCGCGCCCTCGGGTGACGCGGCGAATGCGGCGAGGGCCGCGGCGAGCCCCGCCGCGAGGGAGGTGCGGAAGCGAATCGGATTCATGGGATCGGTCCTTGGCGCAGTCGTCGATGCTGCAAGGAGCCCTACGAGGCCAGAGCGGCGCCGGATGCACGCCCGTCGAAACGATCGTGTCGGGAAGCCGACGGCGCCGTGCGGCGCCGACACGCAGGGCCGCTCGCGCCGGGCGCCGGATTGCTGCGGCCGGCGGACGCGATCGCGGCACGCGTGGGTCAGATCGTGCGGATGCCGCCCTTGGCGACGATCGCGCCGCTCGGTGCCGCGTGCGGCATCGCCGACGGCAGCTCGAGCGATATCGCGAGCGTGGCGCCGACCGCGACCTGACGCAGCAGCGTGGGCGGCACGCTGATCACGAGCGGCTTCTCGTTCGACACGAAGCCGAGCGATCGGGGCGCTTGGCCGGGCGGAATCAGCCAGAGCTCGGGGACGCGGCCATCGGTGGCGACCGGCCTGGGCACCGGAACCACGAGCATCGTGCCCTTCGCCACATCGATCGAAGCAAGCCAGCCGGTCGAACCGTCGTCGGCGGCGAGCACGGTGACCGGGCCCAGCGCCGCCGGTCCGCTCGTCGGGGCGACGCCGGCCGGGGGCGTACCGATCCGCCCGACGACGAACGCGGCGATGCCCGCAGCGAGCGCGACGACCGCCGCGCCGCGCCAGAATCCGACGCTGTTCCACGCGCGGACGCGCTCGGGGGCATCGGCACTCCAGCCCAGCCGCGCGCGCACGCCCGGCCACACGTGCGCCGGCGGCTCCACCGCCGCGACGTGCAGCGTCCACGCCGCCAGCCGGCGCTCCCATTCGGCCACGAGGCGCGCGAACGCGGGCTCGGCGTCGATCCTCCGCTGCACGCGACGCCGCTCGAAGCCGTCGAGCACGCCGAGCACGTACTCGCCGGCGCGCATGTCGTCGCCATGCGAACGGCCGCCGTCGTCGTCGAAGTCGCCGTCAGGGCTGTTCATGGGTCCAGGCACGCGCGTAGCTGCAGCAGGCTGCGACGGATCCAGCTCTTCACCGAACCCAGGGGAGCGCCGATGCGTCGCGCGAGTTCCTCGTACGTCGCGGCCTCGAAGAATGCGGTGCGCACGAGCGACCTGCGCCGTTCGTCGAGTCGCTCCATGCAATGCTCCAGCCGCGAACCCACGTTCGTGGCCTCGGCGCGATCCGCCGGCGACGGCGTCGGGTCGCGCAGGTCCTCCGGCA
>NZ_DATDMY010000072.1:0-11330 GCF_036518555.1 Dokdonella sp. | reverse complement strand
GCGCCGCGCTCCCGGGGCCCGACCTCGCGCGCATCGCCGGGGCGCTCGCGACCGTCGGCGCGGACGCGCTCACGCGGGACTGGGTCGAGGACGCGATCGCGCGCGCGCCCGAGGACGCGACCTGCCTCGTCAACCGGGCGCTGCTGCGCAGCTACGCGGGCGACTTCGTCGGCGCGGGCGCCGACCTCGAACGCGTGATCGCCTCGCCCGCCGACCCTGCGATCGCGCACTGGCTGCTCGCGCGCCTGTCGCGCCAGCGACCCGACGCGAACCACGTCGAGCGATTGCGCGCGCGCATCGAAGGCGCCGACGCCGCCGATCGCGAATACCTGCAGTTCGCGCTGTTCAAGGAGCTCGACGACATCGGCGACCTCGACGGTGCCTGGGCCGCGCTCGACGAGGGCTGCCGGCTCGTCCGCGCGCGCGCGCCGTACGACCGTGCCGCGCACGAACGGTTGTTCGCTGCGATCGCGCGCACGTTCCCGCTCGACGGACCGTCGGCCGCGGTCCGCGCCGATGCGCCGCAGCCGATCTTCATCGTCGGCATGCATCGCTGCGGCAGCACGCTGCTCGAAAGCATGCTCGCCACGCACGACGCGGTGTATTGCTACGGCGAGTCGCAGCGTCTCAGCGGCGCGCTGCGCCACGCCGCCGACCACGCGTGCACTGCGTTGCTGGACGAAGCGCTCGTCGAGGCGGCGCCGCGGCTCGACCCTGCGCTCGTGCGCGACCGTTTCCCCGACGCGGGACGCCACCTCGTCGGCGACGCGCGCTTCGTGACCGAGAAGGCGCCGGGAAGCTTCCAGCTCGTCGGCTTCATCCGGCAGGCGTTGCCCGCGGCGAAGATCGTCCATCTGAGGCGCGAAGCGGTGGACCTGTGCTTCGCGAACCTGCGCGAACTGTTCGGCGACGGCGTCGCGCACGCGTACGCGCAGGACGACCTCGCCCATTACCACGGCCTCTACACCGGCCTGATGGCGCATTGGCACCGCGTCCATCCGGGCTTCGTGCTCGACGTCGACTACGAGGACCTCGTGCGCGACCCGCTCGGCACGTCGCAGCGCGTGTTCGAGTTCTGTGGGCTCGACTGGCATCCGCGCGTGGTCGAACCGGAGGCCTGGGCGAGCCGCTCGATCAATACCCTGAGCTCGGTGCAGGCGCGCCAGCCCGTGAACAGGTCGAGCGTCGGCCGCTGGAAGCGTTACGCGGACCGGCTGCAGCCGCTGCGCGACGCGCTGACGCGCGCGCCCGCGGGTTGAGCCGCGCCCCTTCGCAGCGCGCGCATTTGCGTTTATCGTCGGCGCTTTCGCGAACGAGGAGCCGTCGATGAGGTCGTCCGTTTCGCTGACACGCGCTTTCGCCGTCCTCGCCGCGTTCCTCGCCGCGCCGTCGGCACCCGCCGTGACGCCGCCGCTTGCACCCGACATCCCGAAGACGTTCGTCGCGCCGCGCGAGGACGCCGATTACGTGATGCGCGAGGAGATGATCCCGATGCGCGACGGCGTGCGCCTGCACACCGTCATCGTGATCCCGAAGGGGGCGCGGCACGCGCCGATCGTCCTCACGCGCACGCCGTACGACGCGAGCAAGCGCGCCGAGCGCAGCGTGAGTCCGCGCATGCTCGCCACGTTGCCGCTCGGCGACGAGGTGTTCGTCCGCGACGGCGGCTACATCCGCGTGTTCCAGGACGTGCGCGGCAAGTACAAGTCCGAAGGGGACTACGTGATGACGCGGCCGCTGCGCGGTCCGCTCAACGCCAGCAAGGTCGACCATTCGACCGACGCGTACGACACGATCGACTGGCTCGTGAAGCACGTGAAGGAGAGCAACGGCAGGGTCGGCATGATCGGCTCGTCGTACGAGGGCTTCACCGTGCTCATGGCGCTCGTGAATCCGCATCCCGCACTCAAGGTCGCGGTGCCGATGAGCCCGATGGTCGACGGCTGGAAGGGCGACGACTGGTTCCACAACGGCGCGTTCCGCCAGACCAATTTCGACTACATCTACGGCCAGACCGCGCGCAAGGCGGAGAGCCTATCGGTGCCGCGTGGCGCATTCGACGATTACGCGAATTTCCTGAAGTACGGTTCCGCCGGCGATTATGCGAAGCATTTCGGCTTCGACCAGCTCGGTTTCTGGAACAAGATCGCCGAGCATCCGGCCTACGACGCGTACTGGCAGGGCCAGGCGCTCGACCCGGTGATCGCCGCGCAGCCGTTGATCGTGCCGCGCATGATCGTCGCGAGCCTGTGGGACCAGGAGGACATGTACGGCGCGATCGCGACGTACGAGGCGACCGAGCCGAAGGACACCGGCAACGATCGCAACTTCCTCGTGCTCGGCCCGTGGCGCCACAGCGGCGTCAACTACGACGGCAGCGTGCTCGGCGCGCTGAAGTTCGACGGCGACACCGCGCTGCAGTTCCGTCGCGACGTCATGAAGCCGTTCCTCGATCGGTATCTCCTCGACACGTCCCTCAGGGATGGCGCGCCGAACGCGGACACGCCGCCGGTGTTCGTCTACGAAACCGGCACCAACCGCTGGCGGCGCGAGTCGCGCTGGCCGCTCGCGTGCGCAAAGGGTTGCCCGTCACCCTCGAAGCCGATCTACCTGCATGCGGGCGGCACGCTCGAATTCGCGCGCGCGGACGGCGACGCGTTCGACGAGTACGTATCCGATCCGGCCAAGCCGGTGCCGTACCAGCCGCGCCCCGTGCATTTCGCCGACAGCGATGCATGGCGGCGCTGGCTCGTCGTCGACCAGCGCTTCGTCGACGGCCGCCCGGACGTGCTCAGCTATGCGAGCGAACCGCTCACCGCGCCGGTGAGGATCGCCGGTGCGCCGGTCGTGAACCTGTTCGCCTCGACCAGCGGCAGCGACGGCGACTGGGTCGTCAAGCTCATCGACGTCTATCCCGACGAAGTGCCTTCGCAGCCCGAACTCGGCGGCTACGAGCTCGGCGTCGCGATGGACATCTTCCGCGGCCGCTACCGCGAGAGCCTGGAGCATCCGTCGCCGATCCCGCCGGGCACCGTGCAGTCGTACCGCTTCGCGCTGCCGAACGCGGACCACGTGTTCCTGCCCGGCCATCGCATCATGGTGCAGGTGCAGTCGAGCTGGTTCCCGCTGTACGACCGCAATCCCCAGACCTACGTGGACAACATCTTCCTGGCCAAGCCGGGTGACTACAGGAAGGCGACGCAGCGCGTGTACGTCGCGGGCGAGCAGGCGAGCTTCATCGACCTGCCGGTGGTCGCTGCGGAGTGAGCGGCGCTGTCGCCCGCGATTTCTGTAGGAGCGGCGGAAGCCGCGATGCTTTTCGAGGGCGGAAGGTCCGATCGCCGAAGAGCTATCGCGGCTTCCGCCGCTCCCACAGGAGATGCCGCCGGCCCCTGAGCCCCTGACATCGGAAGAATTTCATGGACGCCTTCAGCTATCTCTCCGTGCTGCTGTCGATCATCCTCGGCCTTGCGATCACGCAGGTGCTCAAGGGTTTCCGCGGCCTCATGCAGTCGCGCGCGCGGCTTCGCATGTACTGGCCGACGGTGGTCTGGGCGATCCTCGTGCTCGTGATCGCGGTGCAGTCGTGGTGGGCGATGTTCGACCTGCGCGACCACCGCGACTGGACCTTCCTCGCGTTTTCGATCGTGCTCGCGCAGACGATCGTCGTCTACCTGCTTGCCGCGCTCGTCCTGCCGGACTTCTTCGGCGAAACCGGCTTCGACCTGCGCGCCCACTACTACGATCACCATCGCTGGTTCTTCGCGCTGCTCGTTGCGCTGATCGGCGTCAGCATCGTCAAGGGCCGCTTCGTCTACGGCGAATGGCCGCTACCGCTCGATCTCGCCTACCACCTCGTATTCGCGACCACCGGCGTCGTCTGCGCGTACACGCGCCATGCGCGCTTCCACGAGGTCATGACCGTGGTCGGCGTAGTCAGCATCGGCAGCTACATCGCGATCCTGTTCACGCATCTCACCTGAAACCGGCGCGTGACGCCGTGACGAGGTCGGGATGGGGTGCAGCCGGTTGACGAGCGCGACGAGCGCGTAGCTCACGATCGGCAGCAGGAACCACGCGCCGAGCTTGCCGAAGCGCACGAGCGTCCAGCCGTGGGCCTGGTGCGGATAGGTCCAGGTGTGGTTCAGCGTGCCGAGGTTTCGCACGGAGCGGCGCGCGCATCCGCGCCGGCGCCCTCGAACGGTCGACAGGATGCCCGCATGCCGCTCCCTCCTCGCGTGCGAGGGCGGCTCCGGACTGTCGGGCAGCAGGCGACGATGTGGCTCGGCGATGGCCGCCGACCTGTCGTGCGCCGGCGCGTTCGAATCCGCGCGTTTCCGGCCGCGGGTTTCGCGATGCGCGCGCGCGCGTTACGCTCGCGCCGTCCGCCCTCGCCGGAATCCGACATGGCCGCGCACGCGTCGCCGAAACTCGCCGTCCTCATCGATGCGGACAATGCACAGCCTGCCGTGGTCGAGGGCCTGCTTGCCGAGATCGCGAAGTACGGCACCGCGACCGTCAAGCGCATCTACGGCGACTGGACCGGTCCCCAGCTCAAGGGCTGGAAGGAAGCGCTGCTCACCCACGCGATCCAGCCGATCCAGCAGTTCCGCTACACGACCGGCAAGAATGCAACGGATTCCGCGCTGATCATCGATGCGATGGACCTGCTCTACTCGGGCAAGCTCGGCGGCTTCTGCATCGTGTCGAGCGACAGCGACTTCACGCGCCTCGCCGCGCGCGTGCGCGAAGCCGGGCTCGTGGTCTACGGTTTCGGGGAAAAGAAGACGCCGGCGCCATTCGTGTCCGCGTGCGACAAGTTCATCTACACCGAGATCCTCGTCGCCAAGGGCGACGAGGCCGCGGCGCCGCAGCCGCGCAGCGCGAGCCAGCTCAAGCAGGACGCGCGCCTCGTGAACCTGCTGCGCAACGCGGTCGAAGCCGCCTCGGACGATTCGGGCTGGGCCTTCCTCGGCGCGATCGGTACCGTGATCGCCAAGCAGGCGCCTGAATTCGACGCGCGCAACTACGGCTACCAGAAGCTCAGCGAGCTCGTCGCCGCGAGCGGCCTGTTCGAGATAGAGAAGCGCAAGACCGGCGACGGTTCGACGACATCGATCTACGTGCGCCGAAGCGACAAGCGCATGCGGCGCGGCACCTGACGAGCGCCGCCGGGACCTAGGGGGACGACGCGGACCGCGTCGCCCGGGGTGTCGCAGGTGTGCGGACGCGGAGGGGCGGCGCACGCCGCCTGTTCATTCGTTGGCGGCGAACCGCAGGTCGCCGAGGTCGGCGTCGCCCTGGACGCGTTCGCGGCGCAGGCGCTCGATCTTCTCGCTCGTCGAGGGCTGAAGCGGCAGCAGCGAGCGCAGGCGGTCGAACAGGCCCGACGACTTGCGCGCGGCATGGCTGTCGGCACCGCGCGCGTTGCCATGGGCCGTGTGTGCCGGCAGTGGCAGGATGTAGTCGCCACCGGTGCGCAGCGCCCATTCCTCGACTTCACGTTGGGCCGAGCCGAGCGAGTCGTGCAGTTCGAGTTCGCGCGTGGGCATCGGGCGATCCCACCAGGTCAGGGCGTACTTGCCCGACCACGGGCCGGAAATCCCCGCGACCGCCTTGCTGCCGATATAGGCGACCGTGACGAGGCCGTCGTAACGCGTGCGCCACTGCAGGGCCCGGCCGGAGGCCGGCGCGACCGCCACCGGAGGGTTGCGGTCGGCGCAGAGCGTTTCGAAGGAATCCATCGTGGCGAGCATGTCGAGCCGTCGTTCGTCGTCTGATGGTGGGATCCAAGCAAGGGACATGCCACGCTCGGGCGCGGCGCCACAGGCGGGTTCCGCCGGGCGCGGCCGGGTGGAATTGCCACTCCTTGGCACTTTCGGCCGATGCGCAGTCGGTCACGGTTGCTAGAGTGCGTACGTGCTCCTACGTATGGGCCCCGGCGATCGATCGAGGAGAAGCCATGACACCGACCGCACTCGCTCCGGCGGGCTTCGCGATGCTGATCGTACTGATGCTGTATCGGCGCTTCCGCCGCCTGTTCGGCCGCCAGCCCGTGCAACCGGCGCGCATGAAGGTGCGCGTCGCATTCCTGTTCGCCGTGGGCGCGATGCTCATGCTGCGCGGCTCGCACGAATCGTCGATGGCGCTCGCGCTCACGCTCGGCTTCGCCGGCGGCGCGGCGCTCGCCTTGCTCGGCCTGCACCTGACCACGTTCGAGACGACGCCCGAGGGGCGCAGCTACACGCCGCACGGCGGCATCGGGCTCGTGCTTTCGGCCGTCCTGCTCGGCCGACTCGTCTACCGGGGATTCGTGCTCGCACCCGTGTTCGACGGCGCGCACGCGGGAAACGCCGCCGCATTCGCGTTGTTCCAGCGAAGTCCGCTCACGTTCGCACTGTTCGGCGTCGTGATCGCGTACTACGTCGCCTACTACGTCGGCATCCTGCTGCACGAATCGCGCGCATCGAGCGCGGCGTCCCGCGCGGGCGCCGCGCCATTGCCGCGGCAACCCGACGCGTAGCGCGGCTTGAGCGCGGCCGCGCAGGCCCCATCTACGCGCGATGCTCGATACCGAACGTTCCGAGGCGCCGATTCCCGAGCGCGAACCGACTGCCGTCGATGCGGCCGCCCTCGACGCGTACTCGCGCGTCGTCGCCGACACCGTCGACGCGTCGTCGTCGGCGGTCGTCGCGATCGGTGTGTCCGATCGCGTCGACGACGCCGGGCGGGCGCTGCCGGGCGGCGGCGGATCCGGCTTCCTGTTCACGCCCGACGGCCTCATCCTCACGAACTCGCACGTCGTGCATCGCGCGCGACGCATCGAGGTGACGACCACCGCGGGCCAGGCGTTCGCGGCCGACCTCATCGGCGAGGACCCGCACACCGACCTTGCCCTGCTGCGCGTCTCGTCGCCCAAACCGCTGCCGGTGCTGCCGCTCGGTTCCGCGCGCGCGCTGCGGGTCGGCCAGCTCGCGATCGCGATCGGCAACCCGCTCGGCTTCGCCTGCACGGTCACCGCAGGCGTGGTCAGCGCGCTCGGCCGCAGCCTGCGCGCGACCGGCGGTCGCCTCATCGAAGACGTGATCCAGACCGACGCCGCGCTCAATCCCGGCAACTCGGGCGGGCCCCTGCTCGATGCGAACGGGCGCGTGATCGGCGTCAATACCGCGATCATCGCCGGCGCGCAGGGGATCTGCTTCGCGACCTCGATCGACACGGCCAACCAGGTCGTGACCGAGCTCATGCGCCATGGGCGCGTGCGCCGCGCGTCGCTCGGCCTCGGTGCGCAGAACGTGCGCCTGCCGCGCCGCTACGTGCGCTGGTTCGAGCTCGCCTCCGACGCGGCGATCCGCGTCATGGAAGTCGCGTCCGGCAGCGCCGCGGCACGCGCGGGCATCGAAGTGGGCGACATCGTCGTCGCGTTCGACGGCACCGCGGTCGAAGGCATCGACGCGCTGCATCGCGTACTCGGCGCCGGCGCGATCGGCCGTGCGGCGATGATCCGCGTGCTGCGCCGCGACCGCTCGATCGACGTGCGCATCACGCCCGACGAGTTCGCGGGCTGACGCGCGGCCCCTCGTGCGCCGCGTGCGCATGCGACCTCCCGCACGTCGGGTGGCGAGGTGGCGCGTCACCGGGCGAGCACCTTCATCGACGAGCGTCTCGACGCCGGCGCCGCGAGCCCGCGAGGGACCCGGCGATCGTCATCGCGCAAGGAATCCGCCGCGTGGCCGGTCTGCAAGGCGAACCGTACCGGAGACCGCCATGCGCGTCCTGCTGCTCTGCTTCTCGATGTTGCTGTCGTCGACCGCCCTCGCCGCTGCGGATGCCGCGCGCGCGCTGCCGTGGGAAGGGAAGGGCGCCGACGGCACCGTGATCCGCTTCGATCCGGATCATCTGCAGCGCCCTGCGGTGCTCCTGTTCTGGGCGACGTGGTGCCCTTACTGCAAGGCGCTCATGCCGCACGTGCAGGCGGTCTACTCGGCTGCGGGCAAGGCGAATCTCGACGTCTACGCGATCGACATCAAGGACGATGGCGATCCGGTCGCCGAACTGCGCGAACGCGGCCAGACCTTCACGCTCGTGCGGGACGGCGATGCGATCGCCGAGCAGTACGGGATCAAGGGCACGCCGGGCCTGCTGCTCGTCGACCGCTCCGGCACCATCGTGTACCGCCGCGTCGGCGGCGACGCCCCCGACGCGGTCGAGGCGGCCCTGCGCGAGCGGCTCGGTGTACCGGCGGCCGCGATGCCGGCCTCGCCGATGCGCTGAGCTCGATGCGCATGATCGGCGGCGCGGTCGCGCGCGTCGATGCATCGCCGTGGCCGGGCCGCCCGCGCATGGCGCGTGCCGCCGCCCGCGGTGGGGTGGGGCCCGGTCACGCCACGTCGCAGCGTGCGGCGTGACTCGCGCGTCGCGCTCGACACGCATCGAATGCCCTCGTCATTCGGATGTCGCGGTCGCGCCCGCGGCGAGCCACGCGCGAGCGGTCGCCGCGGCGCTCGCGCGGATCCTCAACCCGGCGACTCGACGCGGATCGCGGTCTTCACCGAATTCGCGATGAAGCACCGCTCGTGCGCGGCCTCGTGCAGCGCCTCCACCTCGGCGGCGCCCGGCGGGCTGCCCGCGAACGCGATGCGCGGGCGCAGCACGACGTCGGTGATCGCCTGCCGCCCCGGCGCGACACGCGTCATCGTGCCGACCGCGTCGTCCGAGTAGGCGTCGACGACGAGCCCGCGTTCGGCGGCGAGCGAGAGGAACCAGAGCATGTGGCAGCTCGAGATCGCCGCGACGTACGCTTCCTCGGGATCGATCGCGCCCGCGTCCGACCACGGCGCGGGCACGACGTGCGGCGACGGCGACGCGGCGACGACGCTGCCGCCGTCGAAGCGCCACTCGTGGCGTCGCGAGTAGCGGCCGTCGGAGAAGCTCGCATCGCCGCGCTGCCAGGTGATCGTCGCCGTGTGCGTGCTCATGCGGACTCCGTCGTGGGCGGGAGGCGCATGCTAGCGCCGCGACGCGCGGCGCACGCGGGCCACTTCGCGCCCGGCCGGGGGAGCCACGCCGAATTGGCTCCGTCGATGCGACGCGCGGCGGCCGCCTGCGCGGCCCGCGCCGGCCCGCACACTGGCCTTCCCGTTCCCGCCCGAGAGGCCGTGATGCTCGAACTGCGCCCCCACTGCGAATGCTGCGGCAAGGACCTCGCGCCCGACGCCGAGGACGCGATGATCTGCTCGTTCGAATGCACGTTCTGTGCGGCGTGCGTCGCGCAGCGGCTCGGCCACGCCTGCCCGAACTGCGGTGGCGGACTCGAGCGCCGGCCGCGGCGTCCGGCGGCGATGCTCGCCAGGTACCCGGCCTCGACAGCGCGGCGCGCACTCGCCTGCGCGACATCGCCGTGATGCATCATCGCGCGGGTCCACGGCTCGCGCACGGCAGTCCGGCGACGGCGCGTGAGGCGCGCGCCGTGGGCAACGCCGGGCCCGGGCGAGAGCGCAATTGCGCCGGCCGCGGTTCGCCGCTGTAATGACGGGTTTCCGCGATCCGAATCCGAGGAGTTTCCGATGTCCGTCGTGCGCATGAGCGATCTCGACCTTGCCGGCAAGCGCGTGCTGATCCGCGAGGATCTCAACGTGCCGATCGACGCGGGCCGCATCACGTCGGAAACGCGCATCCTCGCCGCGTTGCCGACGCTGCGCCTCGCGCTCGACAAGGGCGCCGCGGTAATGGTCATGTCGCACCTCGGCCGGCCGAAAGAAGGGCAGTGGACCGCCGAGGATTCGCTCGCGCCGGTCGCCACGCGCCTCGGCGAGCTGCTCGGCCGGGAGGTGCCGCTCGTGCGCGACTGGCTCGACGGCGTCGAGGTCGCACCCGGCCAGCTCGTGCTGCTCGAGAACTGTCGCATGAACGTCGGCGAAGGCAAGGACGACGAGACGCTGTCGAAGAAGTACGCCGCGCTCTGCGACGTCTACGTGATGGACGCGTTCGGTACCGCGCACCGCGCGCAGGCCTCGACGCACGGTGCAATCCGCTTCGCGAAGGTCGCCGCGGGCGGTCCGCTGCTGATGGCCGAGCTCGACGCGCTCGCGAAGGCGCTCGAGCATCCGGCGCGCCCGCTGCTCGCGATCGTCGCGGGGTCCAAGGTATCGACCAAGCTCGCCCTGCTCGAAACGCTCGTCGGCAAGGTCGACCAGCTCATCGTCGGCGGCGGCATCGCCAACACGTTCATCGCCGCCGCGGGCCACCGCGTCGGCAGGTCGCTGGTCGAGCTCGACCTCGTCGACACGGCGAAGAAGATCATCGCGGCGGCGAAGGCGCGCGGCGCGGACGTGCCGGTGCCGACCGACGTCGTCGTCGCGCCCGAGTTCAAGGCGGACGCGCCGGCGACCGTGAAAGGCGTCGCCGACGTCGCCGACGGCGACATGATCCTCGACATCGGCCCGCAGACCGCGAAGCGCTACGCCGAGCTCGTCGCGAAGGCGGGCACGGTGGTCTGGAACGGCCCGGTCGGCGTGTTCGAGTTCGACGCGTTCGGCAAGGGCACCGAGACGCTCGCGCACGCGATCGCCGCGTCGAACGCGTTCTCGATCGCGGGCGGCGGCGACACGCTCGCGGCGATCGAGAAGTACGGGATCGCCGACCAGGTGTCCTACATCTCGACCGGCGGCGGCGCGTTCCTCGAGTTCCTCGAAGGCCAGGAACTGCCTGCCGTGGCCGCGCTGAAGGCGCGCGGCTGACGAGTTGTGCGCGCGGTCGCAAGCGCGGTGCGCGCGGCCTGCTAGGCTGCGCGTCCGTCCGACCGCGAACGACACCGAATGAAACGACGCTTCCTCGCGAGCCTCGCGCTCGCATGCGCGACCCCCGTCGTCGCGCAGGACCTGCTGCAGGGCACGCTCGAGCTGCGCTGGGGCGACCCCGACCCGGGCGCCGCGTCCGCGAGCCGCTTCGAGGCCGATCTCGTCGGCAGCGACGGCACGCGCCACGCGCTCGACACCGCGAGCGCGCTGCGCGCGGCGGGCAACCTGTACGCGCTCGCCGGGCGCGAGATCGCACTCTCGACGCAACCCGGGCCGTGGCCGGGCGGACGCGTGCGCGCCGAAGCGATCGTCGCGGCGGACGCGTCGATCGATGCGGCGACCGTGCCGCGCGTGAGCGGCAGCCAGCCGTGGGTCACGCTCGCGTGCAAATTCAGCGACGTCGCGGCGCAGCCGCACGACGTGCCGTACTTCAGCACGATGCTGTCGAACCAGACCGGGCGCCTCGACCACTACTGGCGCGAGGTGTCCTACGACAAGGCCGACGTCGCCGGCAGCGTCGCCTACGGCTGG
>NZ_DATDMY010000071.1:0-7330 GCF_036518555.1 Dokdonella sp. | reverse complement strand
GCGGCGCGCCGTGCAGGCGCTCGAGTTCGGCGAGGGCCATGCTCGCTGCAGGCTGGCTCAGGCCGAGCTGGGCCGCCGCCGCGCGCACGCTGCCGGCGTCGACGATCGCGACGAGTACCTCGAGCTGGCGTGGGCTGATCGCTATCATCAGTAATGATTATATATCGTATCGATATTATCGATTTTCATTATCGCGTGCGCCCACCGAGAATGCGCACATGTCGATCCCCCGCCTGCTGCCCGGCCTCTTCCTCGCGCTGCTGCTCGGCCTCGCCGCGGTCGGCGCGGCCGCGACACCGTACGCCGCGCGCCTGCAGGTCTCCGCGCTCACGCTCGCGATCGTGCTCGGCATGGCGCTCGGCAATGCCGTCGGCGCGCGCATGCCGGCCAGTTCCGCCGCGGGCGTCGCGTTCGCCCAGCGTTCGCTGCTGCGCGCGGGCGTCGTGCTGTACGGACTGCGCATCAGTTACCAGCAGATCGCCGCGATCGGCCCGGGCGCGCTCGTGCTCGATCTCGCGATCGTCGGCAGCACGCTCGCGCTGGGACTCTGGATCGGCCGGCGCTGGCTCGGGCTCGACCGCGACACCGCGCTGCTGACTGCGTGCGGCAGCGCGATCTGCGGCGCCGCAGCGGTGCTCGCGACCGAACGCGTCGTGCGCGCCGAGCCGGGCAAGGTCGCGATCGCGATCGCGAGCGTCGTGCTGTTCGGCACCCTCGACATCTTCCTTTACCCGCTGGTCTTCCCCCATCTCGGACTCGCGCCGCTGGAGTTCGGCGTCTACGCGGGGGCGACCGTGCACGAGGTCGCGCAGGTCGTCGCGGTCGGCAGCGCGATCGGGCCGCAGGCGGCGGATACCGCGGTCGTGGTCAAGCTCACGCGCGTGTTGCTGCTCGTCCCTTTCCTGTTCGCGCTCGGTGGTTGGGAGGCGCGGCGCGGCGGCGAACGCGGCGCGATCAGCGTGCCGTGGTTCGCGCTCGCATTCGTCGGCGTGTGCGCGTTCAACTCGGTCGTCGCGCTGCCCGCCGCGCTGCGTGCGGCGATGCTCGACCTCGACACCCTGCTGCTCGCGACCGCGATGGCTGCGCTCGGGCTGGAGACGCGCTTCGCGCGCCTGCGCGCGCTCGGCCCGAAGCCGTTGCTGCTTGCGCTGCTGCTGTTCGGCTGGCTCGTCGTCGGCGGATACGGGCTGACCCGCGTGCTCGCGTGACGCGCGCTGCGCCGGGCGCACCGGTCGCTCGGGTAACATGAACGCATGCGCGACCCCCACGACGACCGCCACATCCACAAGAAGCGCTTCGGCCAGCACTTCCTGCACGACGCCGGCGTGCTCGCGCGGATCGTGCAGGCGATCGCGCCCCGGCCCGGCGATCGCGTCGTCGAGATCGGCCCTGGCGACGGTGCCCTGACCCTGCCGCTGCTGCGCGCGCTCGGCCGGTTGACCGTGATCGAACTCGACCGCGACCTCGTCCCGCGCCTGCGTGCGGCGGCCGAGGGCGTGGGGGAGCTCGACATCGTCAACGCCGACGTGCTCTCGGTGGACCTGCGCCGCCTCGCCGGCGACACGCCGTTGCGCGTCGTCGGCAACCTGCCCTACAACATCTCCTCGCCGATCCTGTTCCACTGCATCGAGCAGATCGACGCGATCCGCGACATGCATTTCATGCTGCAGAGGGAAGTCGTCGACCGCATGGCCGCGGCGCCCGGCAGCAAGGTGTACGGACGGCTGTCCGTGATGCTGCAGCTCGCGTGCCGCGTGGAGCCGCTGCTCGAGGTGCCTCCGGCCGCGTTCAGGCCGCCGCCGAAGGTCGACTCGGCGGTGGTGCGCCTGCGCCCGCGCCCCGCGGCCGAGCGCCCCGACGCGGACGCGACGATGATCGAGCGCGTCGTCAAGGCCGCCTTCGGGCAGCGCCGCAAGACGCTCTCGAACGCGCTGCACGGCTTGCTCGACCCGGAGCGCATCGCCCTCGCCGGGGTCGATCCGCGCGCTCGCGCCGAACAGCTGCCTCCGACGGCCTTCGTCGAACTTGCCCGCGTGGCCAGCCTCCCCGACAATCGGCAACCATGAGCGGCAAGAAGCCTTACGACATCACGATTTCCGTCAACACGCGCTTCCTCGACGACCAGTCGGCGCCGGGGGACAACCGCTACGCGTTCGCCTACACGATCACGATCGTCAACGAGGGCACGGTCGGCGCGCGCCTGCTGTCGCGCCACTGGATCATCACCGACGGCAACGGCAAGGTGCACGAGGTGCGCGGCGACGGCGTCGTCGGCGAACAGCCGTGGGTGCGCCCGGGCGACGACTACGAGTACACCTCGGGCGCCGTGCTCGAGACCTCCCTCGGCACGATGCGCGGCAGCTACCAGATGATCGCCGACGACGGTACGCATTTCGACGCGATGATCCCCGCCTTCGTGCTGTCGATACCGAGGACGCTGCACTGACCATGGACGCCGATCTCCGCAGGAAACCGCTCCCGCGCGCGCAGCGCCCCACCGGGCCGGCGTGCTGACATGGCGGTCTGGGCCGTCGGCGACATCCAGGGTTGCCACGACGAACTGACTCGGCTGATCGACAAGCTGCGCCTCGACCCGGCGAACGATACGCTGTGGTTCTGCGGCGACCTCGTCAATCGCGGTGGCCAGTCGCTCGCGGTCCTGCGCACGGTGAAGGCGCTCGGCGAGCGCGTCGTCGTCGCCCTCGGCAACCACGACCTGTCACTGCTCGCGATCGCCGAGCGCAAGCGCGAAGACCAGCAGCGCGTCAATCCCGAGCTGCGCGAGATCCTGTTTGCGCCCGATCGCGACGAGCTGCTCGCCTGGCTGCGCCGGCAGAAGCTGCTGCACGTCGACCGCAACCTCGGCTTCGCGCTCGTGCATGCGGGCCTGTTCCCGCGCTGGACGATCGCGCAGGCCGAGGAGATGGCGCACGAGATCGAGGACAAGCTGCGCAGCGAGGGCTACCGTCGCCTGTTGAAGCAGCTGTTCGGCAACAAGCCGGACCTATGGACGCCGAAGCTGCGCGGCATCGACCGCTGGCGCGCGGGCATCAACGTGTTCACGCGCATGCGCTACTGCGACGTGCGCGGGCGCATCGGCTTCGGCGACAAGGGCGCGCCGGGCACGCAGCGACCGGGCCTGTATCCGTGGTACGAGGTCCCGGGCCAGGTGAAGCGCGACATCCGCATCGTCTGCGGCCACTGGTCGACGCTCGGCCGCTTCGCCGGTCTCGGCGTGCACGCGATCGACACCGGTTGCGTCTGGGGCGGCTGGCTGACCGCGATGCGCCTCGACGTCGAGGAGCCCGAGTACGTCACGATCAAGTCGGACCGCAAGCCGATGCCGGGCAAGGACATGGATTGACGGCCGGCGTTCCCGATTGGACGTCCGGACAATGCGCGTTCGATTGCAGTACGCGCTCGCTGCCTGGTCGGCCACATCGGGCCTCGGGGATGAACCGGTGGGGTTCGTGCGCACGCACGACGGTGGCTTCGTAATCGGTGGGACTCACGGCCGCGCCGCTCGCGACTGCGTGCGTCTCGTGCCGCTGCGTTCCACCCTACGCCCTGCCTGCCGGCGGCGAAGTCCGTCGCGCGCACTCGCATTTCGCCGCAGCGGGTACCATCTGGGCATCGCAGGATTCGAGGCGAGGCGATGGCGACCATGAGGAAAAAGCGACTGGACGAGCTTCAGTTCTCGCTGGTCGCGCGCGCGCTGGCGGAACCTCGGCGTTACCAGATGCTGCGGACGATCGGCGAGCATCCGGCGCCGATGCCATGCTGCGCCCTGCAGGAAACGCACAACGTCAGCGCGGCGACCATTTCCCACCACATCAAGGAGTTGGAGGCCGCCGGACTGATCCGCATCGTGCGCGAGGGCAAGTTCGCCCATCTCAGCGTCCAGCGCGACGTGCTGCGCGCCTACCTGGACCAGCTCGCGGAAATCTGAGCGCCCCTTGAAAGCCGTCCGGGCGTCCCCTTGTCGGTACAACGATTAGACACTTGTCTAATCATCAAATCATACAAGGAACCGACATGAGCAAGCTGGCAGGCAAGGTGGCCGTGGTGACGGGCGCATCGAAGGGTATCGGCGCCGGGATCGCGAAGGCGTTGGCCGCGGCCGGCGCATCCGTGGTCGTCAATTATGCGACGAGCAAGGAAGGCGCCGACCGCGTGGTCGCGCAGATCGAGGCCGATGGCGGCAAGGCGATCGCGGTACAGGGCGACGTCGCGAAGGCAGCCGACGTGCAGCGCCTGTTCGCCGAGGCCAAACGCGCGTACGGCGCGGTCGACGTGCTGGTGAACAATGCCGGCGTCTACCAGTTCGCCCCGCTGGAACAGGTGACCGAGGAGGAATTCCACCGCCAGTTCAACACGAACGTGCTCGGCCTGCTCCTCGCGACGCAGGAAGCCTCCAGGCACTTCGGCAGCGGCGGCGGCAGCGTCATCAACATCAGCTCCGTGGCGAGCCAGCTCGGATTGCCGGGTTCGTCGGTCTACGCCGCCACCAAGAGTTCGGTGGACACGATCACGCACGTGCTTTCCAAGGAGCTGGGCCCGCGCAACATCCGCGTGAACGCGATCAATCCGGGCGGTGTGGAGACCGAAGGCACGCATGCGATGGGCATCATCGGCAGCGACTTCGAGAAGGACATGGTCGCGAAGACCCCGCTCGGTCGCATCGGACAACCGGACGACATCGCGTCGATCGCCGTGTTCCTCGCCTCGGCGGACGCAGGCTGGATCAGCGGCGAGACGCTGCGCGCTTCCGGCGGCATGCGCTGAGCCGCGCGCGGCGGCACGCGGACCGGTTCGGTTCGCGTGCCGCCTGCGCTGCGTGGCGGTGCCGGACACGCCTTCGCGCCGGGCGGGTGCGGGCGCAAATGTGCCACGGCGCTTCGGGGCGGCGGTGGGACTCGAGGGCGCGTGCCTCGCGTGCACATGCGTCTTGTGCTGCGCCCCAGCCTACGTGCGCTCGTAGTCGACGAAGTCCATCGCGTAGGCATGACGCGCATCGGCCGCATGGTGTTCGCGCGCTGTCTCGCGCCATGACCCGGCGTCGAACGCGGGGAAATGCGCATCGGCGCCGTCGGCGATCGTGTCGATCCAGGTGAGGTGCAGGTGCGTGGCGCGCGGCAACGCCAGTGCATAGACCTCGCCGCCGCCGATCACCGCGAGTTCGCCCGCGGCGCGCGCGCGATCGATCGCTTCGTCGAGCGAATGCACGACGCTCTGGCCCGCGTACGGCGCGGCGTCGCCGCGCGTGAGCACGACGTTGTCGCGCCCCGGCAGCGCGCGACCGATCGCGAGCGCGGTCTTTCGCCCCATCAGCACGGGCCGGCCGAGCGTGAGCGCCTTGAAGCGGCGCAGGTCGTCCGGCAGGTGCCAGGGCATCACGCCGCCGCGGCCGATCGCGAGCCGGCGGTCGAGCGCGGCGATCAACGAGATCCTCATCCGCGTAGTGTGACGGCCCGGCCCGCGGAAGTCAGCGGGCGATGACTTCCGACACTGCATCGCACGCGCGGTCGCGTCGAGACTGATCGCCACCGTCCGGAGAGCACCGATGCCGATTGCGCCGCTCCTGCTGCCGATCCTCGCGTTCGCCGCGTCGAATGCGCCCGCCCCTTCGCACGACCTGCACGCGCGCTTCGAAGCGGACCTCGTCCATCTCGATGCGCCGCTCGCGCACGGCGGCACCGTGCACTTCTACACCGACAGCGGTGGCGGACTGTTCCTGACCGAGGCCGCGGTCGAGCGGCTCGGCCTGTCGACGCTCGCATTGCCCGCGGGCAGCGATGCGCCGCCGGGCGCGCGCGGCGTGGGCTGGCCCGCGTTCCGCGATGCGGCGATTCCAGCGCCGCCCGGCGACGGCATCGTGCCGGTCATGCCGACGGACCCGAAGGCACCCGCATGGATCGACTGGGACGGCATGCTCGGCCAGGGCTGGTTCGGCGGACACGTCTGGACCTGGGATTACCCGGCGAAGCGGCTCGTGCTCGAGGGCGATGGCTGGAAGCCCACGGCCGACGCCACGCGCGTCGCGCTCGGCTTCAAGGCCGGCGCCGACGGCGCGCGCGAGACGAACTTCCCGCGCATCACCGTGCGCATCGACGGCCGTGCGGTCGACCTGTTGCTCGACACCGGCGCGACGACGAGGCTCACGCCCGCGGCGCTGAAGGCGCTCGGCGACGGCGGGCCCGCCGTGCGCGCGACGAGCATGATCGCCGACGTGCAGTTCAAGGCCTGGCGCGCGGCCCATCCCGACTGGCGCGTGATCGAGGACGCACAGGAACAGACGCACGCGGCGATGATCGAAGTACCGAGCGTCGAGATCGCCGGCCACGCGATCGGTCCCGTCTGGTTCACCTGGCGCCCGGATCGCGCGTTCCACGAATTCATGTCGGGCATGATGGACGCGAAGGTCGAAGGCGCACTCGGCGGCAACGCGCTGCGCCATTTCGCGATGACGGTCGACTATCCCGGCGGCGCCGCTTGGTTCCGCTGCAGCGCCGGCTGCAAGGTCACACCGCGACCGGCGCCTTGATCGCCGGGTGCGGCGCGTAGCCGGCGATCGCGACATCCTCGTAGCGGAAGTCGAACAGCGAACGCACGTCGGGATTCAGCACGAGCTTCGGCAACGGCCGCGGCTCGCGTGCGAGCTGCTCGCGCGCTTGCTCGAAATGATTCGAGTACAGGTGCGCGTCGCCCAGCGTATGCACGAAATCGCCCGGTTCCAAGCCGGTCACCTGCGCGACCATGTGCGTGAGCAGCGCATAACTCGCGATGTTGAACGGCACGCCGAGGAAGATGTCGCCCGAGCGCTGGTAGAGCTGGCACGACAGACGCCCGTTCGCGACGTAGAACTGGAACATCGTGTGACACGGCTGCAGCGCCATGCGCGGCAGGTCGGCGACGTTCCACGCGCTGACGATGAGGCGACGCGAATCGGGGTTGCGGCGGATCTCGTCGACGACCCATGCGATCTGGTCGATCGTGCGGCCGTCGGGCGCGGACCAGCTGCGCCACTGCTTGCCGTAGACCGGACCGAGCTCGCCGTCGGCATCGGCCCATTCGTCCCAGATCGTCACGCCGTTTTGCCTGAGGTAGCGCACGTTCGTTTCGCCGCGCAGGAACCAGATCAGCTCGTGCACGATCGACTTGAGGTGCAGCTTCTTCGTCGTGACGAGCGGAAACCCTTCGGCGAGGTCGTAACGCATCTGCCAGCCGAACACGCTGCGCGTGCCCGTGCCGGTGCGGTCGGCCTTGTCGGCGCCGTGGTCGAGCACGTGCCGCAGCAGCTCGAGGTAGGCGCGCATCAGGCCACGTTCCT
>NZ_DATDMY010000070.1:0-7484 GCF_036518555.1 Dokdonella sp. | reverse complement strand
CGCGTACCGTGCAAGCGTTCGTCGAGCGCCGCACGCGCCGCGCTCACCCTGCCGTCGGCGTTGCCGGCTGCCGCGCGCGCGCGGTCGAGATCGGCGGCGGCGACGTAGTTGCGGTCCTTCAGCGGCAGCAGGCGCGCGTAGTACGCACGCGCCTCGCGCGCCTCGGCCTCGCTCGCGGCGAGGTTCGCGCGCGCCTGTGCGATCTCCTCCGCGCGCGGGCCCGCTTTCAGCTCGGCCAGCGCGTCGCGCGCCCGCTGCGCGGCGGCCTCGGCGGCGGCCAGCAGCGCCTTCGTGTGCGCAGGATCGAGTTCGAGCAGCGGCTGGCCCGCGGCAACCTGCTCGCCTTCGTGCGCGTCGATGCGGACGATGCGCTCGGCCGCCGGCGACGGCAGGCTCACGCGATCGAATTCGAGCGTACCGAGCGCCTGCGGCGGCGACTTCGCGCACGCGCCGAGCAGCAGCAGCGCCGCGACGATCGACGGCCGCACGTTGGCGGCGATGCGGCTGCGCGAACTGAAAGGGCATGTCTTCACGAACGACTCCTAGCCGACACCGAGGCCGCGATCGAGCAGCGCGATCGTGTGCGCGCGCAGCGAGTCGGCACCGATGTCGGACGCGTGGAACAGGCTGCGCCAGATCGGCGCGCTCGCGGCCGGAAACAGCGTGAGCCCCATCATCGAGACGACGAGAAGGCGCGGATCGAGGTCCGGATTGAGCGTGCCTTCGCGCTGCGCCTGCGCGAACTTCGCGGCGAGCGCCTGCGGAATCTGCGGCGCGACGCGCGTGAGCACGACGTCGCGCAGCGCGCCGCCTTCGCACAGCACTTCTCGCACCCACAGCGCGGGCAGCCATGGGTAGCGCTCGACGAGCGCGCCGACACCGCCGACGAAGGCGGCGACGAGCGCGGCGACCTCGCCGTCGAGCGGCAGCGTCGAGCGGAACGACGCGATCGCCGGCAGCACGCGCTCGTCGACGACCGCCTGGCGCAGTTGCGTCGCATCGCCGAAGTAGTAGTGCAGCAGCGCAGGCGTGACCCCCGCCTCGCGCGCGATCGCGCGCAGCGACGTCGCCGCGATACCGTCGCGCACGTAGCACGCGAGCGCCGCGTCGAGCAGGCGCGGACGCAGTTCCGGACTCGCGGCGGCGGGGCGGCCCGGCGTGCGTGGTCGGACGCCAACGGGCCGCCTGGCAGGGCGTTTCGTGGCCATTCGCATAATTTAATTCTTCGTTTAATTAGATGCAATCACCTCTCGTTTCACGGCGCTGGAAAATCAGCGCCCGAACGACAGCGAAGCCGCGAGCACGAGCGCGGCTCCGGAACGCCGTGCGGAATCGCCTGCATGAAGCACTCCTGTATGCGCCCCGAGGCCAACTGTGGCCCAACCCGGCGCCGCGCGCTACGCTTCGACGCCCATGACCGACCTCACCCACCACGATTTCGAGCTCGAGCCCGACGACGGCGAGCGTCTCGCCAATCTCGCCGGCCCGTTCGACGAGCACCTGCGCCAGATCGAACTGCGCCTCGGCGTCGAGATCGCCAACCGCGGCAACGTATTCCGCGTGACCGGCAGCGAGCATGCGGTCAAGCTCGGCGAGCGCGTGCTGCGCGACCTCTATGCGGCCACCGGGCATGAAACGCTGACCGGCGCGCAGGTGAACCTGCGCCTGTCCGAATCGGGCATCGATGCGCTCGATGCGCGCGCGGCCGAAGGCGCGCAGGACGTCGCGATCAAGACCAAGCGCGGAACGATCCGCGGCCGCGGCGCCAACCAGCAGCGTTACCTGCACGCGATCGCGACGCACGACGTCAACTTCGGCGTCGGTCCCGCCGGCACCGGCAAGACCTACCTCGCCGTCGCGATGGCGGTCGACGCGCTCAACGACAACCGCGTGCAGCGCCTCATCCTCGTGCGGCCCGCGGTCGAGGCCGGCGAGAAGCTCGGTTTCCTGCCCGGCGACCTCACCCAGAAGGTCGACCCGTACCTGCGCCCGCTCTACGACGCGCTGTACGAGATGCTCGGCATCGAGAAGGTGGGCAAGCTCGTCGAGCGCAACGTGATCGAGATCGCGCCGCTCGCGTACATGCGCGGGCGCACGCTCAATGACGCGTTCGTGATCCTCGACGAGGCGCAGAACACGACCGTCGAGCAGATGAAGATGTTCCTCACGCGCATCGGCTTCGGCTCGGTCGCGGTCGTCACCGGCGACATGACGCAGAACGACCTGCCGCGCCACGTGAAATCCGGCCTGCACGACGCGATCGAGGTGCTGCGGGACGTCGACGGCGTGAGCTTCACGTTCTTCACCGCGAAGGACGTCGTGCGCCACCCGCTCGTGCAGCGCATCGTGCGCGCGTACGAGCAGCGCGAGGCGACCGCGGACACGCTCGCGTCGAAGGCGACGCGTACCGATGAAGGTTGAACCACGCCGGCGTCGCCTCGAGAAGGGCGCCGCGCGCGACCGCGACGACTCGCGTGTCTGCCTGTGGCTGCGCAACGAGGCCGGCCGCAAGGGCGTGCCCGTGCTGCGCACGTTCGAGCGCTGGCTCGCCGCGATCCCCGAACTCGAGCAGAGACCGGGCTGGACGGAACTCAACATCCTCATCGTCGGCCGTGCGGCCGGCCGGCGCTACAACCGCCAGTTCCGCGGCCGCGACTACGCGACCAACGTGCTGAGCTTCCCGTACGAACCCGCGCCCGGCGAGCACAGCGGCCTGCTCGGCGACCTCGTCATCTGCGCGCCGGTCGTCGCACGCGAGGCGCGCGAACAGGGCAAGGATGCGCGCGACCATTTCGCGCACATGACGATCCACGGCGTGCTACACCTGCTCGGCTACGACCACGAGGACGAGCGCGACGCCGAACGCATGGAAGCGCTCGAGACACACATCCTCGCCGGGCTCGGCATCGTCGATCCGTACCGCCACGACGCCACCTGATGCGCATTTTTCGTAGCTGCATCAGCCATTTGCGGAGGCTTCGCCGTACCGCAACCTTGCCGTCTTCGCGCTTTTGCTACACTGCCGCCCCGCCCGCAAGGGCTCGCAGCGGCACCCAATGAGCGAGGACCCTCCCAGTACACCCCCGCCACGATCGTGGTTCGAGCGCATCACGCAGGCGCTCTCCGGCGAACCGCAGAGTCGCGAGGAACTCATCGACGAGCTGCGTCACGCGCAGGCCAACGGCCTCCTCTCGAACGACACCCTGTCGATGCTCGAGGGCGCGATCGAGGTCGCCGACCTCACCGTATCCGACGTCATGGTGCCGCGCGCGCAGATGGTCTCGCTGCCGATCGACGCGCCGCTCAAGCAGATCCTCGCCGACGTGCTCGAGTCGGGGCACTCGCGCTTTCCGGTGCACGCGGGCGACAAGGACGAGATCCTCGGCATCCTGCTCGCCAAGGACCTGCTGCGCTGCTTCGCCGAAGGCGCCGACTGCGACATCCGCAAGCTGCTGCGGCCGGTCACGATGATCCCCGAGTCGAAGCGGCTGAACATCCTCCTGAAGGAGTTCCGCCTGTCGCGCAACCACATGGCGATCGTCGTCGACGAATACGGCGGCGTCGCCGGGCTCATCACGATCGAGGACGTGCTCGAGCAGATCGTCGGCGACATCGGCGACGAACACGACGACGACGACGACAAGCACACGATGATCCAGCCTGCGCCCAACGGCGACTTCCTCGTCAACGCGCTCACGCCGATCGCGGAATTCAACGAGCGCTTCGGCTGCGACCTCAGCGACGAGGCGTTCGACACCGTCGGCGGCATGATCACCTCGGAGATCGGCCACCTGCCCGAAGTCGGCGAGGAAACGACGCTCGGCGGCTTTCATTTCCACGTGACGAAGGCCGACGCGCGCCGCGTGCAGCAGTTTGCGGTACGGGTACACGAGGCATGATGCGCGCGGAAGCGGCGGGACCGACGCCTTGAGCGCGCCGTGGCGTGCCGCGTGCGCGCGCGCCTGCGCCCTCGCGCTGTCGCTGTTCGTCGCATCCGGCGCCGCGCACGCGCAGGCGGGCGACGTCTCGGCGCTGCCCGCGGCGGCGGCGCCGACCGCACCCGAAGTCAGCCTGCTCACGATCGGCCCCGGCGAGATCTTCTTCGAACGCTTCGGCCACAACGCGATCGTCGTGCGCGATCCGGCGAGCGGCAGCGCGATCGCCTACAACTACGGCATCTTCGATTTCGACCAGCAGGATTTCTTGCTCAACTTCGCGCGCGGCCGCATGCGCTATCGCATGGCGGCGGACGATCTCGCCGACGACCTCGACATGTACCGCTACGAGCGGCGCGAGATCGTCGAGCAGCGGCTCGCGCTGACGCCCGAACAGACGCGCACGCTGGTCGAGTTCCTCGAATGGAACGTGCGCCCGGAGAACGTGCAGTACCACTACGACTATTTCGAGGCCAACTGCTCGACGCGCGTGCGCGACGCGCTCGACCACGCACTCGGCGGCGCGCTGCACGCGCAGAGCGAGGGCCGCTCGCGCGGCTATACCTGGCGCCTCGACGCCCTGCGCCTGATGGCGCCGGAGCCGTGGCTGATGCTGCTCATCGACCTCGGCCTCGGCCCGTACGCGGACCAGCGCATCGACTACTGGCAGGAAAGTTTCGTGCCCGCGACGCTCGCGGACGTCGTCGCCGGTGCAAACAACGGCAGCGTGCCGTTCGCGGCGCCCGCGGTCACGCTCGCGCGCGGCGAGATCGAACCCTCGCCCGCACTGCCGCCCGACCTGCGTTGGCCGTTCCTCGGCCTCGGCCTCGCGCTGGGCGCGGTCCTCCACGCGCTCGGCGGTTCGACGCGCGCCTCGCGCCGCGTACCGCTCGCGACCTTCGCGCTGCTGTTCGAGCTGTTCTGCGGCATCGGCGGCCTGCTGCTGCTGTTCCTCTGGTTCGGCACCGAGCATCGCGCGGCGTGGCGCAATGAGAACCTGCTGCTGCTGAATCCCCTCTGCCTCGCGCTTGTGCCCGCATGGTTCGGCATCGCGCGTGGCCGCCTGCGCGATCGGCCGCGCGCGCGCGTGATCGCGTGGCTCGTCGTGCTCGGCGCCGCACTCGCGCTGTTCTCTAAGATCCTGCCGACGTTCGCGCAGGCCAACCTGCACTGGATCGTGCTGTTCCTGCCGATCCATCTCGCGCTCGCGCTGCGCCTGCGGTCGCAGGCATGAACCGGTGCCGGCGCGGGGCCGGCACCGATGAACGCGCGCGTCAAGGCAGCTGCGGCGTTTCGAAGCCGTCGTCGAAGATCACGTCGGTTCCGTCCTCGACGTCGTGGATGCTCACCGAGTCGAGCGCCATGTACATGCCGAACTGACCGCCCGCGGCGACGACCCACGACGCCTTCTCGAAGAATTCGGGGCCGAACGTGCGGTCGATGCGACCGAGGTCGTCCGAATCGAACATGTCGCCGCGCGGATTGAACAACTCGAACTCCATCGACTGGCCAGCGGTCGCGGTCGGCGTGTCGAACAGGTGGATGCCGTCCGACAGCGGATAGTCGTTGTTGATCCAGACGCCCGGGCCGGACGGAGTCGCGACGAGCGAGTCGCTCGCCGTGCCCGCGACGAGCGAGAACGTATCGAGTTCGACCGGGTACGACGTCGCTTCGCCCGGCTCGACCTCGACGCCGTCCGGCGCGATGCGGAACGTCATCGTCACCGGCGTGCCGACGGGCACGCCTGCGAACGGGCCGTCCGGCAGGTCGTTCCAGTCCACCGTGCCGTGCGCCTCGAGCAGCGCATGTCGCGGGGCGTCGTCGTGCAGGTCGATCACGAACGAGTTCAACGCGTCGTTCGGATCGACGCCCCAGCCGCCGATCGCGAGCCCATCCGCCGACACCGCCGTGGCCGTCAGCAGCGACCAGCCCGCGGGGATCGCCACGCCGTGCGCGCTCGCGTAGTCGTCGAGCCGCACCATGCCCGTCGCGGGCGTCCACACCGTCGCGAAGAACATCGGGAACGCACCACTGCGGCCGACGATGACGTTGCCGTCATCGCTGACGCCGAATGCGTACGACGCGGGCGGGAATCCCTGCACTGCGCCGTCGCCGACGCGTGCACTCGCGCGCTCCGGATGCGCCGCGACGAGCGCGGCGCGCGCGGGTGATGCGGGCGCGGCCACCGCGCGGCGGCCGGGCGCGAGCGCGGGAACGCCGAGCGGCTGCACGCCCGTCGCCGCGGTCCAGCGCCAGGCCGAACTGCCGTCGGGCGTCGCGAGGCCGCTGCCGACGACGACGCGGCCGTCGCGGCTGCCGCCGTCGGCTTCTCCGACGGAATGGCCGTCGGCGTCGAGGAGGTCGCTCGGCACGCCGTCGTGCCAGACCACCGCGCTGCGGAAACCGTCGTCCTGGTCGTTCCAGCCCCAGATCACGCGGCCGTCGGCGCTGACGCCGTTCGCGCGCGAGGCGTTGCCGGGGCGATCGACGGCCAGGCGCGCGATGCCCGCATCCGCGTCCCAGCGGAACGCGATCGCATTGCCGGTGTCGTCGTAGGCGAGCCCGACCGCGACGTTCGTGTCGGATACGCCGTAGCCGACGCTGAGCGTGCCGTCGAGGCCGGCGGCGTCGGGCATGCCGCCGATTTCGACCGGTCCGCCGACGAGATCGCTGTTGCTGTAGGCGAGCGCGGCGACGTCGAGCGTGGCCGCGTTGGTCCACGCGCCGGCGATCGGCTGCGCCCACGAGCTCATGCCCTCGGCCTCGACGAAGCCGGTCAGCACGGACGCGCCGCGGTCCTTCGCCCAACGCCACCCGCTCTCGCCGGCGATGCCGGCTGCGATGCGACCGTTGTGGGACAGGCTCGTCATCTGGCCGTTGGCCACGCCGAGATCGACGAAACGGCCGGCATACGCATGGCCGGAGAACACGGCGAAGATGATGGCGGCGTGCAGCGATATACGCATGGATGACCCCGATGTGCGAGTGACGTTCGATGCGGACGCGGATGTCCGCCCGGCCCGCGCCGCGGGCCCATGCGATTGTCGGCAGCGGCCGCCGCAAGGCATTCGCGCTTCATTCGCGTTCGACTCACGCGCCGTCACGGGCGTGGTCGGACGGCCGCGCCGGCCCTACGCCGGCATCCGCGCGATTGCCGCGTTCATGTCGGGCGCGGCATGATGCGCCATGGACCTTCCCGCCAGCCCGCTGCCGACCGACCCGACCTGCAAGGATCCGATGGTCGTCAATTGCGTCGCGTACTCCGCCGACGGACGTCGCCTGCGCGACATCACGGTCGAGGAGATCAGCGACGTCCTCGAGACGCCCGACGAATGGGTCTGGGTCGGCGTGCGCGAACCGAGCGAGGACCTGCTCGAGACGCTGCGCGAGGAGTTCGGCCTGCACGAGCTCGCGGTCGAGGACGCGCACAACGCGCACCAGCGCCCGAAGATCGAGGTCTACGGCGACTCGCTGTTCATCGTCGCGCACACCTCGCAGGTCGTCGCCGGCAAGATCGCGTTCGGCGAAACGCACATCTTCATGGGCAAG